>DASPGL010000032.1:0-5495 GCA_035620635.1 Nitrospira sp. | reverse complement strand
TTCAGGATTCAGAGGTCCTCCCAACTTTTTACTTTCAAACTTGCGAACTGTTCGCTTGCGACACGGAACGTGCAACCGGTAACCTGTGAGCCGGATCGCGTGATTCCTAGCACTGCTGACAAGCTGACAGGAGGGCAAGCTGACACCGTGATAGCCTGTCACCGCGTTCCCTTGTCAGCGCGCCACTTGCGACATGTAACTTGTCAGCTGATTAGGTGAATGGCGCGATGATTATCAAGCAAAACCGCGGGCGGCAGTGGCTGGATTGGCAACGGCGGATGATCACCGTGGCGCAGGTGGCGGGTCTGGCTGCGTGCGGCTGGTTGCTCATCGCGCTGTTTGTCGGTGAGATGGGGCTGCCCCGGTACGTGGCGATGCGCAGTCATGCCGGACAGTTGGAGCGTGAGCTGGCGGTGCTGCGTGCCGAAACCGCGGCGTTGCGGAATGACGTGCTTCGATTACAGCGGGATCCGGCGAAAATCGAACAGCTGGCCAGAGAGCGGTTGGGGTACGTGCGCAAGGGAGAAACAGTCTACCAGCTGTCCCCCAAACCGGATCGGAAACAGGAGCAGCCGGGGAAGCCATGAAATTCGGTACGGTGGCGATTGTCGGGCGGTCCAATGTGGGCAAGTCGACGCTGCTGAATCGGCTGCTGGGGGAAAAGATCGCGATCGTCTCGGAGAAGCCGCAGACGACACGAACCAGGATTTTGGGTGTCGCGCACGTGCCGGGGGCGCAAATTGCGTTTCTCGACACCCCCGGCCTGCATAAGCCCGAGCATTTGCTGAACCGGCGAATGGTCCGGACGGCGGTCGAGACGCTGGAAGAGGCGGATGTGCTGTATATGCTGATGGACGCCACGAGACGGCCAGGCCCCGGTGATCTGGCGGCCATCAAGCAGATGCAGGAGGCGCTGGCCAAGCGGCCACGCCCGGTGATTCTGGTGCTCACGAAGATCGATCTCGTGAACAAGCGGAAGTTGCTGCCGGTAGTGGAGAGTTACGCCAGGCTGTTCGCATGGACCGAGGTGGTCCCGGTTTCGGCACAGGCTGACGACAATATCGATCGCTTGCTGGCGGTCACGGTTCCGTACCTGGAGGCGGGCGATGCCGCGTATGGCGAGGATGTCGTCACGGATCAGACCATGCGGACGCTGGCGGCTGAGATGATCCGCGAGAAAGTCCTGCAGGCGACCGAGCAGGAAGTGCCCCATGCCGCGGCGGTGGAAATCGAAGAATTCGTCGAGGAAGGCAAGTTGGCGAGAATTCGCGCCACGATCGTGGTGGAGCGAGAAACGCAAAAGGGGATCTTGATCGGGAAGCAGGGCGCGCGCCTGAAGACGATCGGCACCCAGGCCAGGCAGGATATGGAGCGCCTGTTCGGCATGAAGGTGTTTCTCGAAATCTGGGTGAAGGTCAAAGAAGCGTGGCGCGAGAACGAACAGGTCCTGGTGGAGTTGGGGTATTAGAGAGTTAAACAGTTGAAAAGTTAGAAAGTGGAAAGTTAAAAAGGCTGATGTTTCGTCAAGACTTGGAGACTTTTACACTTGATCACTTTGTAACTTTTCGAATCGACGACGTTCGATCTGATGACTTTCCGACCTGGAGACTTTCGACTTGCTCACTTGACGACTTTTAGACTTTCTAACTTAGTATGACAATGCAACCGACTGAACGACCGGCAGACCCTCGACCCCCGGAGGCGCGCCCGCGCCTGTCGGAGAAGGATGTCCTGCGCGAAGTGCTGCGCGATCAGGCCGAACGCGGACAGACCAAATCCGACATCGTGCTTCAGTCCGTCCAGAAATTGCTGCGACGCGGCGCGATCACGAACCTCTCGAAAATGCTGGGGCGGATGCATCCGGCCGATGTCGCGAAGGTCGTGACGCACTTGTCTTCTCCCAAGGAAAAACGGGAAGTGTTCGAGCTGGTCCGTGGCGAAGGCAAGCGCGGCCAGGTCCTGAGCGAGCTCGATGGCGACAGTATTCAGCAGGTCCTTGCCGATCTGTTGCACTCGGACGTGGCCTGGCTGTTGAAAGACCTCGGTCCCGACGACGTCGCCTACATTCTCGGATTTCTCCCGGAGGAGCGCAGCACAGACATTCTCGCCCTGATGAAGACCGAGGACTCGACCGAGGTCGCCGATATTCTGAAGTATCCCAAGGATACGGCCGGCGGGATCATGACGACGGAATTCTTCTCCCTGCCGGAGGATGCGACGGCGCAGGAGGCCATCCGTCGGCTGCAGCAGGCCACCGATGCGGAAATGGTGTTCTACATTTACGTGACGGACAAGGAGGATCACCTGGTCGGGGTGCTGTCGCTTCGCCAGCTGTTGACGGTCCCTCCCGCCACTCCGTTGAAGAACATCATGGCGCGGGATGTGATGAGCGTGACGGTCGATATGGACCAGGAGGAAGTGGCCCGGCAGGTGGCCAGTTATAACCTGCTGGCGATTCCGGTGGTGGAGAAAGACGGCAGGCTGATGGGGATCATTACCGTCGATGACGTGGTGGACGTCATTCGGGAAGAAGCGACCGAGGACATGCTCAAAATGGCCGGCGCCATCGAAGAAGATACGGTGTCGAAGTCCTCCAGCTTCGGCTCGGCGCGGCTGCGGCTGCCGTGGCTCTTTACGAATCTGGTCGGAAGTCTGCTGTCCGGTGCCATTCTCTGGTATTTCCGCTATACGATCCAGGAAGTCGTGGCGATCGTCAGTTTTATTCCGGTGATTGCGGCCATGGGCGGCAACGTCGGATTGCAGTCCTCGACGCTGATTATTCGGGGATTGGCCACCGGCCTGGTCGAGCTGACCGATATCTGGCCCGTGTTTTTCCGCGAGGTGAAAATCGGCCTGGTCATGGGGGTCGCCTGCGGTCTGACTCTGACGGTGGTGGGCTGGGTGTTGCACGAGGGGTACCTGGGCATGGTCGTCGGGATGTCCCTGATCATCGCGTTCCTCGTGTCGACCAGCATGGCCACGATCATGCCGGTGGTCCTCAAACGCATGGGGGTGGATCCGGCCGTCGCGGCCGGTCCGTTCGTCACGACGGCCAACGACATCACGGGCATCACCATTTATCTCACCCTGGCCACCCTCTTCCTGGAACACCTCCGGTGAGAGAAGCCGGCGTGAGTCCCTCACTCAGTCTGATCATGCAGAAGAGGCTGGCCTCATGCCGCTCGTAAAGGCGACGGCGATCATCTTGCGAAGCCGCCGGTGGGGCGATGCCGACCGCATCGTCACCGTCTATGCGAAACACCTGGGGAAGGTTCGCGCGATAGCCCGGGGAGCCAGACGGCAGAAGAGCCGGTTTGGTGCGGCGCTCGAGCCCTTCACGCTGTGCCAGGTCAATCTGTTCGAAAAGACGGGGGATTCACTCTACCGGATTTCACAAATCGATCTGGTGCGGTCGTTCCAGTCGCTGCGGGAGGATCTCGACCTGATGGTCGCGGCGGCCCGGATGGTCAATGTCGTGACGGCGGTGACGCCCGATGGAGACCCGGATCCCCGCTTGTTCGACACGCTCGAGCAGGGGCTGGCATCGCTCCACCGGAGCGAAGATCCCGCCTGCACGGCGTTACTCTTTCAAGTCAGGCTGTTGGGCCTGATCGGGTTTCGTCCGCAGACCGATCATTGCGCGGCGTGCGGGAAGCTCCAGATGGCCGGCGATCCGCAATTTTCTCCGCTTGCCGGAGGGCTGGTGTGTCCGGTCTGTGCGTTGCGCCAACGGGTTCACTGCGTGGCCCTTTCGCGCGGGAGCCTCTCGCTGCTGCAGCAGGCCATTCGACTGGCGCCGTCGCTGCTGACCAGACTCAGAGCCAGCGGACTGGTACGACGCGAAGTCGAGGAGGCGATCGAGGGCTATGTGACGGTGGTGGCCGGAAAGCGGCTGCCGCCGATGGATTTCCTGTCGAGTGGGACTGGCTCCGGCATTGCCGGACTTCGGCGAGCTCAGCCGAGCCGTGCCTATCCTCCTATAATAAATAGGGACAGTCGCCGGTTGGAAGGGCGACAGCCCCTTTCAGGGATCTACGAGGTGAAGCCATGACAGCGGTGGCGCTCGAGCCGCGCGATATGGAATGGCTCGACAAAGGGGTCCTGGGAATTCAGTGGAGCGACGGCCATCAGGGCGTCTACCCGGTTCGCTACCTCCGGCAGCATTGTCCGTGCGCGGCCTGTGTAGACGAATGGACGGGAGAGCGTCGGCTGAAGGCCGACGATGTGCCGCTGCTGATCATGCTGCAGGATATCGAGCCGGTCGGGCGCTATGCCTTGCAGTTCAAATGGAGCGACGGCCATGACACCGGGATCTACGCGTATTCGCTGCTGAGACGATTATGCCAATGTGATATCTGTCAACCGGTGAAGCCGATCGAACCGAAATCCAGGAGGCTCATGTGAGACAGCGCGTGCAGCGCCGGATGTGCGCCCTATGGGCTCGCCGGTGGCCTGGTGAAAAGGCCGGGCGCCTGCTAGTGCTCCTGGGCGCCGTGCTGGTTGTGGGAGAGGCGGGAGGCTGCAAGGGGTTGCCGACGCTGGAGCAGCAGGAAGCACTGGTCCGCACCAACAATCTTGTCTTGGAACAGATCACGACACGGGCGGTGGTGAATGCCTGGGGGGAACCGCCGCATCATCGGAGCGAATTCACTCAATTCTTTGTGATGTCGGACCTCAGCCTTGTTCCGCGGTCCCGGGTGGCGGTAGGGGAGGCTCCGAAAGGATGGAATTCTGGGGTCTACGCGGGGGAGGGAGTCTACTTCGCCTATCCTGAGCGTGGATGGTTGCTGGTGTTTCTCGATGAGCGGCTCGTCTACAAGGAAGCACTCAAGACCGAGCAGATGCAGGAGCTTGTGAAAGCCTGGGCCTATGAGGATCGATTCAAGGGTCGCATCGATGACACTCCCGGAGCCTTGGGAGTTCAATAGGGATGCGTCTTTCCTGCGAGACGTGCGCGAAAAGCGGGACTGGGCAGTTGAACAGTTGGAAAGTTCAAAAGTTGGAAAGTTGAAAAGTTAGAAAGTTGGAAAGTTCATGGGTTCGGGATTCGGAGGCCCACACAACTTTTTACTTTCAAACTTGCGAACGGTTCACTTGCGACATGGAACTTGCAACTTTCAAACTTTCCAACTGGGTCACTTGTCAGCTTGTAACATGTAACTCAGAATCGCTCCATGCCCTCACCCTCCGCAGCTGATTCCTTGAACATTGTGATGGCGGCGTCCGAGGCTGTTCCGTACGCCAAGACAGGCGGATTGGCCGATGTTGTCGGAGCCCTGCCGCGGTATTTGATCCGGCTTGGCCATCGGGTGACGCTGATTCTGCCAGGGTACCGGAGCCTCGTGGCAGGGCGAGGGTCCCGTCCGCCGATCGCGCAGCACCTTATTCCCGCCGGGGGAAGATCGGTCACGGTGATGTTGGAAGAAGAGAGGGTGCCGCTGGAGGATGGGTGCGACCCGCTGAGGGTCTTGGTGGTGCGATACGACCCCTACTTT
>DASPGL010000031.1:0-26325 GCA_035620635.1 Nitrospira sp. | reverse complement strand
TCAGACGCGGCCAAATCGGCAATGGTACGGGCCACGCGCAGAATTCGCCCATGCGCTCGAGCTGATAGCCGAAGCCTAGTCATAGCCTGTTCAAGCAACTCCTGCCCCGACTGATCGAGGCCACAATACCGCTTCACGTGGCGCGGCTTCAACTGGGCATTCGTATAGATGCCGTCGGTTCGATACCTGCGGCGCTGGCGGTCACGGGCCGCCACGACTCGCGATCGGATGACCGCCGACCCTTCAGCGGGCGGAAGTTCTGTGCGCAGTTCCCTCACCGGCACCGGAGGTACATCCAGATGGATATCCAGGCGATCGAGCAGCGGGCCGGAGAGTTTCGCCCGATACCGTCGAATCTGAGTCACCGTACAGACGCACGGCCTTGTGCGATCACCGTAGTATCCGCAGGGGCAGGGATTCATCGCGGCTACCAGCATGAAGCGGGCCGGATACCTGAGCGATCCGCTGGCCCGCGTCAGTGTCACATGCCCGTCCTCCAGCGGTTGCCGTAATCCTTCCAACACGCCCCGCTTGAATTCAGGAGACTCGTCCAGGAACAGGACGCCGTTATGGGCGAGGGACACCTCTCCGGGCTTGGGTACCGTGCCTCCGCCGACCAGCCCGGCATCGGAAATGCTGTGATGAGGAGCGCGGAAGGGACGGATTGTTAACAGCGGACGGTCCGGAGCCAGTTGTCCCGCCACACTATGCACTCGCGTCGTTTCGATCGCTTCATCGAGATCCAGGAGCGGAAGAATCGACGGAAGCCGGCGCGCCAGCATGGTCTTCCCAGACCCGGGAGGCCCGACCATCAAGAGATTATGTCCTCCGGCCGCCGCCACTTCGATCGCTCGTTTTGCATGGTCCTGGCCGCGCACATCAGTGTAATCTTCGTCTTCGGCAACCCTGAGAGTTTCCAGGGAGGCACGGTTCGACAGACTCGGGGCAATGGACTGGCCTCCCTTCAAGAACTCCACCGCCTCGGGGAGTGTGTGAACCGGATACGCGTTCACTCCTTCCACCAGCGCGGCTTCTGGGCCGTTATCGGCTGGAAGCAACAGCTCATACCCTCTCCGGCAGGCGAGCCCGAACGACAGCGCCCCCGTGATTGGCTTCACTCGACCATCCAGCGACAGCTCTCCGATCAACACGCGATGATCCAGCATGGCTTGCGGGATGACCTCTTCGGCGACGAGAATCCCCGTCGCGATCGCCAGATCGAGCCCCGATCCCTCCTTCTTGATGCCGGCCGGGGCAAGATTGACCGTGATGCGCTTGGCAGGAAAATGAAATCCGGAGTTCTTCAGCGCCGACCGGACCCGGTCACGACTTTCTTTCACCGTCGCATCCGGCAGGCCGACGATGGAGAACTGGGGAAGACCTCCGGCAATATCGACTTCGACATCCACCAGATGGGCATCAAGACCGACGAGCGCTGCGCTCGTAACTTTGGCGAGCATGAGGTCCACCGCCTTTCTCTGCCCGAAAGCCGGCGCGATTATAGAAACTCTCCGAAGGGGTTTCAATATAAACCGAAGGATGAGCGTTCCTCACTAGCAGCGTTTCTCCTGACGCTGTATAATGCGGAGCCATGGGCCGCTTGTATGCACCTCCAGGAGGGATGCTCCGTTCGGTTCCTCATCGAGTGACACGAGGGCCTTACCTGCTCATCTCAGCCGCTCTCTTCGCACTGCTGACGAGCCCTCCCCTTCAGACCTCAGCCGCAAGCCCGACGGCGCCCAATACAACACCACGCCTCCCAGGCGCGTCCTCCGCACAGGTCGGATCGGCAATGGCCGTCCTTGCGACCCTTGAGGAGGCACAGGTCCTCCCCCCGGAAGGCACTCGAGAGGCCGATCGCATTATCAAGTCCGTGATCCAGTTCCAGTCCGCGTTCACGAAGAGTCCGGACAGCTCGCTGCAGGAGTTCGTGCGCCGTGCCGTCGTGCGCAAGCAGGCTAACCGCGCCACCGACATCCTGAATCAATTCCGTTCCCACGGATGGACAGCCGACGTGCTGGAGGCAATCGCCGAGGCGGAACGCCTGATGCCGCTCGCGGAACTCCAGGCCCTGGAGAAGGGGCTCGGCCAGTTCAACCTCACCGTGAAAGATTTCCAGCGGTTCATGCAGCTGGTACGGAATGGCGAGCAAGCACTCGCCTCACGAGGACAGAATTTTCACGAAGTCTATGCGTCTCATCGAAATGCGATACCGGGAGGAGCAGGGCGTTGAATCATGCTGGATTGAGCGTTCACCAATACGCATTGAACATCGGGGACAACGGAGGGGCACATGGCAACCAGAGCCTACATCCTCATCAAAGTCAAAGCGGGACGAACCAAAGATGTTGTCGCGGCGTTGAAACGGATTCCCGGAGTCGAGCAGGCACACTCCTGCTTCGGGCGCCCGGACATTTTCATGTTTATCAGCGTGCAGGATGAGCGCGCGCTCTCCGATGTGGTCATTACGAAGATTCATGCGATTGAGGGCGTCGAGGAGACCGACACGCACATCGTGGCGGAACCCTAGCCTCTTTCTTGAAGCGTCACGGGTGCGCCGCCTGCCTCCGCAGACCGGTAGCAGGCCTCTGCCATTTCTACTGCGCGACATCCGTCTTTTCCTGTGACAGGCACGGGCGCACCGGTCTCCACCGCCTGGAGAAATGCCGCGAGCGCGGCAGGGACCGTGTGCGACGGAGCGATTTCCCATTCTTCGACATCGACACCCCCCTGCCAACGGAGACGACGGTAGATCCAATCGGCCTCCAATACCCCTTCTGATCCGATCCATTCGGCCCGCCCGACACGCCCCTCCGGTACACGGGCAACGTCGAGGGAACACAGAGTTCCCCCACGAGTCTCAAGTTGGGCCGATGCAACGATTTCCGGCAAGGCCGGAGGTAGAGGGTCCATGGTGCAGCGAACATCTCGCACCTCCTCACCGGTCAAAAAGCGAACCAGGTCGAGCATGTGGACACCGATTTCAAGGAGTGCACCCCGCTTCCCAAAGCCGTCAGCATGATCAGGACCTGTCGCTCTCGTTTCGATATGACTCGTGAGGGCCAGGCGCTTCGACCGTCCGACGAGATGCCGGCGGGCTTTCAACGCCAGCACGGTCGAATCAAACCGCAAGGTCTGCCCGGTCATCAACGGAACCGAAGCCGCACGGGCCGCCTCGACTATAGCCCGTGCGTCACTCGCGTTGGTCGCCAGAGGTTTCTCGACCAGGACCGGCTTATGCGCGGCGATCGCCAATTGACAGATGTCGCGTGAGAAGATGGGAGGAGTGACAACGACGACGACCTCGACAGACGGGTCGGCAATGAGCGATCGGGCCTCCCCGTAGACCCTGACCGACTCGGCACCTGGAAGGTCAAGGCCGCGCTCTGGATGCAGCCGACAAACAGCCTTGAGAGACGCCGTCGGAAGATCCTCCATCATGTGCCGAGCATAGCGAAGGCCATGCCGGCCCACACCGATCAGCCCCATACCGACGGGCTTCCTCTCCATAGCATTCCCCCGCTGGATCCCTGTACTCTAAAGCGGCAGCTCCCGCCGGTCAACGGCTCGATTGACATTCCCGCGAAAGGCTCCCTATAGTAAATTTTGATAACGAGGCGCGGTCGCACACCGCAAGGAGCCACTCCCCGGTCGTCACTCCATCGATCCGTCTTAACATTCGTTGGGAAAGACCTCACCGCCGTGACCACACCTGCACCATTCACATTGAAGCAGATCGGTACGGGAACCGCTCGATTTCCGAGCGGAGTCCCCATCCCAACTCATACCGACCAGATGGTGGATCCCTACTTCAAAACCAGAATGCCGAAAGAACATCAGATCGACAGCCTGCTCTTCTGGCCACAGGAGAAAGGGATCTATCCTGGACTGGTCCTTCTGCACGACCGTTGGGGGCTCACAGGACAGATGAAAGACCTCGGCGCCCGTCTGGCCTGCGAGGGCTACTTCGTCATCATCCCCAATCTCTACGGTCGGCTGGGAGGCATGGTCACCGCCAGTGACGAGGTCGCCGCCGCATTGTTGGAGAAACAGAACGACGCCAACGTCATTACGGACATCAATTCGTGCTGTGAATATCTCAACACGCGGGTCCTGGCGAAACGGAACATCCATGGCGTGGTCGGCTACGGCATGGGCGGATCATGCGCGCTCCTCTTTGCCTGTCGCCGTAAGCGTCTGCGCGCGGCGGTTTCCTATTACGGGAAGATGGTCCGGCCCCGGGAATTGATGCAATCTCTCGCGTCGCCCATTCTGTATCATCAGGCCGGCAAGGATGCGTGGGCCACCGACGAGGATGTGCAACAGCTGCGGACCGCCGCGGCCGAGTACGGGAAACAGGTCGAGATCCATTACTATCCCGACGCTCCCCATGCCTTCTGCAACGAAATGAAACCGGAGGCCTTTAGGGGTGAGGCCACCGCATTGGCCTGGGAACGAACCGCGACGTTCCTGAAAACCTGTTTTCAGGGAACATGAGCCGGGCAGGATGGTGTCATCATCTCTCACCGGCGAGCGTGACCGAAGAGAGTTCTGGAATGCCACTGCGTGACCGGGCCGCCCTTCGGAAAGCCGCCACGGTCTCTGGCCTTGTGCTCGCGCTGTGTGCCCGTGCCCTATCCCCTGCGAGCGCCTCGGAGTCGATCTCGCCCGCGCGGCTGTCTGACGTGGTCGCCGGTCATGGCGCCCGACTTGCCACGATCGATTCAAATCCCGCAGCCATGGCGCTCTTCGCCACCACGATCGGTCCATCGCTTGGCTTGCGGGACGCGGCCGCCACACTGGGGGCCAAAGGGCTTCCCGAGAAATCGGTCAAGGAGCTGGGCCTCGCGGACTTGTCCCGCACCGTCCATCAACTGATGGCGGCGCTCTCGGCCTGGCAGTTGGCTGATTCGATCGCCAAGACGGGAGAGCAGGCAGGACCGCCTGTGACCGAAACGACGACGCCTCCTTCTACGACACGGCAGGACTGGATGAAGCAGAGCAGTCAGATCACATCGCTCCATGCACTGTTTCACTTTCTACAAGAGCACCAGAAAACAGGTTCGGCGGCGCCGGCATCCCAATCACACCCAACACAGCTGCTCCTGGCGGCGAATCGTGTGGCCTTCGAGGCGAGTCAACGCGCGACGAACGCCTGGTGGGAACTGTACCGATGGAAAGACCGGATTCGGCAGGCCTGGGGGCTGTCACGTCTCTGCGGGACCTGGCAATGGGTCATCCATAACCACCAGAATCACCGTGAACAGAAAATCGTCCTGCTCTTCCCTCCGGAAGGACAGGTCCCGGCCAATGTCCCCCTCCCGGTTGAAACCGTCGTCCTCGGCGATAGCATCTATCTTCGATGGGAGCAGGACGGCCGCATTCAGGAGGACAGTCTGCTCTTTCTAAAGGACGGGACGAGGATTGAAGGGTCCTTCGTCAACAACAGCGGAGGATGGGGTTCCATCACAGGAAAACGTACGGCTGGCTGTCAACCCTGACCGGAACTGAACAGAGTGGGAGCACGGCAGGCACGCCACGCAAACAGCGCCCACCCCAGGATAAACATCAGGCCGCCGACCGGGGTCACGGGACCGAGCCAGCGCATTCCCAGGAGTGCCATACCGTAGAGACTGCCGGAAAAGAGAACCGTCCCTATTAGAAACATCCAGCCGGCCAGGGCCATCCGGGGATCACGGTGGACACGAACCGCGAGACCGCACAGGATCATCCCGAAAGCATGGAACATCTGATATCGAGTTCCGGTATCGTAGGCGGCCAGCATGGAAGGGTCGAGGATGTTTTTGAGCATATGTGCTCCGAATGCCCCGAACGCCACACCGAGGCCCGCAGAGATGCATCCGATCAGCACCAAACGTCCGTCTGACTTGTCTATCTCCATGCGCTGAACCCCGTCAAAAGTGTTTCTGCCAAGCTTGACACGTAGGGCGCGCCAGTATTCTAGCAGACCACGGCTGACTTCCGCGCACGAATCGATTCCTCATCAATCGCACAAACCATCGACCAGTGGATCGCACAGCAGGGGGCCGAGTGTCGGGGGGCGCATCACACGCGACGCAGGGTCCTGATATCCCGATGTCCCCTTGATCGGGGGACCTCCCTGCATACCGGGCAAACCACGCCCAGCCGAACGCAGTGATCCTGGACGGCTTGAGCTGGCAATCGAGGTAGCTCCCTGGATCGCTGCTGTCGAGGGGAGCAGTCCTGAAGTGGCAGTTTGCGTCGGCGACGGCGTGCCCTCGACGCCGGCTTGCAGGCTCTGCGTGGAGGGGTTCTGAGGATTGGCCGGAGCAGGAGTTGTCTGTGCCACGCTCAGAGACACAGGCAGACCGGCATAACAGACCATCACGACAAGCGCACAAGCCACCCGGCACATCGGCGTTCCGGAATTGTGAATGGCACGATCCATCGCTGTCACCCCGGGCATTCTCGCGCGGGGCCAGTATAGCAGCATTCACCCGGGGAATGTCCGACACCTCGCGCAGTGAAGCAGTTCTAGCACGCGGGCTGGGGCATAGACTCCGAGGAGTGTTTGTGCCAACAATCACGGAAGAGGGCTGCCCAGTCGGCTTCCTCTTGCTCCACGCTTTCGATTGAACACATGATAAGCCACCCCTCTTTCTCTTGTACGGATCGGCGCGGGCGTACCTTCAGCGTGATGGCACCAAACCGGAGCAGCGCGATACTGGGGATCTGTGTGTAGGACATCGTGGTCCACAGCGAAAGTCCTGTGTAGGAAATGTCTCGAAGGATGCCCTCTGCTTCACCCTCTCCTGTTTGAAGCCGGCAGGTCTGCCGGTAAGACAGTCGCGGGGTTCGCCGACGGCTCGGCTTGAGCGGAGCATAGGCGGCCAGGATACCCTTCGGAATACCTTTCAGACTGAACCACAGACCTGGTCTCGCCGGTTCGCTGACAGGCCAGGCCAGATGAGAGCCGAACATCAACCTGATCAATGTGTGGCGGGTCTCAGCGGACATCTCAGCGAACTGGAGTCCGACATGGCATCGATGCGTCCTCTCGGATTCCTGACGGACGACCCAGCCGCGCAGTGACAGCGCGGGCTCCATCGCCGGCTGAAGCCTGACGGTCAGCCCTTCAGAAGGGGCCTCGATCGGTTCAGGCACCGTCACGAGCGCTCCCTGTTCACTGAGATCCACCGTGGTTCCTCGTACGCACCGATGCCTCACCAGAATTTCACAGGGAACACGGAATGGGACCCGAACATATTGTTGCCGCAGCGGCGTCTCATGGGCCGTAGAGATCGTAGCACCGAGCAATAGCAGATTCGTGCCCGCCCAGAATAGACAGAGCATCATGCCGGAGGAGATCCCCCACGCCGAGGCTCGTGTTGTTCCAATCACCAATCCCACGGCCAGCAACCCGAAGAGAATCAAGTGGGGGCGAACCAGTCGGTTCAGCAGCGGCGGGCGCGTCACCAGTTCTCCTTTTGGCGTGACGACGAAGGGCCGTGGCCTCCCGGGGGCCAGGAACGTGCCGAAGACCGCTTTGGTCACCGTAAAACACAGCATCGTTTCGTAAATGTCGGACCACAGCGGGCTGCGCATCCCTTTGGTCACGGCCCGGATCGTCAGAAGGGACGCGAGAAAATAGGAGAAGAAGAACAGGATGAGTGTGAGAGGATCGGCCCGCAGGACCGGAATATCAAAGTAGAGCCATGGCAGAGGAGCGACGAGGCAGACGATTCGGGGAAACCCGAAGAGAAAGTAATGCACCGCGCCCAGATAGTCGGCGCGTTGAGCCAGTGTGAGGCCTGAAATGGTCAGCGGATTCGCGTGGAAGAGCAATTGGATCGCGCCGGTCGCCCAGCGCATCCGCTGTTTCAAATAGCCGGCCAGAGTCTCCGGCATGAGCCCGGATGAAAGCACCCGGTTCACATAGCACGACCGGTAGCCTTTCGCGTGTACCAGCAGGCTGGTGTGTAAATCCTCCGCAATGGTCTCGGGTCTGACACCCCCGATGTCAGCTAGGGCGCTGCGTCGAAACAACCCGCTGCTGCCGGCAAAGAACGCGCTGTTGTGACGGTTGCGTCCGGGCTGAAGGATTCGGAAGAACAGCCGCTGTTCGTCCTGAAACATGTTTTGAAGGCGCAACGTCCGTTGGAAAATATTCCGATTATAGAAATGATGCGCCGTCTGGACCATGCCGACCTTGGGATCATCAAAGTAGGGAAGTGTTTCTTTCAGAAATGACCGCAACCGGGACGTGGTCGGTGTCGAACACCGCCACGTACTCTCCCCTCGACCGCGCGATCGCATGATTGAGGTTGCCCGCTTTCGCCTGGACGCCGCTATCGGGGCGACGAAGGTAACGGCAACCGAAGGAGAGCGCCAGCTGCCTGACCTCATCCCGCCTTCCGTCATCGAGTACATGCACCTGGACGTGCTCGCGCGGATAGTCCTGTGCGAGACAACCCACGAGCGTCCGCTCAAGAATAAACAACGGCTCGTTGACGATCGGGACCAGGATGTCGACGGTCGGCGTACGGCGCAGAGGAGAGACGGTCCGTTCCAGTGGCTCCCAGGATTGATACACAAAAATTCCGATGTGGACAAGGTTGTAGAGTTCGGCCAGATACATCGTTCCGCTGATGAGCGTTCCGGCAAGACTGTTCGTATTCAAGGTGTAGACACCGCGCCAGAGCATGTATTGGGCGCAGAGGAACAAGAGCGCGCTGAGGATGAATTTGCGATGAGTTGTACGCCAGACGGAAAGAAGGAGCAGAACCAGTAGTGTCGCCGTGACAGTGCCAACGACGGGGAACATGTAGTAGGAATCGAGCCAGCCCTTCACCATTGCCCTCGGTGCACACCCATCGCGCGACGAATCGCTCCATCCACGGATACAGCACAGGCTTTCGATGTGATGATCTCATCATTCCGTACCGGTGGGGAAAACGATGCGTTGCCTGGGTCCACGCAGCAGGAGGAGACTCACCGTTTCTGTCCCTACGTGGTGACTTTACTATGATCTCGATTCGACTGGCTAGTGCGCGCCGGACGCCTCTCCCTTAAGATATGCCGCCAGGCCGGAGGGCGCGGCGCATCCGGAACGGCTTGCCTCCCCTTCGGAGAGCATCGTCCCCGTCGCTGAAGAACAGGTGCTACCAACCAGCATAAGCCAAAGGCACGGAGAGCAGCTGATGAAATGGCGGCACATCTGCTATGCTCATACGTCAGGATCCAGCGCCAGACAGCGGGCCTGGCTTCCCTTCGGATCCGGAAAGGAATCCGCTCATGACCAGAGACGAAGACAGACCGATCGGATGCCTCCTTTCCCGCCGCGAACTCGTGCTCCTGCTGGGAGCCACAAGTACGGCCTGGCTGGTGACCGGCAACCCAGACCGTCGGCAGACTGTGGCTGGAACACACGAACTCCCCTGCGTGGTCCGGCCTGAACAGACGGAAGGTCCTTATTTCGTCGAGGAACGTCTGCACCGGTCCGACATTCGCTCCGATCCGGCCGACGGGCTGGTCAAATCGGGGACACCACTGGCGCTTACGGTGCAGGTATCGCGCGTCCGCTCAGAGGGCTGCCAGCCGCTGCCTGACGCCCAGGTGGACGTCTGGCACTGCGATGCGCAGGGCGTGTATTCCGACGTACGCGATCCTGGCTTCAATACCATCGGACGGAAGTTCTTGCGCGGCTACCAGAGAACCGACGCGCGCGGCGAGGTACGGTTTCTCACGGTGTATCCGGGGTGGTATTCGGGACGGACGGTGCATATTCACTTTAAAATTCGCACGGCATCCGTCGCCCGGCGGAGTTTCGAATTCACGTCGCAATGGTACTTCAGCGACGAGCTGACCGATCTGGTCCATGCCGCTCCACCGTACGCCGGCAGAGGTCCGCGCGTCTCGCGAAACCGGCATGACGGGATTTTCTGGCGCGGCGGCAGTCAGCTCATGCTGGCTCCCTCAGCGACCACGGACGGCTACACCGCCACCTTCGCCCTCGGCCTTCAGCTTCCCTGAAACGCAGCTCGGCCGCCACGTTCCTCGCTCACCTCCCTCGGCGACCGCGAAAACGAAACTGACTTGTCTACTCCCGATCGAGTTCCCTTCAGACCACCCGATCGTGCCTGCGGCTCCACCGTCTTCCCTGAACAGGTCCTGCCCGCTTGACTCAGCATCTCTATGGGCGCGATGCTGAACGTAGTTCACGAGGTATCCCATGAAGGCGGGGTAGACAGTCTTTCCCTGTCCCACATCCCTTTCTCACGGATCCGCCTCCTTGGGCCCTCGCGAAGGCCTACTGCAGGGGGTTGATATTTTTACCACTGACACAAAGGAGGTTTCATGATGAAGACCTCGCTTATGTCCGCGACAGCAGCGGCCATCGTACCGCTGGCAATCACAGGTGCGCTCGCCAATCCGAGTATGTTGCCGAAGCACCCAGGCTATCCTATGGGCAATGCAATCGATCCCGTCAAAGGACAGGCGCTCGCGAACGATCCCGGCCAGACAAATGCAACGGGAGAACGCTCGCTTGCCGATGCCGCAGCCTTCGACGATGCCCACGTGACGCAGAATCTGTCGAGCAACCAACACGACCAACGTGTATTGGAAAAGCCTGGCGCAGGACTGCTGCCCACAGTCCAGGGTCCGAACATCACGATCGACCCGCCGGTAAAGGAGGGAACCAAGGTCAACGCCTCGCCGCAATGAGACTGTCGTGAGAACGGTAACGCAGACACCACAGTTCCATCGGACCACAATCCGAGTGGATTTGTGGTAACCTGCCCATACTTTCGTTGACCGTCTTGGACGTCGGAAATGGTTCGGCCTGCCTTGCGAGAGTTCGCTCGTACCTGGTCAGTGGCGAGACAGTCCCCATGCGTAAGGCCAAAATTGTTTGCACCATCGGACCGGCGAGTGATTCGCCCGAACTGTTGGACCGGCTCATCGACAGCGGCATGGATGCGGCCCGCTTGAATTTCTCCCATGGCACCCATGCCTCCCACGCGGCCGCGATTGCAGCGATCCGTCACGCAGCAGATCGTCGCCGCGCGGCGGTAGCGATCATCCAGGACCTTCAGGGGCCGCGCATTCGCGTCGGCTCACTGCCGGGGAACGGAATTGAGGTGCAAGCCGGACAAACAGTGCGCATACTGGCCGGGCCAGTACCACCCGACGGGAAATCCGGAGCACACCCTGATATTGCCGTTCCCGTTCCGGAAATCCCGGTCACCTATGAACACCTCGCGCGCGATCTTCAACCAGGCGCCAGAATTCTCATCAACGACGGCCTCATTGAACTGGTGGCCGATCGCGTCGCCGGCAACCGCATCGACTGCACTGTCATCAGCGGCGGCAGCATCGCCTCCAATAAGGGGATCAATCTCCCCGGCACCCCGGTCAGCGCACCAACCCTCACTGCCAAAGATCGGGAAGACATTCGATTCGGCGTTGCACAGGGGGTAGATTACATTGCGCTCTCGTTCGTGAGAGGCCCTGAGGACATTGCGGCAGCAAGGCAGGTGGCGGCCACACACGGCGGGGATCCGTCGATCATTGCGAAAATTGAACGCGCCGAAGCCGTCGCGTCATTGGATGCCATTCTCGATGAGGCGGACGGTGTGATGGTCGCACGCGGGGATCTCGGGGTCGAACTGGGTCCGGAGGCTGTGCCGGTGCTGCAAAAACGAATCATCGCGGAAGCCAACCGCCGGCGCCGCCTCGTCATCACTGCTACGCAGATGCTGGAGTCGATGACGCAGTCCTTGCGCCCCACCAGAGCTGAAGCGTCGGACGTCGCCAACGCCGTCTTCGACGAGACGGATGCGGTGATGCTCTCGGCAGAGACTGCCATCGGCGCACACCCGATTGAAACCGTCCGGGTCATGGATCGCATCATTCAGGTCGCGGAGGGAGGGACGGATCCGGACGTCACGCGTCAGCCTCAACCCGACTCCGACCACCACTCGTTTCCGGAGGCCATCTGCACGGCAGCGGCTTCGGCGGCCAGGACGGTTGCTGCCAGCGCCATCGTCGCCTTCAGCGAGCAGGGCTCGACCGCTCGCCTGATTTCCAAGCAACGGCCAGCCGCGCCAATCATCGCCTTCACGCCGTTCGAACCGGTCCGGATGAAGATGGCTCTCTACTGGGGCGTTCGCCCCTATACGATGCCGCCGCTTGAGCAGACCGATGATCGGATGGACGAGGCTGAACGCCGGATCAAGGCGGAGGGGCTGGTCAGAACCGGCGAGAACATCGTGATCCTGTCAGGGACGAGAGTGGGACAGCCTGGCGGCACAAATCTGATCAAGCTCCAAGAAGTGAGATAACTGGATGTCCGAAGCGGTAACAGGGCCTCCGACCTATCGGGGCCCGGCGTTTCTCTCCTACGGGTTTCGTCCGTTCTTTCTCTCCGCTGCGTTGTTCGCAGGGCTGGCGGTTCCCGCCTGGGTTCTCATTCTCTCCAGAGCCGGAGGGTCGTCCTTCTTCTACCCCGCGCGGGAGTGGCATGTCCACGAAATGCTCTTCGGCTTTCTGCCCGCCGTGATGAGCGGCTTCCTGCTGACGGCCATCCCCAATTGGACCGACCGGCCTCCGGTCAGAGGGACGCCCTTACTGCTCATGCTGCTCGTATGGCTGGCAGGGCGTCTGGTCATCGCCGTACCCTGGCCTGCCCCATTCGTGATCGTCGCGGTCGACGGAGCATTCTTGCTTCTCCTAGCCGCGATCGTCTGGCGAGAGATCGCGGCTGCGAAGACCTGGGATCGCTCGCCGATCGGAGTCCTGATCACGCTATATGCCAGCGCCAATATCCTGTTTCACATCATGTCGCTCAGCGGTACGGAGACGGATCTCCCGGAGCGCATGGCCTTCGCGTTCATTATGATGTTGCTGACGCTCATCGGCGGGCGGATCACCCCTGCCTTCACCGGTGAGTACATGGCTGGCCAGGGCATCTCCGGAGAACCACCGTCCTTTTCCCACGTTGATAGGCTGTCGATCGTGCTCGCGGGCCTGGCCGCAGTGTCGTGGATCGTTCAACCGGAGGCGACAGCCACCGGCTGGCTCATGACCACGGCAGGGGCGATGAATCTGCTCCGCCTCGTGCGCTGGCGCGGTTGGTTGACGTGGCACGAGCCGCTCGTGCTGATCCTTCATCTGGGATACGGGTGGGTGGTCCTGTCGATGCTCGCACTGGGAACGGCGATACTCGGACTGGGCCTGCCGCCACCCGATGCGGTGCACGCGCTGACGACCGGGGCCGTGGGATCCATGACCCTGGCCATCATGACCCGCGCTACCCTCGGCCACACGGGACGGGCGCGTCACGCCGACACAGTGACCGTCATGATCTATCTGCTCGCGAACCTCGGTGCCCTCCTGCGCGTCTTCGGACCGACGACCGGCCTCTCAACAAACACCGTGCTCGGCCTGGCGGCCACCGCCTGGAGTAGTGCCTACCTTCTGTTTGCCGTCATGTACGGACGTTTTATCCTCCGTCCCAGCCTGGACGAGTGATCTCCCAGCTCCCCAACAGCACTTGATCTTTTCCATTTCTGAGCGTTATGGTGTCGCCAATCCAGGATATGACGTATGCGACTCCTGCTCGCCGGCATGCTCGTGCTGCTTCCCTTGACGGCTCAGGCCGAGACGACTGACGACGTGAAGGCCACCGAGCTTGAGGAGGATTCACCCGCCGGCCTCCCGGAGCCGGTCAGTCCACCGGACTCGGGAAACATCATCGTCGATCCCTGGGGACCCTACGGCAACCCCTACAGCCCCACCTCAGCCACGAACTTTGAGGCGTTCGCCTCGTTGCCTTCTTCTACCCAGGAAGGCCGCGATCGAAGCCGGTTTACCGCGCATCCCTATGACCTTGACTGGACCGGCCATCGGTACGCTCCCGCCAGCCCGTACACCCCGCTCCATCATGAAAGTCCCTACGGCTCTGGCTGGCGGTTTGAAAAGCGGTAGCCCAGGGGCATACCGGCTCCCCACGATTTGAAACCGAACGAGGAGTAATCACAGAGCGTCTCCTCCGTTAATCCCTGTCTCCAGCGCCTCCCCCCATTCCGTAGGATAGCGATTCCTCCGTTCAGCCCCGTAGTCTCTCTTCCATGCCGTCGTCGTTTCGCGCCATGCCATGGAGAGCCATTGCCCGTGGGGTGGTCATCGTCTACGGAATCACGTTTCTGTCGGCGCTTCTGTTGGCCTTCAATGGAGTCACGCCAGAAACCGATCGGATCGCCTATCCCCTGCTCGCTCTCCTCACGGGAGGGATCGGGGTCGCTATTGCGCTTCGCGTCACAGGCGCGATGCAACTCGCGCATATGGCCCTGCTCGGCGTCGGGGTGTGGCTCTTCAATTTCACCAGCGTGATGATCGGTGCACAGTCTTTCACAGCATGGCTGGAGAGCAGCCTTTTCATCTTCACTACGCTCATCCTCGGACGACTCCTGCTGGGAACGACTCTCGAACCGGATTCCCCTGCCGACTTCTCACCGGAGCGTCGCCTCCTCGACACACCTTAGCGACGCAGACGCAGGTCCTCATGAGACCAGCTCACTAATCTCTCCTGCGTCGGCCAAATACCAGTTCCATTCAGAGCCACTCCCTTGCGACATCGTTCTGAGGCCTCCTAGAATGAACGGCTTCGGAGGGATGCAATGTCCTGTTTGTTGCGCATATGCGGCCACTCTTTTTCATGGGCTCTGTTTACATTCCTTCTGCTCGGCCACGTCCAGGCGTTAGCGGAATGGGTCGCGCTGGACGCACACCATCAATCCCACGGTCTCCAGACAGTCTATATCGATCTCTCGACTCTTCGACGGGACGGTCAGCTGGCCACGATGGTGACGCTGATCGATTGGAAATGGATGCAGGGGAACCGGTCACCCATGCGGTTCTACTCGACGACGCTGACGAAGCAGTTCGATTGTATGGGCAACCGCATGCGGCTGCTGGCCTTCACAGATTTCTACGGTCATATGGGAACCGGGAGACGGGTCGCGTCATACGGGAGCGAAGCCAGTTGGTCTCCTATTGAACCGGAGAGCCTCAATCACGTCCTGTGGGAAATGGCCTGCCGTAGAGGGTGAACGCCCCTCTTGCAGCAATCATTGGTTCCTGGAACCTTCCTCCATGCTACCGCGTCTCGGGCCGCAGACCGGTTCTTCAGTCGGCGGGAAGCTCACCGAATGTGTTCTCCTGCGAAGGAGGCTGGACTGTACTCCTGCAATCGCATAATCCGCCCGGCCTTATGGGCCTTCCGATAATTAATATTGATCATCGGCTGTCACCAGTATCGCGCCAGATTCGGTCAATGCCACGGTCTGATACAACGTATCGAACACAGACCGGTGTAGTGAGGCTGACAGCTCCTACGTTTTCTCGTACAGGTCGGTGGTCGCACCATGGGGAATTCCAACGCATGCAGGAGTGCCACAGCTTGACGAGCCCGCAGAGGATCCAAGCGCACAGTGACGGCTGCTACTTCAGCCAGCCAGTGCGGAGGCTGAACGACTAAGATACGGGATTCCTTGATGGCCTGGAGGATGTGGAGGGTTTGGAAGGAGTGTGATTCTTCTGCGCGATCGGGGAAGATCCATTTCACCACGACGCTCGCGTCGAGCACCACCATCGTCACGGTCTACCGCGTCTTCGTGCTGCGCGAATAGCGCATCCGTCACCTTTCTCACTCGTTTTCGCAACGTCAACAGTTTATCAATCGCCCGGGCGTGCCGCTGCCGCCTCCGCCGTTCATAGACGGCTTGCCGCATAAGATCCGTCAACACAGCGCTCTTGTTCTGGCGACGAAACATCTTGTCGAACGCTTCCTTGACATCAGACGGCACACTGAAGTTCACGTGGCCATAGCCTCACTCCATTGTTGAAATAATCAACAACCGGATGGCCGTCGTCCGATACGCTGTCAAGGTCAAAGAGGACGCGAGCAGCCGCGCATGTTCAGCAGGGAAGGCCTTCCCTCTATCTTTCAATGTCGCAATGCAAGACTGAGGTGCCAGGATTTGACAGACACCTTTGAACGGGGACATTCTGAATTTCCGCTGAAAGCACAATCCCTCGCATACCAAAAAACCCAGAACGTCACTGCTTGCACTTCTGGCGGACAACTTCATGCGCGCGATTCTTGTGCTTGCGCAACCACTTGTCAACGCTGCCTCACTCGTCATTCAGGCTAGCATCCATGATTGGCTCGACAGCGTGCACATTCTCACCTACCCTGGACACAGCGGGACAAGCATCGGCGTTGCCGGAGCCAGTCCCCTAGGCTCCATAATTTCGGATGGCGAAGAACGGGTGCACTGATTGGTTTCCACTGCGCGCGAGCACCGGAGGCCAACGGGGCACCTGCACGTCGACGGGTCCCGCAGATGTGACGCATACACCAAGAATTTAAGCTCGTGAAAGGATCCCCCTCCTGGCGCCATACCGTGTGTAGGACCCGATAGCCCTTCTACTCACGAGGTGCCGAATGAGTGCGGACAGCCGAATTGATGAATTGAAGATCCGGTTCTCTTCCTTCGACCCCCGCCTCTACCAGATCGCGAGCCTTTCCACCCTCTTCCTCTATGGCCTCCTCTGGTTGCATTTTGATGTTTCGGCCTGGCAAGTCAGCCTCACTGTCGGTACAGCGCTGCTGACCCAATATGCCGGCACTCGCTTCTATCAGCTGTCATCGTTCGATCCCAAAAGCCCCCTCATCTCGGCCCTGTCCTTATGTCTCCTGCTTCGGACTAACGATCTCGCTGTTGCAGCCCTGGCGTCTTTCATTGCCATCGGCAGTAAGTTCGTCATTCGTTGGAAGGATAAGCATCTGTTCAATCCCACCAATCTGGCGCTGGTTGTCATCCTCGCCACCGGACTCGGCTGGATTTCGCCCGGGCAATGGGGACAGGTGGCCTGGTTCGGGTTTCTGATCGCCTGCCTTGGCAGTCTCGTCGTCACACGCGCCGCGCGGGCTGATGTGACCCTGGCCTTTCTCGTCTTGTATGTCGGCCTACTCATCACGCGAGCGCTCTGGCTTGGCGATCCGCTCACAATTCCGCTGCATCAGATTGAAAGCGGCGCGCTGCTCATCTTCGCCTTCTTCATGATTTCCGATCCGAAGACCACCCCCGATTCCAGAATTGGACGGATCATCTTCGCGCTCATGGTTTCATTGACCGCTCTCTACGTCCAATTTTGGCGCTTCAAACCCAACGGCCCGCTGTGGGGGCTGATCTTCTGTTCGCCACTGATACCGCTGCTCGACTATCTGTTTCCAGCTGCTCGTTACACTTGGGCTCAACCTTCGAGCAGAGAACTCTCTCTTGCCTTCTCCCACCCTGTGCCCATTCCATTGTCCATTTCACAACCAAGGAGGACCTCATGAATTGTCACAGCAGTTATACCGACGCATTCTTCTTTGGCCGGTTATTGCCCGGCGAGTGGCAGCGAGCGGGCGCCCATCCGAGCTTGAGTTTCCCCATCTTCCATGGGGTGCCCCGATTGGTCGCCGAGTGCGCGCATGCGGCGAGCACCGCCCTCAATTTAGCAACGCGATCGACCTTGCGTGCGGATCGCGCGAGCGCGGGAGACCAACGAGGCACTCCTTCCCCCTCCACACCGGGCGTAGGTGAGCGCGCTGGGGCTCTTGCCGACAAGACCCGCAGGCTTTTCCAGAAACTTCTTGTGCTCAGCGTCTCGTTCGTTCTGTGCGCTCTCTTCGGTTGGAACGACTCCGCCTCCGCCTTCTGCGGCTTCTATGTCGCCAAGGCCGACACAAAACTTTTCAACAAGGCGTCCGAGGTGGTCATCGCCCGCCATGACAACAAGACCGTCATCACAATGGCGAATGACTTCAAAGGTGACGTGAAGGAATTCGCCATGGTCGTGCCGGTGCCGACCGTGCTGGAGAAGGATCAGATCCACATCGGCGAGGCAGCGGTGTTGAAACACCTGGCCGATTACTCCGCGCCGAGATTGGTCGAATACTTCGACCAGAACCCCTGTCTCCGCTATGAGAGGATGGAGTCAAAAATGGGAGCACTCAAAGACCCCCTGCCCGCCGCCGCACCAGTCGGGGAACGTGATCGCGCCTTGAGCGTCACGGTTGAGGCACAATACACCGTCGGCGAATACGACATCCTGATCCTGTCCGCCAGGGAAAGCGCCGGACTCGAAACCTGGCTGAGCGAGAACGGCTATCGCATTCCCAACGGTGCATCAGCGGTCTTGCACAGCTATCTGAAGCAGAACATGAAGTTCTTTGTGGCCAGGGTGAATCTGGGCGAACAGACCAAGCTGAACCTCAGCCACCTCCGTCCTCTCCAGATCGCCTTCGAATCCCCCAAATTCATGCTCCCGATTCGTCTCGGCACCGTGAACGCCGACGGCACTCAGGAACTCGTGATCTACTTCCTTACGAAACAGGGCCGCGTGGAGTCCACGAACTACCGGACGGTCCGCCTGCCGGAAGCGCAGGAGATCCCGCTCTACGTGAAAGACAAGTTCGGCGACTTCTATCGGGACCTGTTCACGCAGCAAGTGAAACGTGAAAGCGAGCGCGGGGTCTTCCTTGAATATACCTGGGATATGAACTGGTGCGACCCCTGCGCCGCAAATCCCCTCTCGGCCGAAGAACTACGCGGACTGGGCGTGTTCTGGCAGGACCATCCGGCCGTCATACCACGGGGTAAAGGCCTCATGCCTCAAGCGCAGAATGTGTTTCTGACCCGCCTCCACGTCCGCTACGATGCGACACATTTTCCGGAAGACCTGATGTTTCAGGAAACATCGGATCGGGCAAACTTCCAGGCCCGCTATATCCTCCGCCATCCCTGGACGGGTCAGGATGAATGTCCGGCGGCCATCGCCTACCGCCAGCAGCTCCGCAAACGGTATGAGCGCGAGGCCCAAACCCTGGCGAATTTGACCGGCTGGAACATCGGCGACATTCGGCGCTCCATGGATCTCGCCTCGCTGCCCGTCGGCGAGGAGAAGAAATGGTATCAGCGGCTCTGGACCAATTAGCCGACACGACAAGGGGCGAGGCCGGGAATCCCGGCCTCGCCCCTTGTCTCCCGACACCAGCCCTGAGGCGGCGGGGCTGTCCAGCTTCAGATTGAAAGGACCATCGAGGTTTGCCTGAACGACTGGTAAGCGACCAGTAGGGCGCCACCTCCCGTTTGCAACAGCATCTGATTCACCGGATGTTCGTCTTTGCCGCCCTTCGGCTCCCGCCCATCCTTCAGCTCCTTCACAAGATCCTGGCGCAGCCGTTTAAGGAAGTCCGGGAGATACTTCCAAACCTTGCGTTCTTCCATCTTCGTTTCTTTTAAGGTCTCCACGATCCATTGAACGAGCGAACCAGGCGGTCGCGCTTCCTGTACCGACGAACTCAGCCGCGTGCCTTCAGTGGAATCTGCGGCTGATGCGGCCGACGATAGCGGGGCGGGCGCCGTAGTACCGGTGGACGGCTGCGGGATCGCCGCGGACGTCGCTGGCTCCCCACCCGGGATACGCATTGAAGCGGTCGTCACAGGAAGTTGCGGTTCCTGGTTCGTCGGCAGCGTGGGTAGACCAGCCACCTCCAATGCAAGTCTCGCCGCCAGGACCGTCACCGACCGCTCCACCTCCATGCTCACGTCCAGTCAGGAGAGCGAGGACAAGCTTCCAAACCGATCGACCAACCAGGCGGTCTTGGCCACCGCCTCCACATCCTGCCTCCGAAAGAACTTCCTGAAAATACTCGCTACCGTGCGGAATAATTTATCGAGATCGCGCAGCTCCTGCTCGTTCAGGTCGCCGTTCACAGTTACCCCGAACTCCTGCTTGAGGAAGTACTCGGCATATTTCGCATCGACTTCACCGCAGCGCCGTCGGCGTCATATGAGGACTTGGAGTTCGCTGTCCGGAAATCCGATTCGAGATCCGCCGTCAGCGTGATGATGTCTTTCTTCGCCGTCGTGACGCTCGGGCGGCCGGACAAGTCGTTGGAGACGGCTATCGCACTGACTCCGGCATTAAATCGTTGCGGCTCCGTACCGGAGGCCGGAGTGAGGTTGAAGAATCGTTTGGAATCGGATGGGACCAGGGCCTGGACCGGCCACTCACGTCTCCTCGTTCAACGGCTGGATGCAGCCACCTGGTGTTCTTATCGGCCCGGCCCAGGGTGAACTTGAGAGCGCTTATGCTATAGTGAGGGCGGCGACCGGTCTTCAGACTGCCGTCATTCATTATCAAGGAGGCCTCCATGCGACAGGTGTTCTGGGTTCCTGCTCTGGCCTGCGCGGTAACCTTGCTTCAGACAACCGGTTGTTCGATCAAACCCACCATTGAACAGATCACGGACACCACCTCCAATGTGACCGGCACCACTTCATCCGGCCGGAGCTGGTTTGCAGAAGACGGGCAATTGAAACCTGGCTCCCACACAATAGCCTTCGTCACCGTCAATAGAGACAACCTGACGCAGGATCTCGCAGAAGGACGAGGGGAGTATCTTGCTTCGATGGGGATGTTGTTGGGCGTATCACACAACCGAGAACAAGCATTTTTCTCGGCCGCGCAGGCACGCTTTGCTCTGGAGGGAAATCCGCTTGCCTCTTCGCCCGAGACGCTGATGGCCCTGCTGGAGGAAACAGCTCGTCCATTTACTCGATAGCGCGCTGCCATTCCAGAGCCTACAAGATGACCGCGCCGTCAACAAAGCCGACGCTGCCCTTCACGCACATCTTCCATCCTACAGACTTCTCGGACGATAGCCACACAGCCCTGGTCCACGCCCTCAAGCTCGCGTCACTCATTGGCGCCGAGCTGACGATCATGCACATCGATCCCGAGGTGGGACGCGCTGACTTTGAAGATTTCCCCCGCGTCGAACCGATCCTGGAGCGGTGGAAGGCCACTCGGTCTCAATCCACGCGAACCTCCGATGCCGAAACGGGTTTCTCGATTAAGAACACAAGGGCCACCGCCAAAAATCCCACCACAGGTATTCTTGAATACCTGACGAAGCACCCTGCCGATCTTCTCGTGATGGCCACGCATCAATACGACGGGTTGGAACGGTGGCAACATCAGACAGTTGCGGAACCGGTCGCTCGACGCAGTCACGTCCCGACGCTGTTCGTGCCGACTCACGTCGAGGGAATCGTGGTAGAAGCCACGGGGCAGTCAAAACTCCGGCGCGCCCTCATTCCTGTAAGCGACAAGCCCAATCCTCAGGTCGCCGTTGATCTCACGGCCCAGCTCGCCTCGACGCTGAGCTGCGAGCGGCTCACCGGCCTTCTCGTTCATGTCGGGAACGACCCCACCCTCCACTCGCTCACGTATCCGGCACGCAAGGGACTCGTCTGGCGTACCATGGAATGCCACGGGAACATCGTGGATGTGATTCTCGGAACAGGGGCGGACTTCGATGTGGACCTGATCGTGATGGCAACGGAGGGACACAACTCGCTGCTCGACACGATGCGAGGAAGCACGACGGAACGGGTGCTGCGGGGAGCGCGCTGTCCGCTTCTGGCTCTCCCTGCCTCGCACTGATCGATTACCGTACGACGATCGAGTGAGAGGCACCGGCGGTCAGGATGACCCGTCGATGGCAGACCGCTCCTCGGTGCGGATCTCGGACTGAGCAGAGCGCACGATACGGTCGACGACGAACAGGGGCCGACCCTGGGCTTGCGTATACAATCGCGCGAGATATTGGCCGATGACTCCGAGCACCATGAGCTGCGCGCCGCTTAGGAATGTGACAACCATCATCAAGCTGGTCCATCCGGTCGGCGTCATGCCCCGGAACAGCCAGGACCAAACAGCGTAGAGCATCAGCAGGGCCGCCAACCCTGAGACCGCCAACCCGCACCACCCAGCGATCGCCAACGGCTTCGTGGAACAGGAGGTGATGCCGTCCAGTGCCAATCGCATCAACTTACTCAACGGATATTTTGTCTCGCCGGCGAAGCGCCCTTGCCGGTCGTACGCATACGCCACCTGCTTGAATCCGACCCAGGGAACCATACCGCGAATAAAAGGATCACGGTCCGGCATCTGCAAGAGCACCCCGACCACCCGCCTGGTCAGGAGACGGAAATCACCGCTGTCGAGCGGGACCTTACCATCGGAGAGCACTCCGAGCACTCGGTAAAACAGTGCACAGGCCACGCGTTTGACCACGGCATCGCCCGGGCGGCTCCGGCGTTGGGCATACACGACGTCGGCCCCCTGGTCCATGAGCGTCAGCATGTCCGCCAGTAACTCGGGAGGGTCCTGCAGATCGGCATCCAGCATCGCGACACGCCGGCCACCGGCCACGTGGAGCCCCGCGAGAATCGCCCGCTGGTGACCATGATTCCGCGACAAGTTCACCACAACCACCGTGGGGTCGATGCGGCTCAGTGCAAGGAGTTGTTCCAGCGTACGATCGGATGACCCGTCATTGACAAAGACCAGTTCGTACGTGCATCCGAGGTCGCCGCAGACTGCCTTGACCCGTCGATGGGTCTCCTGCAGGACTTCCTGCTCGTTATAACAGGGAAGTACGATGGAGAGGTCCGGAGTCGGCCCGCAGGCTTCTTGACTCATGCGCCAATCCTATCCTTGGTGAATGGCAGGTCACTCACGAGCTTCGCCACCAGGGGTTGCCCTTCTTTCTGGCCGCTCCCGCACGCATATCGGAGAAAAACTGAGAGACACACCAGCGTGACCACCGGATCCCACCAAAGACCAAAGCGGGGAACCATGCGCCGCATGAGCTCAGGGAAGATTCCAATGGTGAGCACCCCCAACAGCATCGCGCCGCCGGGCACGCGTCCGCCCGGCCGGCCGATCAGATACATGCCCAGAATGGCAAAGCCGGGCGCTAGGATGACGTAACTGTTTACTTCCGTCATGGGATTGAACAACATGAGATAGGACACGGCCAGTGCCAGCAGAATGAATTCGCGCGGCACCAGACCTGGTTGCTTCGACAGGACCAGCCAGATCACAGCGGTGGTTCCGCCGGCCGCCACTCGTATCACCTGGTTTGTGGTACCCGAGAGTTCCCACCCCAATGATCGCAGGATGCCGTTCACATCGGCAAACCGGTGTTCGGTCACGAGCGAACAGTTCACCAAGTTGGTCCACGCTCCCTGGAACTGTTCGAGGACATAGTCTGTCGGGGCGAACACGAAGGGAAAAATGACAAAGCCGGCAAAGGAGACCGCCAGCGGCCGGATCATCGGCCGGTAGCCCACCAGCACGAGGGCGGCGAGCGCGATGCCCAGGGGTTTGATGGCCACGGCAAGCATCAAGGACACAGCCGCAGGCCACCAGCGCTGCTGGATCAGGTACGAGGCTGCCAGCAGCACCATCGCGGCAAACATGGTGTTCGCCTGCCCGCTTCGAAACGCATCGCCGCATGCCGCCATCGCGATAACGGACGATCCGAAAAACACCAAACCCTTTCGCTGCGGGTCGGCCAGGCAGGAGAGCCGCCACCACCCGTAGAGCAGGCATCCTACAGAAGCCCACCGCCACAGCAACTCGCCGGCAAAACGCGGCACGAACTGAAACGGGGTGAAGAGGATAGCGAAGTGCGGGAGATAGTTCATCCCGCCGGGCCCCGTGTACAGGCCTTGCCGGGCCCACCAAGCCTCTGACGCATCCCGATACAGTCCCGCGACCGTTCTGTTCGGGAAGGTCGCCCAGAGGATGAACGGGAGGGCCAGGAACACCGCTCCCCACACGAGCAGAGACCAACCCCGCCAGTCTCCTGGTTCTTCAGTACCCTGTGTCATTGCTGCGGGTCTTCCAGGTCCAGATACCTCGACCTTATATCTGATCCTCTCAGGAAATTCCATCCTCGATCGAGGCAGAAAGCACCGCCAGTGGCTAGCCGGCTGGTACTTGGCCGGATTGTCCGGTCGCTTGACGGTCCGTAATCCCGCTTTCCCGCACCATCCCGCTCCGAACGGGAACTCCATCGCGAAACACCAGGTAATTCGCGGGAACTGCCGGCACGCGCGCGCCCGGGAGGATCACCCCGACCAGGTTCAGAGGATCCGAGGCGGAAATCCTCACCTCCTGGGACGATGCGGTCCCCGTCGAACCACGCCTCATGGCCCGCAGCGATTCCACTGCCTCAGGGAGAGCGAACTGCTCACCGGGGAACCCGGTGATGAATCGACCGCCGCGCACTTCGCCCGCCATTTCCATGCGCCGATACTGGACGAGGAGATCCCGCCACGACGGCACCAGCGATTCCCGCGCCAACAGATCACGGAAGACGACCCCGTAACGGCGAAGCATCTGGCGTGCGATGGGCTCAATAGAAAGTGAGGAGTAAGGAGGAAGGCATGAAGTAGACAAATGCGATCTTGAAGAAGAGTGGCTTAACGAATGACCTTCGATGGTTGACGACCTTTCCGGTCGCATTAGCGCCCACCGCCCTGCGGAATGCCGGGGCCTGCGCGAGCGCTCACGTCCTTCGGCGCGCCGCCGATGCGGATCTATGAGTGCGCGGAGGTTGTCGAACCCATCGGCCGTGACGAGTCCAGCCGCTACGAGCTCCCAGAGTGCGTCTTCGACCTCTGCGGGAAGATGGCTGGTGACCCTGACCAGATCTGCGAAGAAACTCGCTCCGCTCTCGTGCAGGACGCGAGACAGATCCTGTGCCACCGGACTCAAATGGACAGAAGGGCCTGACTCTGCCGAACCGGTGCCGTCATGCACTGCCAGCAACCACCCGATTTCCTCTCGCAGGAAGAGACTGATCGGCGCCACGCTCGTCGGAATGATCCGCCGTCGCTCAGCCTCACCGCTCTGCAGAAGCCTGGGATGGGGCGAGAGCCGGCCCCACCCGACCGCTCCGCTCAAACAGAGCCGGTCCAGAAGTTCCGGCTCATATTTGTCGAGGCGTGGACGCAGGATCTGCGACTCCCAGGCGGAGGCTGCGGCCTCGAACCCCGTCAGCTGCCTGACCACTTCCAGGAGCCCGGCCTCTCCATGTTGCCGTGAACCGGGTGCCACATGTTGCCATTGGAGCAGAAACCGCATGAACTCAGCGGCCGTAACCGGCTCCACTTCCCGGCGTAAGGCCCCAATGGTCAATCGATGGATCCTGGCCAACAGCCGCCGGTGACACCAATCAATCCCGTGAGGGGGAAGGGGTGAGGGGTGAAGGGACGCCCGGCGGAACTGACCGCGGAGAACCTGGCCGGAGGCTTCCAGGCGGATCATCGCCCGATCCACTTGTTCAGCCGAGAGATGCAGACGGTCGGCGAGCTCCCGCACGGTCGTCGGACCGATACTCTCCATCCACCCCTGGACGATCGAATCCAGAGCGACATCGTCACCGCCAGCAAACAATCCCTCGATCCGTTCCCGATTCTCCGTCGCCACCCACCCGCTTGCGCCGTAAGGGGCAAGGGGTCCCTCGGCATGGCTCGGGACGGTGAGCGTGTCGAACCGTGAGGGGTGAGGAGTAAAGTGACCAGCACGGCCTGAGTCAACCAGCGAGGGGAAAAACGTCTCCCAGTCGCCCACCGCTGACTCGGGCAGCCACACCAGCATCAGCAAGGCATCATGCAGATCGTCCGGATTGCGGACGATAGGCCAGCATTCCCGCTGCACTTCCTCGATCGCATCGAGGTTGAGCGCCCCCACCTGCCCTGCCAGCTCAGCCGGAAGGGTCCGGCGCATTTCCACAGCACGCGCCCGTCGCTCTTCCAGCGGCGCATCATCGAGGAAGGCATAAGGGTTCGCGTTCAGGATTTCATGAGAGAAGGGCGACGGAACCGGCGTGTCCATGGCCAGACAACTGATGGCGCCAGCCTCAATCCGGGAGAGCAGTCGCGTAAATCCGTCGAGATCCATTGCCTCGGTCAGGCAATCGCGCAGCGTTTCGGTGACCAGCGGATGATCAGGAATCTGTCGGGCGACCCGTTCGCCGGTGAGATTCTCCTGGCAGGCCATCGCATCCGGAAAGACAGCGGCCAGGAGATCCTCGGCCTTCATTCGTTGAATCTGAGGCGGAACTTTCTTTCCCCTCGAAAACCGGAGCAGAGCAAGCGAACGGGAGGCGTTCCAGCGCCACCTGGTCGCAAACATGGGCGCTAGCAGCACCGCCTGGGTCAGAACGTCCTGCACAGAATGCGAATGAAGATAGCCGAACACCGACTCCAACGGGAAGCTATGCTTCTCCCCGAGAGATACGACGAGCCCGTTATCCGTCGCAGCCGCTTGCAGTTCGAAATCGAACATCACGCAGAACCGCTTCCTGAGTGCAAGCCCCCACGCGCGGTTGATACGGCCGCCGAACGGCGCATGGACCACCAG
>DASPGL010000030.1:0-4680 GCA_035620635.1 Nitrospira sp. | reverse complement strand
TTATGGCCAGTCATAATAGCGGCCATGAGCGGAGTCGCCCCGTCGTGGCTCCTGGAATTAACGTCCGCGCCGTGAGCAATCAGTAACTCGGCAATGTCTGTACTTGGCAGCGCACCAGCCATGGTCAGGGCCGATTGTCCTTGCTCATCCTTGACATTGGCACTGATGCCTGCCCGCAACACTGACTCGGTTTTGCCTTTGTTCCCGGATGCAACGGCACGTAACAAGTCTTGTTCTGAGTAGCTTGTTCGGTTGAGGTCTTCTTCCGCTATCGCACTCGTCTTACGCTCGCCGGATGGCCGCCGCTGGGGGCTAGGGACGGCATCTGAGGGCTTGCGTTTGGGAGCCTGTGGCGCCTTCGCTGAAGGCTTTTTCTCGATGTCAGTAGGGTTCGTTGGCTGGAATTCTCTACAGCGGGGACCATTATGGTCGGTATACACTTCATTGCCCTGCAGGTCTGAACACACCCATGTCCCGGCTACGGAAGCCCCTCCGATGAACACATTAAGCATCGCGGCCGCCCAAACTGTTCTCACCCGGTCAGCTTCGCACGAAGCCAATTTCTTGAATAGAAAAACTATGAAGTGGTCCCCAATCCAATTCCGGACCATTGTTGCGGGAGCGAGAAAATGGGAGTGTCGACATGTGCTGAATTATGGGCTGGACTCTTGATGAATTGGAGGAGTACTACAACAAGCCGGTGGAGAGGGAGCAGGACAGCCCGATGACCGCTCATACTGCGTACGCCCTGAGGGCGAGCATCAAGAAGCGCCTTATGGTGATCGTCGGGACGATGGGCCTCCTCATCGTCGCGACTGGTGTCTACGGCTTGATCCATCTCGCGGAGTCGAACCGCCGCACGGCCGAGGGGCTCTCGCAAGCGAAATTGCTCGTGCACGCCGTGGATACCGCCCGGCTCGCGAAAGTCCATTTCAAGAAACAGGTTCAGGAATGGAAGAACGTGCTGCTTCGTGGGCGAGAGACGGACCTATACAAAAAGCATCTGGCGGCCTTCGAGCAACACGAGCGTCTCGTCACGGAGCACTTGGACCGGATGAAAGGGGAAGTGATGGCCCTGTCTCTCGATCCGTCTGCCGTCGATGAATTACGGACGTCGCACGAAAGCTTCGGCCATCGCTACCGGGAAGCGCCGGCTCAATATGACCGCCGGAACCCCAAGGACGCCATGGCCGTGGATCGTCTCGTCAACGATGGCGATCGGGACCTCACCGACCGAATAGACAGTCTCGTCGAGCAGATCGAGCAGCAGGCGTCGTTGGTGTTTCAGCAGCGCGAGCAAGAATCGGTGGTTCAAAGCGAACAGGACCGCCTCTTCTCGCAAGGCCTGCTGGTCATGGTGGTGGTGGCACTTGGCGTGGGGGTCGTGCTGTCCCGGACGATCATCCGGGATCTCGATCGCGAAGATTGATGGCGCCTCCTCACCGTGTCGCGCTTCGGGCGAGCAGCTCGCCGTACCGCCCGAGGGACCAGGCGATTCGCTCGAATCCATGGGTGACGTGGAGAATCAATGCCCGATCTTCCGTCGTCACCTCTTCTTCGGTCGCGAGATACTTCTTGCGGATCTGCTCCATCATCTCGCCCCGGTCCGACGTCATGGCGCCGAGCAGCGCCAGCTCGTCGCGATCACCGGTTTCGGCGGCCGCAAGCGTGGTCTGCAACATGGTGTCCAGGACCTCGACGATCGCCGCACACAGTTGAGTGGCCTTGGCGCCACCAGGGCGGGCGCGCAACGCCTCGTATTGTCGCAGCAGGTCCTCTTCGATGACCGCAAGCAGGTCTTGACGGTTACGGAGGTTCAAGAGCTTTTCGGCGAGTTCGACAGACGCGGCGCCTCGCAAGGCGTCGTGGAGAAAGCCCGTGAGGCGCTCACCGATGCCGAGAAACGCGGCATGGTAGACCGACGGCCCCGGCTGCCCGCTGACCAATCGGTCCGTTCGGAGGGTGTCCAGGTACAGCGGAAACCGTTTGGCGAGCCGCAGGTGCTCCTTTTCTGCCAGGAGGATGGCTGTTTCCGGCTGGGTCAGGGCGTCCTCATTGATGTACCGGGTGTGCGAGAGCATGTCCTCTTCCGTGGATGGCCAAAAGCGTGCGATGAGCGCTTGGTAGGGCTTCGCCAGGAGCGTCAGGAGCACGGAGGTGACCACACTGAACAGGATGGCCACGAACGCAGCCTGGACGGAGAGCTGTTCAGACACCTGAGCGGCTGCCGCCTGTACCAAGGGGAGGCCCGTCAGTTTCTCGACGTAGAACAGTCCGACGAAGAGCGCCGCTCCCACGAGGTTAAACAATGCCTGCGCCATTACGATCTGTTGCGCGACGCCTTTGAAGCTTACGCCAAGCAGATACGTCAGGACGGCGGAGCCGGCATAGGTGCCGTAGACTTGCATGAAAATATGGTCCGACGCGAAGGCGCCGGGTTGGGCCATGACAATCGCGAGGAGGATAATCGCGATGTGCGACTGGGCAAGCAGTGTGAGGAGCGCGCCGGTGACGAATGCAATGAGTCCGGAATCGCCGACGATCTCGAGCAGGGTCGCGGCCCAGGAGATCGCCAGAAGCTGAGACGAGCCTGTTTTCACCAGCAGGAGTCCGAAAAGGATGAGCGCGAGCGCGAAGAGGGCTCCGGACACCATGCGCCAGCGGGAAGGAAACTCGAATGCCAGAGATAGTCCCGCGAAACCGACGAGCAAGTAGATCAGTGGTTCGGTGGGAAGGAGCGCCGCCACGGTCATGAGGGAACAACCGGTGTTGGCCCAGAGCACCACCGGCATGCCGCGGCGGACAGGCAGGACCCCGCTATGAACGAGGCTTGCCACGAGATAGGACGTCGTCCGTCCGCTCTGTGTGAGGAAGCCTGAAAGGACGCCCCACACCGCCCCCGCAGCGGAGTTGGCGTTGGCCTGGGTCACCAGATCGCGGAGCCGAGAGCCGCCCATCGTGGTGAGTTGACGAGTGACCTCCTTCAGGCCGACAAAGAACAATCCGAGGCCGGCCAGTAGCGTCGCAGCGATCTCAAGGAGGTGACTCACGTCTCTTCCTCACGACTGAGGCCAGCGAGACGATATGGCTGCCTTCGAGGGATGTCAATACGGCGTATCCGCGGAGGGCTCCGTGAAAGGGGGTAGAAAAATCCCGATGATTCCCCGTAGGATTTGCACCGCATGCCGACTCTGACGCTGATCCTCGCATTTCTGTTGGTCATCTCCTGCTCAGGCAAGCATGCCACGCAGGCCCCACAGGAGCCGCTGTCGCATGGCGACGCGGAAGAGGAGCACTTGCATGGGCACCATGAGGCAGAAACGGTCAGCTCCATGGCCGGCTCTCATGCGCATTTGGGGCCGCACTTCCGCTGGACCTCCCTTCGTCCGGCGAATCAGGCTGATCAGGCGACGGCGTGGGACATCCTTCGTCAGCTGCGACAGGTGTTGGCGCCGTATCGCGAGTATCGCGCCGCCATCAATGCCGGCTTTGAACCGTTCCTGCCGAACCTGCAACAGCCGCATTACCACTTCACGCGCAAGTGGAATGGATTCAAGGCAGCCTTCAGCTTCGATCCGAAGCAGCCGACCTCGCTCTTATACCGGAAGACCCCCGACGGCTATGAATTGGAAGGGGCGATGTTCACGGCGCCCAAGTGGGCGAGCGAGGAGGATTTGAATAAACGGATTCCTTTGAGCATTGCACAATGGCACGCGCACGTGAACATCTGCCTGCCGCAGAAGAAAAACATGCCGACCGCGGATTGGACGAAGTTCGGCCCGAAGGGATCTATTCTGACCCAAGCCGACTGCGATGCGGCCGGTGGGCGGTTCGTGCCGCAGCTCTTCGGCTGGATGGTGCATGTCTACCCCTTCGCCGACACGCCCGAGAAAGTCTGGAGGCACTAAAAAGGGAACGAAGCCAGATGCTCGCCTCCTGCTCAGCGATGGTGAAACCGCATGACCCTGTCGCGGCTTTCGGGTCCTGTCGCCGACCAGCCCAACTGTCCTCGCACCCCGCCCGGTGTGGGAAAGAGGCAGGGCGGCCCGTTAGCCTCTTGTGCGCGCGGAAGGGAATGGTGGTTGTTCGCCTCCCTTGCTCGCCGAACGCGCACACCAGACCAATCGTATTCTCAGAAAGGCGGTGCTCGTCGTTGGGCAAAGCGCACGTCTCGACGTGCGCAGGGTGGGAGGGTGAGAAAGTCCGCAGTAGGAGACGAATCAACCACCATTTTAAGAATGGTGGTCGCAAAGGGATCCCCACCGGGTCCCAATTTGACTTCCTACACTGGAAAGCGCAGCATGAGGCGCTCTCGCTCAATAAAGAGGTGTTCTGTGCTGTTCACTTCAGCGCGGCGCCTTCCCATTCTTCTTCCGCCATCCATTTTCCTGCGCCCTGCTGGTGCGTCTCACGCCCTCTCCTCTCACCTTAACCAAGGAGTCTCCCATGACACGCTTTCTCACGCTCTTAACAATGGGACTATTCGCCTCTCCAACGCTCGCCTTGGCCGTTGAACATAACGCCGGCTACCGCGGAATCGGGTATATCTATTTCAGCTTCATTGCTGCCGTGCTGATCTATGGTGTGTACGATGCATTCGGCAAGACGACCATGTACGTGCTGGCACCGATCATCCTGGTCGGCCTCTTTCTGATGTTGCCGCCCGTTTAGAGGTATAGA
>DASPGL010000029.1:0-2883 GCA_035620635.1 Nitrospira sp. | reverse complement strand
CCAATTTATCTCAAGGCCCTGAGCAGTTCGCTTATCAGTTGGGCGGCATCAACGTGGATGCATCATACGAAGACAATTTGAACCTGCCATTCGTCATGCGCGCTGACGACGTGGAGAAGCTTTTCGCGTTCGTATCTGGCGCCACAGGAAAATGTGAGGTCATCTTGCGATGTCGCGATGGGGTCCAGCGGCGGACGTCTCAGATTTCAGAAGTGCTGCGCTATGCGCGCCGACGCCAGGTAACGCAGGCCGTTAGGCAGTCTCGCCATCCTCCCCATGCAACCCATCCGTCTCATCGACCTGCTTTTCTCCCCTCGAGTATGCTGCACCCGAATCTCCTCGAGGTAAGGTCCCCCTGCGTTTCGATCCAGCCCTTGCGGCTCAGGCGGCGTTTGGAGAAGCAGAAGCCAACCTCTACCCTTAATCACCGACGCCCATCCCCTCCGCCTTGACATACCTTATATGGTATGGGTACGATTCACGCCATGTGGGAGGTGCACGAGCACCGGCGAATGGCCGAGCAGCTCGCCAGTCTCCCCGTGGAACTCCTCAAGCGATACGAAAAATGGAAGGACATTGCGATGCTGTCCGGCCCACTGGGTCTCCGCCAGATCAAAGGATTCCACGACGAAGCCTTACAAGGAAAGCAGGAAGGCCGTCGTTCTTCGCGATTGGGCATTCAGTGCCGTGTGATTTACAAGGTTGACACAACGAACCAGATGTTTCTAGTCATAAGCATCACACCGCATGATTATCGGAGGGTCTGACATGAAGAACTTTCGGCGCGCGAGAAGGACGGTTGACGTATCGGTCGGTGAATCCGTACGGATCATCCGAGAGTTGCAGGGCTATAGCCAGAATGAACTAGCCAAACTGGCAAGAATTCCCCAGGCCACGATTTCCGCCATTGAAAACGATCGAGTTAAACTCGGAGTTGACCGAGCAAAAGTTCTCGCCGCTGCGCTAAAATGCCATCCTGCCGTCCTGGTCTTTCCGGGATGGAAAATCGGAAAAGCTCCGGTAGCCTGACGGGAATCAGCAACTACACCACAATCCCTATGCGTTTCGATCCAGCTCTTGCCGCGCAAGCGGCGTTTGAACAAGCAGAAACCGAGCTCGGCTCCGATTGGGAGACAGCCCTTGAACTGGAAGGCACCTTTTCCTCCAACGCCGGATCGACGGCGCGGGAAGCCTATGAGGAGTTGCTCGCCCTCGCCACGCGTTATCCCGAAGCACGCTCATTTCACGCCTTCTGTATCTACATCACCTGGCAACAGGCCACGGAGGAGACGATCGCGCGGCATTTTCAGACTGGGCTGAGGCTGTGTGAAGCGTATCTCGCCGCTCATGGAGCGCAACCAGGGCAGGATTTTGAACAGATCGAGGAGTTGTACGGTTCGTTCAGAGCCGGGCTAGGGCTGGAAGAGGAAGATGAGATTCAAGTGGAATTCCGACGGGACACCCCGAAGGGGGGCGACTGAAAGCGTATCTCGTGCGAGACTCCATCTTTCCCCTCCCAGTCGCGCTTGTCGCGCATTTCACGCGTCTCTCGCCCACAACGTACGAGCGACGAACCCTATGTCGGACGATCACAAACATCGGGCGCGGATTTTTCTCCATCGCGGCGATCTGTTCCATGCCCGAGAGGCCTGGGAAGCGGCAGTGGCGGATGACCGCCTCGCCGGTAACCGGCGGGCGCTTTCTGACTCTCTGGGCAACCTCGGCAACACCTGTGCACTTCTGGATGATTTCGCCCTCGCGGAAGCGTGCTACCGCGAGGTGCTCGACATTCAGCGGACGGAGCAGGATCGGCAGGCCATCGCCCACACATTGGTCAATCTTGGCAATCTCCACGTCGGCGCCGGTCGTCCGGAGAAAGCCCGCCCCTACTATCTCGAAGCGCTGGACCTTCTGCGGGCCTTGAAGGACGACCGTGCACTCGGCATTCTCTACACCAACCTCGCGCTGCAGGAAGCCCGTGAGGGCCAAGGGGAGCAGGCCGTCGCCTCGTTCAGACTGGCGCTGGACCATCACCGGATGGTCGGGAATGAAGAAGGACTCGCGGTGACCTACAGTCAGCTCGGCAAATGTTTCCTCGACCAGGGCGACCTCGTCCAAGCCGAACGCTGTCTGAACAATGCCTCGGAGCATTACATCAAACTGGGGCACGAGCCGGCCGAGGCCGCGGTGCTACGCCTGCTTGCTACGGTGTATGAGTCCCGCCGCGATCTTGTGTCCGCCCGCCGGTGTCTCGACCGGGTGCTCTCCCTGGATCACCGGTACAAGTTGCCGGAGACGCAGGCCGATGCCGAACGTCTCGCCAGGGTGAGCCGGCCCGATTGTTGACCCGCCTCTCGTCCTTCTGACTGCCCGGCACTGCGCGTTCTCTGTCCAGCATTCTTTCGATTCCCGACCGGGCGAACCTTTCGATTTCCTCGACAGAATCCAAACCTCTGCTACCTTTGAAACGTCACGCCTGTTGATCAAGTTTCATCATCAATGAACCGACAGGATATTGACGCGGATGTCGCATGCCTTTGCTCGTTCGAATCGTCACCGTCCTGGCCCTCGGCTCACTCATGGCCGCACCCGCGGTGCAGGCCGCAGACGGATCGCCGTCCATCACGATCGGCACCCAGGAGGTCGGGCTCGCCGCCGGCTATCTGCTTCCCCATCGACTCACCACCGACCACACGACCAAACAGCAGGGCCCGGCGTTAATGCCGTCCTGGATGATGACCCTGACTGACCCGGGCGGCGACCGCTGGTATCGCGGGCAGGTCTCGATCGGCGCCGAGATGGTCTACATCCAGTTCCGGGAACCGATTCTCACGCACGGCGTCGGCTTCACGCCGAAGATCAAGTACACGTTCGTCGCACTCG
>DASPGL010000028.1:0-3947 GCA_035620635.1 Nitrospira sp. | reverse complement strand
CGCAGCCCTGTCGAGAAAAAACTCCCGACCTCTGTTCTGTCCTCTTTTGCCCCTTCTCACCAGGCGCCCCATCAAGAGCTTTGAGGTCAGGAGGAGCACGGAATAAGTCAATACTCATGCCTGACCCCATTGACATGTGATGACCCCATTGATGTGTTTTCGAGGCAGTCGTATCGTACTGACAGTCCTGGATGAGGTGGGTTCTTCATGCGCATCGTCAGGTTCCTCAACGACCGGACCGTGCTGCGACGGCGAACTGCAAGAAGTAGTGGTCCAAGTCAGCCAGCGTACTTCCGTAGGTGGTTCCTCCGTGCATGGCATCGCAGAGCAATTCTCGAGCGCGCGCAAGCTCCTTCCTACGACCTTTCCATCGGGCATCCTCGATCGTCAGATCCAACAGTTCCATCGCCCGAAGAAATGCCTGCTCGCATCGCTGAGGGTCTTTCCCTTGCCATCGTGCGGCACGCCCGACGTCGCTGCCAATGTTCGCCAACTGCTCAATCAGCGCAAGGGTATGCCATCGTCCGGCGGCGAGGTCGGCATGCAGGGAGCTCACGTGACTGGTTCCTCGACTAACCTCGTGACAATCCGAATGATCGACTCTCTGAGGTCGGCCCGCTCGACAGACCGGGATCGATTCCCTCCGGAGGGCCGCACGTTGATCATGGAGTCGAACTCAATCCATTCCGACGACGAGCGTTCGGGATACAGGTTGATGCCCCAGAGATGTTTCTGCATAGATCCTTGGTCGAGCAGCATGGCTTCCTCGTCCGAATGCAGTTCGCCGCCGACCGCCATGATGCCCTGCTCCACATCGACGACTGCTTTGACCATGTCTCCAAACTGCTGCTTTGCCATCTCGTTCAACTCGCGCTTCGTGATGGCGTTGCGGACGATTTTGATATCCATGGTGGAGAGTCACGATTGCGGATTGCGCCTATCCCTGTCAATGGAAAACTCTCTCACCCATCATCCGAGTGGGAGAGCTGACTATCCCACTGTCGCCCTTGCATCTGCTTCGCCCGCCCTCGTACAATGTTTTCTTCTTGAGGCTAACCCCTTATCTTCCCGTCACTTGCGGGTAGGTCGAGGGGAATCAGGACGAAGGATCTAGGCCGGTATGCGGGTCGAGTATACGAAGGGGGAGCGGACATCGAGGGAGCTGGTGATGCTCCATCGGCAGACCTCTGAGGCCGCCAGCGGCCGGAAGATGAAGGTCCTGCTCATCTATCCCCCGGACTGGTACCCATCGGAACCCTACCTCAGCCTTCCCTCCCTCACCGCCGTCCTCCGCCAAGCCGGCCACACGGTGATCCAAAAAGACATCAATTGCGAGATGTACGATTGGTACTTCAGTGAGGATTTTCTGAAGAAGGTCCTGCGCAAGGTGCCGCAGCAGCTGGACCGGCTGCGGAAGCTCTCGAACAAGCGGGAGTTGACGGCAGATGAGATAGAACTGCAGATGGCGCTCTGCGATGTGTCGCGTCCGCGGATGGAGCAGCTGATCAAGAACGCGGAAGAGGCGAAGCGCATCGTGCGAAGCGAGAGCTTCTACAATATCGACAAGTTAGAGTGGGCCATTCATGTATTTCGTGAAGTCATGTCCGTGACTTCGATGGTCTATTTTCCCGCGCGGATCTGCATGCCGCCGATGGAGACGAATCTCTCCTACAAAGTCTTCGTCTCCTCCGAGGTGATGGACGCCGTCAATGATACCCAAGTCAATATTTACCGCGACGTGTTCGACCAACTCGTGAAGCCGGTGATCCAGCAGGAGCAGCCGGACGTGATCGGCCTTTCGATCGTCCTCCAGCAGCAGATCTTCTCCACCATGACCTTCTGTTCCCTCATCAAGCAGCAGTTTCCCAACATCCACATCACGATCGGCGGCAATACGGTGACCCGCCTGCGGGACGTGCTGCCGCAGTCGCCGCTGTTCCAGTACTTCGACAGCGCGGTGGTCTATGAAGGGGAGACGGCCTTTACACAGTTGGTCGAGGCGGTGGGGGCGAAGCGAAGCCTGGCCGGGGTGCCGAATACCATCTATAAGGACGAAACCGGCATTCATACCGCGGAAACGAGCTATGCGGAGGATATGGCGGCCTTGCCGCCGCCGGACTTCGACGGCCTGCCGCTGGAGAAGTATTTCGTGCCGACGAAAGTCTTGCCCTACTTGGCCACGCGCGGTTGCTACTGGGGCCGCTGCGAATTCTGCGACCATGGCGAGGGCTATACCGCCGGCTACCGCTCGAAGAAGATCCCGCAGATCCTGGACGAGATCAGGTCCCTCCGGGACAAATACGGCGCCCGGCATTTCCATTTCACCGACGAGTCCTATCCGCCGGCCCTTTTTCGCAAACTGACCCGCGGATTGATCGATCAGAAGATGGGCATCTTCTGGACGACGCACATGCGATTTGAGGCAAGCCTGCTCGATGACAGTGTCTGGCGGGATGCGCGCGACGCGGGCTGCCGTTATCTCCACTTCGGCTACGAGTCGGGGGTCGAACGGGTGCTCAAGCTGATGGACAAGGCCACGACGACCGAGGTGATCACCAAGCATTTGCAGCTCTCGGCCGACGCCGGCATCTGGAATCACTGCATGGGCTTCTTCGGGTTCCCTGGCGAGACGAAGGAGGAGGCCTGGCAGTCGGTAGAGTTCTTGGAGCAGAACAAGGAGCATGTCCATTCGCTGGGGTTCGGCACCTTCGACCTGGGCCGGCATAACCCGGTCGCGAAGCATCCGGAGAAATGGGGCGTGACGCCCTACAAGAACCCGGAGTGGGACCTGGCGCTGGACTACTACTACACCGTGAAGGACGGCATGAGCATCGAGGAGGCGGAGCGGGTGTTCGAGCAATTCGAACGGCACCACCACCCGGGCTGGGATCTGCGGCTCTACACGCGGGAGTATATTTTTCTCTACATTTGCCGGTTCGGGCTCGAGAAACTGCCGGAGTTACAGTATCAGGCTATGAAGACGGCGGGGGTTACGCCGACCCTGGCCGGGAAAATGTGATGGAAGGGACTGGCTCCGGCCTCGTCGGTGCCTGTCCCGGTGTTGAATCTGGTGTTGAACGGGGACAGTCGCCAACCGGAAGGGCGACAGTCCCCACGCTCGCGGGGCAAATGTAATGGCCGGCTTAGACCTTGTTCAAATCGACGGTCTGATCCCGATCAAGAGGGAAGAGCGGAAAACCTCCAAGGTCATGCTCTTGTTCCCGCCCGAATGGGTGCCAACGGCGCCCTATCTGGCGCTGCCATCCTTGACCGCCGTGCTGCGCCAGGCGGGCCATACGGTCATCCAGCGCGACATCAACATCGAGATGTACGACCACTTCTTCAGCCTCGAGTTCCTGATCTGGCTGAGGGCCCGCTTGGCCATGCAGCTCAAGCCGCTGCAGGAGAAAGAGAAGGCGGGGACGCTGACGGAGCGCGAGGCGGATCAGAAGGCCGTGTTGGAGCAGGCGTACACTGTCGATGTCTTCGACCTGGCCGCGCGGGTCGAAGATGCCAAGGACATCGCGCGGGGCGAGCGGTTCTACGAAGCCGACAAGCTGGAGATGGCGCTCAATACCTTCCGCGAGACGATGCAGTATGTGTCCGCCGCGTACTATCCGGCCACGCTGGTCTTCTATCCGATGGAGAGCAATCTGGGCTACCGGCCCGGCGTCTCGAAGGAAGTCTTCGCCTGTCTGGACGACGAGCAGGTGAACGTGTACCGGGACGTCTGCAACCGGTTGGTGTTGCCGTCCGTCAGCCGGGAGCAGCCCGACGTGGTCGGGATCTCCATCGGGACGCAGATGCAGCTGCTCGCAGGCCTGACGTTCTGCAAGATGATCAAAGAGGCGTTCCCCCGCACCAAGGTCGTCATCGGCGGCAACGTCGTGACGCGCCTGCACGAAGAGCTCATCCATCACGCGAGGTTCTTCACCGAGGTGTTCGAC
>DASPGL010000027.1:0-11569 GCA_035620635.1 Nitrospira sp. | reverse complement strand
GTGGTGTCCACCACCAACCCCTTCGGGCTGGACTACCGGGAAGCGGTGCAGGCGATTCGGACCCTGGTCCACCCGGCACCGGTCATCGCTGTGCACATGAGCAAGGTGGAGGAGGAACCTCCGCCGAGCACCGATGTCGTCCTGTGTGGGCCGACGGATTTCGACGCAGCCACGAAGCAGGTCATGGAAGAGTTGAGACGGCGGGGCGTGCTGGCCGAGGCGATCGGCGCCAAGCCGACCTTCCAGTATTCCATCTAGCCGCGCGCCCTTCGTTGCCCGTCTCGCGCGGTTTGACTCATCGGAAATGGCCGTGTTACGGTACCTCTGCTCGATTCCAGCTGGTGGGACGGGTGGAACGCCAGAAAAGATTCTGGGAGCCGTTGCTGGGCGGCTGCGAGAGGAGTCATCATGAAATTTGTCTGTTTGAACTGTGAAACCTATATGAGCCTGGAAAAGGTGGAGAAACCGGCCGAAGGCTCGCTCGGAGTGTTTTTTGCCTGCCCATCCTGCAGTGCGAAGTTTTCCATGGTGACGAATGCGGGTGAAACCCAGATGATGAATGCCCTGGGCCTGAAGCTGGGGGCGAGGAGTGAAGCAGTCGCGTCTTTCGCGACAGCCCTGGGCGCTCAGAAGGGGGAGTCAAAAGCTCAGGCAGCGCAACCGGTGGCCACGGCCACGGCGTCTCCGGCGAAAGCCGGAGAAAAGACGGGAAGCGGCTGTCCATTTTCTGCCATGGTGGCCGAAATGGGCCTGACGAGCTCCGGCAAGCCCGCTCACGGTGGACCGGCGACGTCGGAATTGACTTGGACCGCCGATGCGAAGGAAAAGCTCGACCGGCTGCCCTCATTCGTGAAACCGATGGTGCAGGGGAGCGTGGAAGCCTACGCTCGCAAACAGGGCGTCACGACCATTAGTCTTCAAGTCATGGACGATTCCAAGAACGACACGCCGAACGGCATGAGCTGGTCGCGGGAGGCTGAGCAACGGCTCGACAACATTCCGGACTTCATCCGTCCCATGGCGCGCAAGGAGATTGAACGTATCGCCAAGGAACGCGGCTTGGCGACGATCACGGCCCAGGTGATGGACGAAGCCAAAGAGAAGTTCATGAAGTTCATGTAGCGTACAGCGACAGACGCAGCGTCAGAAGGGCCTATCCAGCCACCTGGATGGGCCTTTCTCGTTCTGCGCACGATTGACACATTTCCGAAGCCTGTGCTACCTGTACATTCCTGCAGCCGTGCATCTCTAGCCGGCCTAGAACGACGGGCCGGCATAGAGGAGGAACACATGGGCGGACATAGTCACTGGGCGACGATCAAACGGCACAAAGGCGCTCAGGATGCCAAGCGCGGAAAGATTTTCACCAGAATCATCAGGGAACTGACCATCGCGGCTCGTACCGGAGGGGATCCCGATGGGAATCCCAGGCTGCGCCTGGCCATCGCCAAGGCCAAGGAAGCCAACATGCCGGGCGATACGATGAAGAAGGCCATCCAGCGGGGGACGGGCGAACTTCCCGGCGTCACGTACGAAGAGTTTTCGTTGGAAGGGTACGGGCCTGGAGGGACTGCGCTCCTGCTGGAAATCACGAGCGATAATCGGAATCGCACGGTGGCAGAAATTCGAAGCCTGCTCACGAAAAACCATGGAAACATGGCCGAGGCCGGCGCCGTCTCGTGGCAGTTCCAAAAGAAGGGGCTCATCACGATCGAGAAGGGCAAGGTGGACGAGGATACCCTGTTCTCGCTGGCGCTCGATGCCGGAGCCGAAGACGTCAAAGTGGGTGAAAAGAGCTTTGAGGTAGTCACCAGTCCTCAGGATTTTGAAGCGGTGAAGAAATCCATTGCGGAGGCCAAGATCGAGACGGCCCTTGCAGAAATTACGTTCATTCCGCAGAACACAATCCGCCTGGACGAAAAATCGGCCGAGCAGATGCTGAAACTGATGGAAGTGATGGATGAACATGACGACGTCCAGAAAGTCCACGCGAATTTCGACATCCCAGATGAAGTGATGGAAAAGGTGGCTGCCACAGCCGCCGGTTGAAGGCCGTCGCCAGGGCGGATTGATCTCACCGGGTAGCCGAACCAGATGATCGCCTTTCTCACGGGGCGGTTGGCCTTCAAAGCCCCCACCCACCTCACGCTGGATGTGCAGGGGGTCGGGTATGAGGTCCAGATTCCGCTGAGCACCTACTACGCCCTCCCGAATCTCGACGAAACGGCTGCGCTGAATATCCATACGCATCTGCGCGAAGATGCGATCCAGCTGTTCGGCTTTCTCTCGCAAAGCGAGAAAGATTCGTTCCTGCTCCTGACGTCGGTATCGGGTATCGGTCCCAAGCTGGCCCTCAGCGTCCTTTCCAGCCTGCCGGTTGCGGATTTGATCCAAGCGATCCGGACCGAGGATGTGGACAAGCTCGCCACCGTGCCTGGCATCGGGAAGAAGTCCGCGGGCCGCATCGCGCTCGAACTGAAGGACAAGGTGAATAGGATTCAGGCCGGCCTCGTCCCGACGTCTCCCGCGGGCGTCTCCGGCATCGACGGTCCCTATGAGGACGCGCTGTCCGCTCTGGTCAACTTGGGCTATCGCCTGCAGGATGCCAGAGAGGCTCTGACACGGGTGACCAAGACCGTAGCGTGCCCGACCGCACTCAAGGATTTGATCAGAGAAGGGCTCAAGGAACTGGCAAGGGGGTAAGGCATGCCGATGGACATCCTGTATGGTATAAAACGCCTCGTGCTTATCCTCTCTGCAGGAGCGACACTCGCGGTGGGAGTCTTCCCGTCCTCCGGGGCGGCCGAAGAATCAGCCGACCCCAAGAGCATCCGAATGACCTGCGGTACTTGTCCCGAGGGGTATGCTACCACCGGGGTCACTCAGTCGGCGGAAATCTGCAAGGACGGAGATCCTACGCTCGTTCAGTGTGTGCCGCTGGGGGCCAATATGCTGGCCGTCTGCGGGTCCTGTCCGGAAGGGTATACCGAGATCGGCGGTTCGTCGGTTCCTGCTCGCTGTGGCAGCAAGGACGGCGGTCGCTTGACGCAGTGTCAGCTCAAGAACATGGAGCTGAACCTGCCTGACCCGACGCAGGGCTACAAGACCTGTCCCCCGGATTGCGGTAGTGCGGCCCAACCGGGACAAGGCGCTCTGCCGCCTCCGCCCAAGTACCAGCAGATACCGGACAAGAAGTAGAGACCCGGCAGGAAAGGGACGACCCTGTGACCGAGCGACTGGTGACCAACCGCGTCATGGACGAGGAGCGTAGCCTCGAGAATGTCCTCCGTCCGCAGTCTCTTGACGAATATGTCGGACAGGAAAAGATGCGGGAGTCGCTTCGCATCTGCATCGAGGCGGCCAAACACCGAGGGGAATCGCTGGATCACGCCATCTTCTACGGCCCGCCCGGCCTTGGGAAGACCACGATCGCCCACATTATCGCCAGGGAAATGGGCGCGGCCCTTCGGTCAACCTCGGGGCTGGTGTTGGCCCATGCCGGCGATCTTGCCGCCATTCTGACCAACCTTCAGGCACACGATGTCCTCTTTATCGACGAGATCCATCGCCTGCCTGCCTCTGTTGAAGAAGCGCTCTATCCCGCCATGGAGGATTATCAGCTCGATCTGGTCATCGGCCAGGGGCCTGCAGCGCGGACGGTCAAACTCGATCTGCCTCCGTTCACGCTGGTGGGCGCGACCACGCGAGCGGGCGCGCTGACGTCGCCCCTGCGGGACCGATTCGGGTTGGTCTACCGGCTGGAATTCTATTCTCCGTCTGAATTAGAAGCGATTGTGATCCGATCGGCCAGGGTGTTGGGAATCGACATTGACCGGGAGGGTGCGGTAGAGATCTCGCGCCGGGCACGGGGAACTCCGCGGATCGCCAATCGCCTGATCAAACGAATCAGAGACTATGCCCAGATCAAAGCCGACGGGCATATCACCAGGCAGGTTGCACAGGAGGGCCTGGTTTGGGTGGGCATCGACGAGGCGGGGTTCGACGACATGGACCGGAAGATCCTGCTCACCATGATTGAGAAGTTCAACGGCGGGCCGGTCGGCGTGGAATCTCTGGCGGCTGCGGTTCAGGAGGACAAGAGCACGCTTGAAGATGTGCATGAGCCCTACCTGATTCAGGCCGGCTTTCTTGACCGGACCGGCCGAGGACGTCAGGTCACCCGCCTGGCCTTCGAGCATTTCAAACGCCCCTTCACCTCCCTGCTGTAGTACCCCGTTTCCCAGCGGCAGTTGGATAGCCTCAGTATCCCGCCTTTTCCCCTCCCGCCCCGAGCGCTCCGTGCTGTTGTTGCAATGGATTCGATCGTTCCTGTAAAATCCACCACTTGTCCAATGGGGTATCTCGACCCACAGAGGGTCGAGGTGATCTCCCTGGTGCTTGGTTCCGGGGTCTTCTGCGTCATGCCCAAAGACATGCCCAAAGACATGCTCGAATATCGTAAGGAAATCGACCGGATCGATGACGAAATCGTCCGCTTGCTGAACGAACGGTCGAAGAGCGTTATTGAGATCGGACGACTGAAGAAAGAAAAGGATGCGGCGGCCAATCTCCATACGCCTGGGCGAGAAGCCGCGATCATCGAACGGTTGACCAAGCAGAACCAGGGTCCCTTCCCGACCGAGGCGATCCGGTCGGTCTATCGAGAAATCATGTCGGCCTCCTTGTCGTTGGAAGGCCCTCAGAAGGTGGCGTATCTGGGTCCGCGGGCCACCTTTACGCACATGGCCTGTATGCAGAAGTTCGGCTCATCGGTCCAATATGTACCTGTGAACAGCATCAAGGAGGTCTTCAGCGAGGTCGAGCGCGGGCGAGCCAACTTCGGAGTCGTGCCGATTGAAAATACGACCGAAGGTGTAGTGAATCATACGCTCGATATGTTCATTGACTCCAATCTGCTGATCTATGGAGAGATTCTTCAGGAGGTCACACACCATCTGCTCTCGCAGTCCGGTCTCATTGAAGAGGTCAAGAAGATCTATTCTCATCCCCATGCGATCGCGCAGTGCCGGAACTGGCTGGAAACCAACCTCCCGCACGTCCCGGCGGTCGAAGTGGCCAGCACGGCACGGGCTGCGGAGCGATGTATGGATGAACCGTCCTCGGCGGCGATCGCGTCGGAACTCGCCGGGCAATTGTATGGGCTGAAGGTCATCAAGGCCCGTATCGAGGACAACCTGAATAATTTCACGCGTTTCCTGGTGTTGTCACAGAAGCCGTCCGAGCGGACCGGTAAGGACAAGACCTCACTGATGTTGTCGGTCAAAGACAAGGTGGGCGCGCTCTATGACCTGCTCCGCCCCTTCGCCTCTCACGGGATCAGCATGACGAAGATTGAGTCCAGGCCCTCGCAGCGGAAGGCCTGGGAGTACATCTTCTTCGTCGATGTCGAAGGCCATATCGAAGAAGAACGGGTCAGCCGGGCAGTCGAAGAAATCAAAGGCCGCTGCCTGTTCATGAAGATTCTAGGCTCCTATCCCGCTCATAGCTGAACCATGACATTGCGCGTCCACCCAGATATCCGAGCCCTCAGTCCGTACGTGCCAGGAAAACCGATCGAAGAACTGCAGCGTGAGTTCGGGCTCACCCGCGTGATTAAGCTGGCCTCCAACGAGAATCCGATCGGTCCCTCGCCCAAGGCCGTGGCCGCGCTGAGCGGCGTACACGACCAGCTGCATCGTTATCCGGACGGCAGCGCCTACCGGCTCCGGCAGGCGGTTGCGGATCGCTGGAAGCTCTCGCTCGATCAGATCATCCTCGGGAACGGGTCCGATGAGATTCTGGGACTGTTGGCGCGCACGTTCCTGGCACCAGGCGACGAGGCCGTCATGGCCGATCACACCTTCGTCATCTACCGGATGGAGGTCATGGCCGCCCATGGCAAACCCGTGATCGTGCCGCTCACGAACTGGACGCATGATCTGGAGGGCATGGCCCAAGCCGTCTCCCCGAAGACCAGGCTGCTGTTCGTCTGCAATCCCAATAATCCGACCGGGACGATGGTGCCGGCGGACGCGATCGACCGGCTCATGGCCAGGATACCCCACGAGGTCATTGTCGTGTTCGATGAGGCCTATTTCGAATACGTGCGTGATCCGCGATTCCCCGATACTCTCGCCTACGTGAAAGAGGGACGAAACGTCATCGTCCTGCGGACTTTTTCGAAGATTTACGGGTTGGCGGGGCTACGGATCGGATACGGGATGAGTACGCCTGAGATCAACAATTTCCTGAATCGGGTTCGGCCTCCTTTCAACGCGAATAGCCTCGCCCAGAGGGCAGCCCTGGCCGCGTTGGGGGACGACGAACATGTCTCAAAGAGTCGCGCCGTCAACGCGGCGGGCATGGATCAGGTCGGCAGCGGCCTGCAGGCCCTTGGTCTGACTGTGATCCCGAGCGAGGCGAATTTTCTCTATTTCGACGTCCGGCGTGACGGCCGACAGGTCTTTGAAGCGTTGCTGCGGGAAGGGATTATCGTGCGGCATATCGACGGGACCATGCTCAGGGTCACCATCGGTCAGCCAGATGAGAATCGCGCCTTCCTCCAGGCACTCGCAAAAGTCCTGGCATAGGACGGAAAGAACAGCGAGGGAATCATGATCATCGTGTTGAAACCCGAGGCTTCAGAAAGCGAAGTTGATCACATTATCGACCGGCTGCGGGACCTCGGCTTGAAATCGCAGATCTCGACCGGGCAGGAGCGGACCATCATCGGCGTCATCGGCGACGACCGCATCCTCCACAATCAGCCGCTCACGGCGCTGCCTGGGGTGGAGAGCGTGCTGCCCATCCTGGCCCCTTGGAAACTCGTGAGCCGCGAGTTTCAGAAGGAAGGGACCATCATCGACATCAGTGGCGTGAAGATCGGCGGCAAGAAGCTGGCGATTATGGCGGGACCCTGCGCGGTGGAACGGCTCGAGCTCACGGTGGGGATCGCCCACGATGTGAAGGCGGCCGGCGCGTCGATTCTCCGGGGCGGGGCGTACAAGCCCAGGACGTCGCCGTATTCCTTCCAGGGCCTGGGGCGCGAAGGGCTCGATTACCTGCTGGAAGCCAAGAAGCAGACCGGGCTGCCGGTCGTCAGCGAAATCCTCGACACGAGGGACATCGAGCTGTTCCTTGAAAAGGCCGACATCATCCAGATCGGCGCGCGGAACATGCAGAACTTCGAACTACTCAAGGAAGTCGGGGCTTACGACAAGCCGGTGCTCTTGAAGCGAGGGCTGTCGGCGACCATCAAGGAGTTTCTGTTGTCCGCGGAGTACATCATGTCCCGCGGCAATCGCAACGTCATGCTCTGCGAGCGCGGTATCCGGACCTTCGAAACCCAGTACCGCAACACGCTCGATCTGGCCGCGATTCCCACGTTGAAAACGCTCTCCCATCGACCCGTCATCGTGGATCCCAGTCATGCCACGGGGCAGTGGGCGCTCGTCGCCCCGATGTCAAAAGCTGCGGTCGCAGCCGGCGCCGATGGTCTGTTGATCGAGGTGCACTCGAACCCTGAATGCGCGTTGTGCGACGGAGAGGAGTCGATCATGCCCTCGAAATTCAAGGCCTTGATGCACGACTTGGCGAACATTGCCAAAGCGGTGGGACGAGAGATTTAGGCGCAGCAGCCATGGCGGTGCACTTTAAACAGGTCGCGATCATCGGGGTGGGATTGATCGGCGGATCGCTGGGGATGATCCTCAAACGAAAGGCGTTGGCCGATCAGGTTGTGGGTATCGGCCGGCGGGTGGAAAATCTCAAGATCGCCGTTGAATTAGGCGCGATCGATCGGTATGTCGGCGATCCCAAGGAAGGTGTGCGCGGGGCGGACCTGGTCGTGCTCGCGACCCCCGTCGATACGTATCTGGGTCATCTCAAGGATTGGGCGCATTGCTTGGCGCCCGGTGTGATCGTAACGGACGTCGGAAGCGTCAAAGGCGTGCTGGTTGAACAGTCGGAAGCCGCCGTGCCGCCGGGGGTACACTTCGTCGGTGGGCACCCCATCGCGGGGAAGGAAAAAACCGGGGTCGCCGCGGGCTCCGATCAGTTGTTTCGAGGCGCCCGCTGCATTCTGACGCCGACCACACGCACCGATCCTCGGGCGCTCGAACGGGTCAAGCAGTTGTGGGAGGAGACCGGCTCGATCTTGCTGACCATGGACCCGCACCTGCACGATCAGATTCTCGGGGCCGTCAGCCACCTGCCCCATGTGGCCGCTTTTGCATTGATGATCGCCCTGGCCGATCTTCGCGATCACCAGATTCCCTCCCTGGACCTCGCCGGTCACTCCGGAGGGGGGTTGCGGGACACGACGCGGATTGCCGCCAGTTCGTCGGAAATGTGGCGTGACATCTTCCTGTGGAACCGGGACAACCTCGTCTCGTTTATCGACCGGTTTGAACGGGCCCTGGGCGATCTCAAACAGTTGATCAAAGACGGCGATGCGGCCGGGATTGAAAAGGCGATCGAACGGGCCAAGGCTGAACGGGAAAAATTGAATGCACACTCTCCGGTGAGTACGTGAGCGGACGATGAACACGTTGACCATCACCCCCGGCCGTCCGCTGACGGGAACGATCACGGTTCCGGGGGACAAATCCATCACGCACCGCGCCCTCATTCTGACCGCACTGGCGGAAGGCACGAGCGTGCTGTCGAGCTATTGCCGCGGCGAGGATTGTCTGAACACGATACGGGCCCTCCGGGCGCTCGGAGTTCCGATCGAGGAGACACCCGGCGAATTGACCGTGCACGGCAAGGGGTTCTGGGGGTTGAGCGAACCGGGTGAGCCGATCGATTGCGGCAATTCCGGGACAGGGATCCGCCTGCTGTCCGGTCTCCTGGCAGGCCAGGATTTTTTCACGGTACTCACCGGAGACGAGTCGGTCCGCCGCCGTCCGATGGGGCGGGTGGTGAAGCCGCTGCGAGAAATGGGCGCCGTGATCGCGGGACGGAAGGGCGGCGAACTGGCGCCCCTGGCGATTACGGGCAGGCGGCTTCATGGCATCCAGTATGTCTCTCCGGTCGCCAGCGCGCAGGTCAAATCGTCGCTGCTTCTAGCGGGGCTCTTCGCTGAAGGGGTCACGCGGTTGAGCGAGCCGCGTGTGTCACGGGATCACACTGAGCGGATGTTTCAGTATTTCGGAATCCCTCTCACGAGAGAAGGTGGAACGCTGGTGTTGCAAGGGCGCCCACCGGTCGGATGGGCCGGGTGTCCGGTCGTCATCCCCGGCGACGTCTCAGCCGCGGCGTTTTTTGTCGTGGGGGCGACCATCGTTCCGGGTTCTGACGTCACCATCCGGGATGTCGGCCTCAATCCGACCAGGACTGGTCTGTTCGATGTGATGAAGATGATGGGGGCGGATATCCAGATCCTCAGCCGGCGGGATCAGGGGGGAGAGCCAGTGGCGGATCTTCGCGTGAGAGCTGCTCCGCTCACTGGCGTCACCATCGGGCCCGACCTGATCCCGCAAACGATCGACGAGTTTCCCGTCCTCTGTGTGGCGGCAGCGGTGGCGCAGGGTGACACGGTGATTGCCGGCGCAGAGGAACTCCGAGTCAAGGAGAGCGACCGGATCGCGACCATGAGCGCAGAGCTGAGGGCGATGGGGGCGGCGATCATCGAACGGCCGGACGGCATGCTCATTCACGGGTTGGGGCGGTCCGGCGAGAATGGCCGGCTGCAGGCCGCTGGAACGGCACAGAGCCACGGCGATCATCGCGTGGCGATGTCCCTCGCGATCGGTGGACTCACGGCGGATAGGAGCATGAGGATTGCCGATACCGAGTGTGTGGAGACGTCATTTCCGAATTTCGATGCCGTGCTGGCCGAATTGTTGACGCCCCGGGTGTGAGGGCTATAATACGGTGCCGTCCGGGTGGGCGGTACGCGTGGGAGGCGCGGGTGATCATTGCGATCGATGGGCCGGCAGGAGTGGGCAAGAGCACAGCCGCCAGGCTACTGGCGGCGCGCCTGGGGTTCCGCTATCTCGACACGGGCGCGCTGTACCGGGCCGTTGCCTGGAAGGTACTGCAGGCAACGGTGCCGCCGACCGACCATGCGCAGGTGGCGAAGCTGCTTCAGGCCACGACCATGCAGATTCAGTTTCAAGACGGAACGATGCGGGTGGTGGTTGATGACCGCGATATTACAAACGACCTCCGCTCATCGGAAGTGACCGATATGGCTTCGGTGACCTCCGCGATTCCTGCGGTGCGCGAGTGGCTGCTCCCTATCCAGCGGGAGATCGGTCAACAGGGGTCGGTGGTCGCCGAAGGGCGAGATATCGGCACCACGGTATTTCCCTCCGCTCCGTTGAAATTCTTTCTGGATGCCGCCGCTACCGTGCGGGCCGAGCGGCGGCACCGGGAACTGGTCGCCGCAGGTCATGGGCGATCGATTGAAATGATCTCTCAGGATCTCGAGGGTCGTGACCAGCGGGACCGAACCCGTGCGATCGCCCCGCTGATTCCGGCAGCCGATGCCAGAGCGATCGATACGTCTGCGCTCAACGTGGAGCAGGTGGTGGAGCAGATGATGGCGGCGCTGTCGGCCGTGTCGTGACCGGGATTGCCTACGGTTTTCTGTGGGTGCTGACGAGGGCGATCGGCAGGGTCTGTTTCCGGTATCGGGTCGAGGGACAGATACCTCTCACGGGAGGCTTGCTGATCGCAGCGAATCACGCCAGCTATCTGGATATCCCGTTGCTCGGTTGCGGGATGAAGCGGCGAGCCTGGTATCTCGGACGGAGCGATCTGTTTCCGGTTCCGGTACTGAACAGCATTCTGAAGTCGCTGGGGTGGATCCCTGTGCGGGTGGGTCGCCTGGACCGGGAGGCGTTCGGCCGGGCCATCAGCCTGATACAGGCGGGCGAGGTGGTGGTGATTTTCCCGGAAGGTGGGCGAAGCCAAGACGGGCACCTGAGGCCTCCGAAAGCCGGAATCGGAGTGATTGTGTCGCAGACCGGCTGTCCGGTTATTCCGGCGTACCTCAAGGGGACGTTCGATGTCCTGCCGAGGGGAGCGCGGTGGCCGCGATGGCGTCAGGTCACGGTGCGGTTCGGGGAGCCGCTTACGTTTGAGACGACAGGACGGAAGGATCGGGCGGAGAACAAGCGATTTTACGAACAGGTCAGTCGAACGGTGATCGAACGGATTGCGGCGCTTGGTGAAGTCCCGCCTCCCGCGGCGAGGGTTCACGGAGCCCTGGAGACACCGGACAGGCCGACCGCCGGCGCTCGCAATGCTGAGTGAGGCCGGCGTCATCCACCATCAGCACCCGGCGAGAGCCGGAAGAGTAGGAAATGCACATGGGTACTGTGTCCAAAGGCGGTGAAGCGGAGATGGACCGCAACGCGTTAGCTGCGTTGTATGAAGAAACGTTCCGGAACCTTGAAGAGGGCACAATCACAGAAGGCCGTGTGGTGGCGCTCACCAAGGACAAGGTGGTCGTCGATATCGGCTACAAATCGGAAGGGATGATTCCGGGGGATCAGTTCTCCGCGGAGGAGCTCCAGAATCTCAAGGTCGGTGACCGTCTCCAGGTCTACATCGAAGAGTG
>DASPGL010000026.1:0-10571 GCA_035620635.1 Nitrospira sp. | reverse complement strand
TGGCCGCCTGTGCGACCACGGGCACCGCCTCCCTCAATGATCTTCCTCCGGATTGGCCTCCGTTGGGGACCACCAGACAGGACGTGGAAGCCCGCCTGGGCCACCCGTCCACTCGCTCAGTGCTCATCGAGAGCGACGAACAGCGAGAACTATGGATCTACCAGTACCAGCAGAGCGAAACCCATCCGTTACTCTTTGTGGTGGCTGAAATCGCGGTCGCCGCAACGGGGCAGGAGAGGAGCGGTGAAGCCAAGACGCTGGCGCTCAAGTTCAACCAAGAGGGGAAGGTCATCAGTCGATCGGAGTCCACTCAAAAAATCGGTACCTCACCGGCCGGTCCTACAGATGAGTATGTACGATGACTGCTGAACATGGTGCGCCGAGAAAAAGCTCGTCATCGAGCTGGCCTTGGAGTTGATCGAACGGTAGATTCAGGATCCGGGGTTTATAGGGTCACGTCCTGTCGGGCGCACCACAATGTCGAGCCGTTGTACACTCCCTACTGTCGGCACACGTCTCTGGCCCCCGTTTTCCGTCATGTACTCTGAAGTATGCCCATACTGTGCTTGCTCATGACGCCAAGGTGTCCGCACTCAGCATGACGGCTTTTCTGATCTGCTTGCTCTCTGACACACAGACGTTGCAGATCGCGGGTGAACTGTGGGTGACACAAGTCGACCAAGTGTCGCCATAGTTTCACCGGAAAAGCTGGATCAGTGTCCATCGCATTGGACTTTCCCCCAGAACAGTCGGTGCACGTAAATCTGGTATGCGAGAAGAAGTGCAAAGCCAACCCCGAACCAGGCGAAGCCGGCTTCTAATCCATAAGAATCCGTAGCGGCATTGAACGCAGTCAGGCTGAGGGCTGGATCGGTCGTCGAAACCAAGATATTCGGATACATGCCGAATGCGACGCTACCGAACATCGCCAGAATGAAGACGCTGGAGGAAACAAAAGCGGCGGTGTCTTGTTCCCGCCAACGGAGGATGAGACTGCCCGCAAGGGCGAACAGGCCGCTCAGTGGCACAAGATACTCCATCGGATGACCGGCAAAATTCAGACGCAGAATTGGCTGAACGAACGGAACTGCACCCACAGTGAGCATCGTGCCTCCGACCGCAACCCAACCCATCATCGACGCAGTCGAAGCGGCCCGCCTAGAGAGGTCCCCTTCTGTTTTCATGGCGAGGTAATTTGCACCGTGGAACGCGAAACCTGACGCGCTGGTGGCTCCCGTCAGCACGGTGAACCAATCCAGGATTCCCGGATCCGGTCCCGTCAGAAAGTCCGTCCACAGCGGAACAAAAAAATAGCCATCACGATTCAGGGGAACACCACGAATCAGATTGCCAAGCGCGGCGCCGAAGACGATCGCGAGCATCAAACTGGCGGTCGTGAAGGCCGCATCCCACCCTTGCCTCCACAGCGCATGGTCAAGGTGCGATCGCAACTCCAACGCAAGGCCACGGAAAATGAGCAGCCACAGTACGAGGATCAGCGCGAGATAAAATCCACTGAACCCCGCCGCGTAGGCCTTCGGAAAGGCAAAGAACAGGATGGCACCGCTGGCAACCAACCAGACTTCGTTTCCGCTCCACACAGGCCCGATGGAGGCGAGTACTGTACGCCGTCCTGCCTCGGTCTTCGCTACGAAGGGCAAAACCATACCGACGCCAAAGTCGAAACCGTCCAGGACCACATATATGGCCAACATCAGCGAGAGGATGACAAACCAGAGAGTTTCCATCACAGACTTCGCCCTCTCGATACCGTAGTCGATCCTGCCGACGCTGGACCTTTACGAATCGTTTCAGCGATCAGAAACAGAAAAAGCACGCCGAGCAACAGATATAGACCTAGGAACCCGATCAACGTGAAGAGGGCATTTCCTGAGTGAACGAGCGGGGACGTGCCATCAGCGGTGCGTAGCAAGCCGTACACAAGCCAGGGCTGCCGGCCCAATTCGGCGGTCATCCAGCCGGCAGACGTGGCGATGTACGGAAACGGCGCCGAGAGCATCAAGAGCCACAGGAGCCACTTGGTGCGGAAAAGCCGGCCGCGCCAGAGCCAGAGCAGAGCTAGCCCCATGATGGAGACGAGGATGGTTCCTAGTCCGGCCATAACGTGATAGGCGTAGTAGAGGAGTGCGAGGTTATCCGGCCACTCATCGCGCGGGAAGGCATCAAGTCCTTTCACTTGAGCGTAAAGCTCATCGTAGACAAGGACGCTCAATGCGCGAGGGATTTCTATCGGATTGTCGATGGTCATCGTTTCAAGATTCGGTTGACCCATCAAGTAGAGACCGGTTCCGTGCTCCGTCTTGAAGAGCCCTTCGAATGCTGCGCCTTTAACTGGTTGGTGTTCGAAGACCTGTCTGGCACTTTCATGGCCGGTTGGAAAAATCATGAGAACAGAGGCAATCGCACCTGCCACCACGCCGGTCTGCAGGGAGGTCTTCGCATAGAGCGCATGGTGCCCCGATAAGAGATAGAAAGCGCCCACCGCCGCCATCACACACGACGCGGTCACGACAGCCGCCGTCATGTTGTGCGCAAACTGCCAGAACAGCCACGGATTCGTAAGCAACCCCGTGAGATTGTCGACGAACAGCCGGCCGTCTTCTGCCACGTGGTATGCGACAGGGTGCTGCATCCATGCGTTCGTTGCCAGGATGAAATAGCCGGATAGCCACGAACCTAGAAAAAGCATCAGGGCGGCAAACCACTGCACGCGCCGACCGAACCGGTTCCCGAACAACAACACTCCGAGAAAAGATGACTCCAGGAAAAATGCGAAGATCCCCTCCATGGCAAGCGTTTGGCCGATCACTCCACCAGCAAACGTGGAGAACCGGCCCCAGTTTGTGCCGAACTGAAATTCGAGAGGAATACCGGTTACTACGCCGAAACCGAAGCTGATGGCGAAGATGATCGTCCAAAACTCCGCGACCCGCTGATAATGGTCAGCCCTGGTGGTGAGAGCTCGGCTGCGCAAGTAGAGCAACAGCAGGGCCAGACCCATCGTCAATTGCGGAAAGAGATAGTGAAACGTGGCAGTCACCGCGAATTGTAGACGGTCATAGAGTAGCGCGCTTTCCATAAAAGCGTCCTACGGCGCACGAGCCGGACAAGGAGCGGTGATGGACCTCAACACCGAGAGGTCAACTGAATACCGGTAAATATAACTGTGCGGACTGACCTAGTTCAAAGATGGTGGTGTTGGGAGTACCGGCACTATGCGACGGAGATCTACCGCTCGAACAGCTGGAGGCAGACGCAATGCGGAGGTCTTGGGCCAATCCCAAGCCGGCGAGGCCGTGGGAAGGGCGGGATCGTGGGTGAGCCTTACAAGCACTCGCTAGCTTTTCATCCGGCGCTGAAGAAATAAGACAAGCCCGACGAGCGTCGGGAGCGGCGCGAGGATGAACGGGACCAGCCACACCCACACGTTCTTGCCGCGCACTCGCGTCTGGTCGATCATCCAGACGAAGACCCAGATCACCAGACCGATATAGTTCAGGGTGATCCAGCGGATCGTGTGCATTTTGAGCGCGCTGACTTCGCTCCCGGCTCCCTCGACCAGAAACACTCCCAGCATCAGCGCAAAGCCCGCCAACAAACCGAACGAGAGCCGTTTGCTCCACACGTACATCTCGACCTCCTAGCCTTCTTGAAGAGGGACAGGCCCCGGCTGTGCCGGAGTCAGTCCCTCTCGTCATTCGTCACACGTCAATGGTGAACGCTCCTCCCCTCAAACCGTTGACAAGTGACCAATGACGATTCACCCTCCCTCTTCACGATTGACGCTTGACCATTGACGGTTGACGACCGACAGTCTGTGTGAGCCTTGTTCTCATCTCAGAAAGAGGAGCCAGAGATACATCGAGCTCAGCGCGACCGACCCGACCATGACGGGAAACCCGAACTTGAAAAACTGCCAAAAGGTAATCCGGTACCCGGATTTGCGTGCGATGTCGACGATCACGACATTGGCGCTCGCGCCGATCAGCGTCCCGTTGCCGCCCAGACAAGCCCCCAGCGCCAGCGCCCACCAGAGCGGGATGATGTCGGGTTGATGGACCAGCGCCGTATAGTCCGACACCTCCGGATGAAGGGACCGGGCGAGGTCCACGATCAACGGATTCATCGCCGCGACATACGGAATGTTGTCCACCGCGGCTGACAGGAAGGCCGACCCCCAGAGCACCGCCATGGTCGCTCCCGTCAGGTTCCCGCGCGTCACCGTCACCAGCTGATCGGCCAGGTAGCGGATGACGCCGACCTTGACCAGCCCGCCGACGAGTATGAACAGTCCGATAAAGAAGAAAATGGTCTTCCATTCGACATCGGTCAAATACGATAACTCTTCCGCATCCTCGTGCTTCCGTCTCGCATGGCCGATCAGCATGAAAAGGCTCGCGCCCAGAAGCGCGATCGTCGCCGGCTCCAGATGAATGAGCGAGTGCAAGCAGAAGCCGGCATTGACGACTCCCAGCAGCCCGAGGCATCGATGCAGAAATGGCCGGTCGACCACGGCTTCGCGTGAACTCAGCGCCAGCACCGCTTCGCGGAGATGCGGCGCCACGGTCATGTTTCGGCCGAAGATCACCCACAGCACCACGAGAAATACGGCCAGCATCACCAGCACGATGGGACCCAGCACGACCAGAAAATCGAGATAGCCGAACTCCGCTTTGCTGGCGATCATGATATTCGGCGGGTCGCCGACCAGTGTCGCCGTCCCGCCGATATTGGATGCCAGCGCCTCGGTGACCAGAAAGGCAATGGGATTGAGCTCCAGCCGTTTGGTGATGGCCAGCGTGACAGGAGCCATCAGCAGCACCGTGGTCACGTTATCGAGCATGGCCGAGAGTCCGGCCGTCAACAGCGCGAGTAGCACCAGCAGACGGAACGGCCTGGCGTCGGCCCGCTGCGCAGCCCAGATGGCCAGCACCTCGAAGAGCCCGGTCTCGCGTACGATGTTGACGATCACCATCATCCCGATCAGCAGGAACACCACGTTGTAATCGACGCCGAACTCATGCGAATAGAACGCCTCGTCCTGTGACACGACACCGAGCGCAATCATCAGCGCCGCCCCGAACAGCGCCACAATCGTCTTGTGGATCCGTTCGGTCATGATGACCAGATAACATACCCCGAAAATCAGAAGGGCCAGGTTGACGGTAGACATTCGAAGCCTGTTGTGGTTGAGGTTAGACGGTCTTGTTCAGAATCGTGTCCGCATTATCCGGACACCGCGACCACAATGCAATGAGAGTCGTCTTACCCGATTCCGTCGTATCGTCGTCCATCGTCATGCGTCATTCGTGCATCGGTCTTGCATCGACGTCGGACGGTTGACGAATAACGGTCCTTGTGCTCATGGGCCGGAGCATTTTCTCCTTTCCAATCGACCTCGCTCGCTTTAGGATAGGCCTCATGTCGTCACACACCGATCTGCGGATTGAGGATATCGAGCACTTGGTCGCCGGCACCCACTGGAATCCTCACGCCATTCTCGGTCCGCACGCCTGCACCGTCGATGACAAACCCTGCCTGGCCATTCGCGCCTGGCTACCTCACGCGGCAGAGGTCGATGTCATTGGTGACCCAGCTGCCCCGACGCGTCAGGACACACCCCTCACCGGGCTCGGCTCTCTCTCCGGTAAGTCGCCGCTGCCGATGACCCGTCTGCATGAGGCCGGTCTGTTCGAAGCCATCATTCCCTCCGACACCACGGTCCCTGCCTATCGTTTCAGAGTCAGACAGCCCGACGGCACCAGGCACGACAGGCGCGACCCCTATGCTTTTGCTCCTCTTCTGACCGATTTCGAACTCCACCTGTTTGCCGAAGGCACCTTCTACAAGGCCTACGAGACACTGGGCGCCCACCTCCGCACGATCGACCACACTGCGGGTGTGCACTTTGTCGTATGGGCTCCAAATGCCGCCCGCGTGAGTGTCGTGGGGGACTTCAATCGATGGGACGGACGCTTTCACCCCATGACAAACCGGGGCCGCACCGGTCTGTGGGAACTGTTTCTTCCGGATCTCCCTGAAGGTACCCTCTACAAATTTGAAATCCGTTCTCGATCGCATGATGCGCTGCTGGTGAAGGCCGATCCCTATGCCCGGGCGGGGGAGCTTCGGCCGCGCACCGCCTCCGTCGTGCGCGATCTCTCTCGCTTTACCTGGCACGACCGCGAGTGGATGACGAGGCGAGCCACGCAGGATCCTCTGACCGCTCCCCTCTCCATCTATGAAGTCCATCTGGGATCCTGGATGCGGGTCCCGGAGGAGGGCAACCGCTGGCTCACGTATCAGGAACTCGCGCAGAAGCTGATCCCATACGCGAAAGACCTCGGCTACACACACCTTGAACTGATGCCGGTCACCGAGCACCCCTTCGACGGATCATGGGGCTACCAGGCCACCGGGTATTTCGCCGCCACCAGCCGTTACGGGCCTCCGGAAGAGTTCATGGCCTTTGTGGACGCGGCCCACCAGGCAGGCCTGGGGGTGATTATGGACTGGGTCCCCGCGCATTTCCCGGATGATCCTCACGGGCTGGCGACTTTCGACGGGACACATCTCTACGACCATGCCGACCCGCGCCTCGGCCATCATCCCGACTGGCACAGCCGGATCTTCAACTACGATCGCGCGGAGGTCCGTAACTTTCTCCTCAACAGCGCGCTTTTCTGGCTGGACATCTACCACATCGACGGTCTGCGCGTGGATGCCGTGGCCTCGATGCTCTATCTCGATTACGGGCGACAGGCCGGCGAGTGGATCCCCAACGAGTTCGGCGGCAAGGAGAACCTCGGAGCCATCGCGTTGCTGAAAGAACTCAACGTGCTGGTCCATCGGGAACATCCCGGCGCCATCACCATCGCCGAAGAATCCACCTCCTGGCCCGGCGTGTCGCGCCCGACCTACACCGGCGGGCTCGGCTTCACCTTCAAATGGAACATGGGCTGGATGCACGACACGCTCGATTATTTCGGATACGATCCGGTCCATCGTCGTTTTCACCAGAACCAGATAACCTTCGGGCTACTCTATGCCTTCACCGAAAACTTCGTGCTCCCTTTGTCACACGACGAAGTCGTCCACGGCAAGCGGGCTCTGCTCGACAAGATGCCCGGCGACGTCTGGCAGCGGTTCGCCAACCTCCGATTGTTGTACGGGTACCTGTACAGCCATCCGGGCAAGAAGATGCTGTTTATGGGCGGGGAATTCGGCCAGTGGCGGGAATGGGACCACGACACCAGCCTGGACTGGCATCTGTGCGACTGTGAACCGCATCGCGGTCTTCAGCGCCTGATCCGGGACTTGAATCGAGTGTACCGAACCGAGCCGGCGCTCCATGAAGCGGATTTCGATTGGAACGGGTTCCAGTGGATCGACTTCAACGATACCGAGAACTCCGTCATCGCCTACCTCAGAAAGGCGAAGACCGGCGACACGGCGATCGTCTGCATCTGCAACTTCACGCCGGTCCCCCGTCATGGCTACCGGATCGGAGTGCCGGCGGCAGGCTGGTATCGGGAGCTGATCAACAGCGACGCCGTGGCCTATGGCGGCGGCAATGTCGGTAATTGCGGCGGCGTTCCATCCATCGAGATTCCGTGGCACAACCTGCCGCACTCGCTGATATTAACGCTGCCTCCGCTCTCCGTGCTGCTGCTGAAGCGCGAATCGTAAAAACACAGGAGGTAAGGAGACAGCAAGGGAGAGGAGGTGAGAGGGACCTACCAGTGACGGAAGGGACCTGAATCCAGGTGCACGAACTTGGAACGCGGATAGTATCCCACGCCTCCATATCCCAGTTCGAGTGCGGCCTGGCGGATTCTCTTGGGATGGATTCCAGGAATTTGCATGTCGACCGCCTGCCCCTGGACATGCAGGCTGTTTCTGGCAGCCCGACGGCCCGAGCGGACCAGTATCGCATTGTACTCCGGCGAGCGGAAGCCGGAGATGACGTGGATCTCCCGACCGCTGCCCAGTTTCTTCTGCACCAGATTGACGTGTTCCAGCACACGCACGTCGATGGCCGCCACCTCGCCGGTGTAATGGCAGCGCAGGATATGATTCACATCGTCGAGCGCCTCGAGGTCGTACTCGCCCGCTTCGTTGCGATAGGTCACATCCAGCCGTTCATCCGTCCAGACATTCAACAGTGTGAGCCGGCCTTCCGGCAGGTCACGGGCCAACGCCACCGGCGGGCAGATCAGCCGTCCACCCAGCACCAGGGCCCCGACGAGTGACACGCGGAGAAAAGCGCGACGGGTCCAGGCTCCATTCAACTCTTGGGGATCATGCACGATGTCAGTTCCTCGGGGGTCTACGTTGCCATCAGGGCGGGAAATGTCGAGCTTGTAGCAAAAAACTCTCGGCGGGTCAACTCATTTTCGCCCCCCGGTCTCCCGCCGCGTTATAACCACCGGCCGTCCCTGATGAATTTCTTCCTAGACAGGGGCTATCCTGCCAGGTAAGATCAAAAAAGCTCTCGAGGGGCCCGATGGCGACTATCCTCATTATCGACGACGAACAATCCATCCGTGATCTCCTCAAGGAGGTCCTCGAAAAGGCCGGGCACCACGTGATCGAAGCCAAAGACGGGCGGGAAGGGCTGACACGCTACCAGCAACAGCCCGTCGACCTCGTGATTATGGACCTCTTGATGCCGGACAAGGACGGACTGGAGGCGACCTTGCAACTCACCCAGGAGTATGTGGACGCTAAAGTCATCGCGATGACCGGAGCACAGGGCGACCGCAACTTCCTGGATGTGGCGAAACTCTTCGGCGCCCGCCGCACGTTCGAGAAGCCGTTCGACATCAGCAAGTTGGTCCAAGCGGTCACAGAGGAACTCGCCACCGCGTAGTCGCTCCGTTCTCACTCCCATCACAGCGCCTTTTTCCTCCCCGAGAAGATCATCGACTCACGTCTTTACCCGATCCGGCCGTCGACACCTCGCTTCTCGCTGAAGTTCGACAGCCTGTTCTCGTGGACGCAGGACGCCGGCGGGCCATCGTCACACAGCAGGATGACCGATTGACGCCTGACGAATGACGAGCGGCAAGCGTACAGCGTCGTCGGCCTCACTCCCAGCCGACCGGATCGTATCCCCGATCCTTCAGACAGCGGTGCACGAATTGTTTGTAGGCCTCGCTCGGCGGGGATCTCCGGAACAGCCCGCGCAGGAATCCGCGCGTCGCCCCGCTGGCCGCGCCGACCATGGCACCTCGCCCTGCGTGACCGACCACTGCTCCCCCGACGGCTCCCGCGGCAGAACCAATTGCCCCGCCGGCGGCCGTACTGCCGGCAACCTGCCCTGTCTTCCCCTGGCTCGGTCTGGCCCCGGCATCTTTCGCCATCTCCGAACAGTCGGCAATGTCCTGTTCTGCGCCGGCTTCACCCACCTGCTGATAGTGGGCGTTGGGATATAAGATGGGTGTCGGCGAAGCGCAGGCGGACAAGAGGATCACCATGATCAGAATGAGTGCACGTTGTCCCATCAGGCTCCTCCGGAAAGAACCAGGCACGGTGTCAGCTGGACAGCGATGATCCGCCGCCGGCCAGTTCCTTTCTCGCCAACCCGCGCATCATCGCGGGATCGCTGTAGCCCACCTCGCTGAGCGCCTCCATCAGGTGGATCTTCTTCGCCGCCGACAGCTCCCTGGCCTTCGCGTAGTTCTTCGCGCTGAACCTCGCCACTGCCGGCTGGCCATTGACGATCTGGCAGGCCAGCACTTCTTCATTCACCTCGAGCGTCCCGCCCTGTTCGATGAGCGTCTTGGCTTGGCTCGGTGTGACGCCATGGAGCCGGGCGAACTCCTCCACCCCACCCGTCTCGATCAGCCGTCCATCCGGCATGATGCAGAGCCGCTTGAAATGAGGCGACCAATCCTTACGGAAATCGATGTACTTGATGTCCCCGCCCTTCGCCACCGCCCGGTCCAACGTGCGGTAGTCGATGCCCAGGTTCTTCTGGTCGAGCTTGTCCCTCAGTGCTTCCGGTAACGTCCGATGAAAGACCAGCGCCGCCGTTTCGCTGAGCGGGATCCCTCGCGCTCTCGACAGTTGCTCCGCCTCGGCAAACTGCATGAGGTCCAACGTCCAGGTCTGCTTGGACACCGCTCCGGTCGGATCGAGCCGGCAGGCAAATAATCCGCGCGTCAGGATGCCGCCCTCCTGAGGATAGACATAGACTCCGCCTTCGGTCAGCAGCTTGGTCATGATGGCCAACGGCACTTCGTAACTTTCCGACAGAATCTTCGCGTGGTCGGCAAGATCCTCCCGCTCGGTCATCGCGCAGACGGTCACATTCCCCGGCGCCTCGAACTCGGAATAGTCTTCGATGATGTTATAGAGCACGGGGGCTTTCGGCTTCCCCGTCTTCTTCTTGATCTTAAACATGATTCAACTCATCTTCGTGTTTAGTATCTCATGTCTCGTCGTTCGGACGTTTCTGATTGCGCGTTCCGGGTTTCGAGCGGATGGACTGATCTCTACCGTGAAACTCGAAACCCCTCTTCAAGATACCTTGTTTGTCTCTGCAC
>DASPGL010000025.1:0-7937 GCA_035620635.1 Nitrospira sp. | reverse complement strand
GGACTTCCACCTCATGGTGGAAGTCCCGTGCGGGAGCGGCTACTTGTTCAACGCAACTTTCGCCAACGAAGGATCGGCGGCTATTGCGTCATTCATGGCCTTGACCATCGCAGCCGGGGAACGATCATTCGCACCGGCAAGCGTGGCGTAGCGTGCCTGGGCCATCGTGAAGAACGCCGGATGCTGCTGATCCGGGACCCCCAGAAGCGTGGCCAGCGACGCGAGGTGCTCACCCCGGCCTTGCGCCATTTCCTGCCCCAGCGCCTCAGCATTCAACTCCGCGAACATCACGGCCTTCTGCTCGGCCCACCACTTCCCATCATCCGTGCAGCCGGATGTTCCCGTGGTAATCCCGAAGGTCTGGGTCCCGAACGACCCATTCGTGGTCGCGATCAAGATCTGCGCGCCTTTGGTTTTCGCGTTGGGATAGTTCTGCCACGCAACCTTACCCAGACCGCAGCCCGGTCCCGTATCCGGAGTGCCGGCCGCGAGGGCAATCCCGCCCTGCAATGCGAACGCAGCCACTGTTGCAAACAGTCCAAGCTTTTTCATGCACGTTCCTCCTTTGTATTGATGATGAGCACCAAGGCACCAAAGCTCTTGAACAATTATAGACGAATCGCGGTCAAGCGCCACAAGTTTTTCCTGCCCGGCTTCTGATTGGTCGGCCCCTGACATGCACCTACCACAACAGACGGTCGGGCACAACATGTCCCGACGGATCGATGACCGGTCCGCTCCCGAGCGATGCTCTGACCTTGGCCCAGTCGAAGGTAAACGGCTCAGCGGTCTGTTTGGACATAGCGGCCAGCTCGGCTTTCAACCGCTCGGCGCGCGCACTGCTCATCGGATGTGTGGAAAGCCATTCCGTCCGCCCCTCGTCCTTTTCAGACAATCGTTCAAAAAATCGAATCATGCCGGAAGGGTCGATCCTGGCCCGATGCAGCAGTTGGAGTCCGGTCAAGTCGGCTTCCGTCTCCTGCTGCCGGCCGAATTTCAGGGTCAGCAACTCGACGCCGACTTGTCTCATCAGCCCGACAAGGCCCTGCTGGTCTCCGACGATGATCGCGACAACGGCCATCAGGCCGAGCTGCTTCACGATACGTTCGAGCCCATGCCGCTGCAGGACATGGTTCAGCTCATGGCCCATGACGCCCGCCACCTCTTCTGCGCGCTCCGCTTTCTTCATCAAGCCCGTGAAGACGACAATAAAGCCTCCAGGCAGGGCAAAGGCGTTGACGACGTCGCTCCTCACGACCGTGACCTTGAACTGGTAGGGGTTGTCGGGAATCTGCTCCACGAGGCGCTGAATCATTTCTTCGACGGCCGATACCGCCATGCCTTCTTTTACGATTTCCTGATGGGCCAGAAAATCGGCATACGCTGACTCGCCCAGCTTCTGCTCCCACTCCACCGGGATCCGCTCAACGGCAATCTCCACCAAGAGATCGGAGCCAAACCACAGTCCCAGCATCACGGCGAGCACGATCCCCCCGACGATGCTCCATACCGCTCGGTGGCGATGCCGCACCTGCCTGACCCGTTCCGCTGCCTGCTCAAGCGGGGTGCTCAACGACTCCGGCGCTGCGTGGCGAAATGCGCGGATCACGTCGGGATTCTTGAGATAGAGCCTGCGCTCCCCCTTGTCCCCGGTCCATTGCACAACAAGCTGGTCATGGTCCAGCCCGCCCGCTGAGACCGTCAGACCTGAAAAGGGCACTGATTCCGAACGGTCTTTGCCCGTGTCGGAGGGAAAGGTCACCGTGATGCCCTGGTTTTCGACCTGGACCAGGCAAGGTGCGCCACTCGCAGGAAACTCATCGCCAAAGCAGAGCGCATTTGCATTCATACGGGAAAGGGCCGATGGGGGTAACGGTATACCCGTACCCTCCTACCCTGCTATCCCTCTACCCCCTCATTCGGAGACCGGGATGAACTGGCGTATCCATGCGCCGAAGCTGCCGGGGTTGCGGCTCTGGATATAGACCACCCCCGGCCCGCGGAACCGGCAGACAAATCCCTCGCCGGAGGTGAAACTCGCGACCCACCCGGACGCTGCTTTCTCAATGCTGTATGAGGTCGTCACAGACCACGCCACGAGATGGCTGTTGTCGACGATGTATTCTTTGTCCGGCTTCAATTCAATTTTGTGAATCGCCCCGAAGCTGTTCAGGATCAGCATGCCCTTGCCACCGATCTTCAGAATGAAGAATCCCTCCCCGCCCATCAGCCCCCGGCTCAAACTCTGCATCTTGCTCTCAATGTTGATCGTGTCGGCACCGGCGAGGAAGCCGTCTTTCTGCACCATATATTCATTCACGCCGTCGAGATCCAGAATGACGATCTCGCCCGGAACCGTCGGTGCCAGCAACACCTCGCCGGGGCCTCGACTTGCCCGAAGGGTTTGAAAGAAAAATTTCTCCCCCGTGAGCAGCTTGCGGGAAAGTGCGCCGAGAAAGCCGCCTTCCATTCGGCTTTCGATATCGATCGTGGGCGACGAGGCAACCATCGCGCCGGATTCAGCCTTGAGATGCTCCCCTGCGGCGAGCTCCACCCGCACCATCGGAAACGCCCCCGGATACAAGATTTCACTTCTCATTCAGCTTCTCCTTCTCTCGTCCTTCTCTATCATTCATCTCCCAGGGCAGATCAATGTCTGGCTGCGCGCATGCACCGAGCACCGCCAAACAGAACTCGTTCGACCCAGAGCCCCTCCGATGAGTCTTGGCGACGGGACAAGATCCTCTTCCTCACCCCACCACCCATCCATACACCTTCCGGCTCGGCTCTGGTCCCTCTTCTAGATAGCTCATCCTGAGCCGGCCCAGCGCATCGCTCGGCACTTCGTTTCGTTTCGCCTGAGCATCGATCCCGAAGACCCGCGCAGCGTTCAACCCGAAAATGTGTTCCTTCACCCTTCTCGTCAGCGGATGGTAGTGGTATTGCTCGACCAGGTCGGCTGGAATCTGGAATCGACGAAAGGCTTCGATCTGCCACTGCGGCGTCCCGTACCAAATCGAATCCGTTCCCCACAGCACATGATCGACGCCGAAAGCACGGATGATCTGGCCGAGCAAATGCGCACAGACCATCGGGTGGGTGGTCACCAGTTGAGCAAACGTGGAGCCGAGTTCCATATAGATGTTCGAGAGGCCCGGCTCCTTCTCTTTCATGCGGCAGAATTCCGTGGTCCAGGGAATCTGACCGGTTTCGGCAAACACTTCGTCAACCGATGCCGTACTCCTCAACCCGGCGTGGTACACCAGGAAGTCGATGTCGGGAAAATCACTGGCCGCCTTGATTAAATCCCTCGGGTGGTTGTAGCCCGGAACGGGACCAAGCGGTAAGCCTTTATGGACACAGACCCTTTTCACGTGCAGCTTTCTGGCCTGCTCCAGCATCGGATAGGCGATTCGCTCGTCGTCCATCCACCAGCCACGGTCGAATCCCTTCGGGCAAGAACCGGTGTAACATTTCCACGCGTCGACCCTCAGCGTTTCAGCCTGCATTGCCATGAAATCAAGATCTGCCGCGCCAAGCTGCGGCGTGGCCAGGCCATGGGCGAGCATCCGTTGAGAACCGGCCACCCGATTGACTTCGTCTCGGATATGCGCCATTTCCTTCGGCGGGACCACGGCTTCTTGCGGATAGGGCCCCGGCGGCGTGCTGATCAGGCCGACCGTCGTTTCGCTATCGAGGAAGACCTCCTTCACGAAATTCCTCCACGACAGATCGTCGATGGTTCCGCGATCCCCTGCCAGTTTCGGATTGAGCCCGGCTTCGCGAATGCGTCTTCTGAGCGACAACAGCGCCTGCTTTGTGACGGCGCCCTTTCGCTCGGATTCAGCGGACGCCGGATCGTAATGGGAGCCGACGTAGTGTGTTTGCACATCGAAGATAAAATAAGGTGCCCCCTGTTGCTCCGCAAAGGCTTCCGTTTCGAACAGCTCGATGGCGCCGACGTTGAAGAACCGGCCGAACACGGCATTCATGGCCAGCAGGGCAGCAGCGATGCCGCCGCTGGTCCTCAGAAACTTCCGACGTGTCACACCCAGACCGGCCGCCGTCCGTTCCACCAGTTCGGCTGCGAGCTGGTCCACACGGGCCTGACCCACCGTGCGACCGATGGGGATGAACTCCTCGTTCGACACGATCTGCGTCGGAATGGCGAAGGGAAACGTGACCCCCTGCTTGACCGATGGATTGAGCCGAAGTGGCTTGAATGAAGGTGGCATCGAACCAATTCGCATGAGCAACGCGGGGTGATTGTGTGGAATACCGCCGGGCGCTGTCAAGCAACCAGCGTATGGAGACTCACAAGCAGGGCGACGGGACCCGGCTGGCGAGGCTCTGGCTCTGCGGCGGAGCATTCCGACTCGTACAGTGACACAGGGAGACAAGGGAGGGGATCACCGCGACTTGGACGAGCCTGAAGAGGTCTTGGCGGTTGCTTGGACGCTCTGATTCATGGGGATCGCCACCACCACATCGGTCTGCGGATCGGCATCCTGGTCTTTGCCGTCATGACCGACGCTATACAGGGCACCCTTCTTGAGATTCACAAGCATCGGCAGGCCGGTGTAGGGGTCATAGAAATTCTGCCCGGCCTTGGCGATGCGCGTGAGAAGTTCTGCATCCTGCGGACCTCGCCGCAACCAGGCCTGCAGACTGGCCAGGCGGAGACGTGCGTCCGTATCAACGACCAACCCGTTATAGAGATCCCACGGCGCCAGCGGTTCCAACCCCACAATGTTTTCGATCGGATTGGCCAGATAGTCCATTAGGGTGTTCGGCGGGAATTGAATATAGTTTTTCCACTTCGGCAAGGCGCCATGCCGCCCTTCGCCGGCGGCCTTGTAGGACGCTTCGTAATATTCCGCATACGCGTTGAATCGACGTTGTTTCGGCAACGGCAGGACGGAGGCGACGGCGGCTGTGAGACTTTGTTCTTCTTCTCGTTCAGCCTTCAGCTGCGATTCGAAGATCTTGGTCGCCGAAACCAGTTCGCTCTGCATCGGCCAGCGGATGGATATCTCTACCTGATCGAGCGGACGCAGCAGCTTGGTCAGCCGGGCGAGATACTTCCCGTCAAAGTCGCTCTGCACCAACAATCCTGATGCGACGGCAATGTCGTCGTTGACGGCCTGAAGCGCCAGGGTCTTGACCGGAATTGTTTTTGCCTGACCCAACGCAATGCGCCAGGACTCCATGTCCGCTTCAAGCCGGTCAATACCGCTCTCCATGTTCTGCAAGAATCCTTCTGCGAGATACAGTTGGTGTGTGAACAGGATCGACGCACAGGGGGGGCTGACCGTCTGGCCGAATCCCCAGTCTTCAAATGAGAGTCGCTGCCATTGCTTATAGCGGCTGAGCGCCGATTCACCTTTGCTCACCCATCCCGCGATGGCGCCCTGATGTGCCTTGAACTGACCGACCGGGTTCGGTCCGTTGAACCATTCGCGTGCCACATTCGCTGATGCGTTCGGCTGCCCCCCGCCGCTGCTTCCGAGACAAGCCAGCGCCCTATCCGCGTCTTTGGGATCGGACTTGCGCTCGTATCCCACCTGGATGGGATCCTCATCAGCTGCCGCATCAAATCCCAGCAGCAGGAGATAGCCGTTCTTCTTATGATCCGACAGGGTCCGCTGCGGGCTGGTTGTCAGATTCTGAAAAGCCGGCGACGGCGGTTTCTCCAAAATGATCCAGGTCAGGCCAACCGCGCCAATCGCGATCGCCACGAGCGCACCGGACAGTGCCGCGAGCGCGATGAGCGACATGACCATCGAGCGGGTCGTGGAAAAGCACGAGGCGACAAAGGCCGATAGCCGCGTTCCGATGCGACTGCCCCCCGACCGGCGCTTTGGCCGTGACTTGATCTCGACCGCCTGTTCGCCTGTGCCTTTTCGCGCCCGCTCCGACGATGAATCGAAGAGCACGTCAACGGCGGCAGCCGCCGTCGACATCGATTGTGTTGCAGCGGTGAGGGTCTGCGTGTACGCCTGAGACGCTTGATCCGGAACCGCCGCCACTTTCGGCTCTTCAATGAATCGAATAGTTTCTCCCGTCTTGATCCACTCTTCTTTTTGTGGTGCTTCCTTCTGTGGTTCCGAAGGAGCAGGCGGAGGGAATTTCACTTCGATGGCTGGAGGTTCTTCCGGTTGGCTCTGTCCGGCCGCACGGGACGAAGCGTTTTCGAAAGAGGTCGGAGTCAGGGAGATTCTTGGCTCAGGCTCGGGCGTCGAATGTTTCCTGCGCTTTTTCGACGTGTGACGAGGAGTTTCAGTTGCCGCTTCACTCGTCTTCGTGTGCAAAGAGTCGCTCGTGGGCGGCAAGGGTGCCTGGTCAGGAGCAGCCACCGGTTCAGGCTCAGCTGGCATCTGGCCGGAGTTCGTGTCGGGGATCAGAGGTTCAGCGAGTCCGACCTGCTCCTCAGCCTGGATGGCCGACGAGATCGATAGCAGCCCGGCACCATCGCCTATTGGCGAAGAGGACGGTCCAGGAACGTATATCTCCTCCGTCACAGATTCAACAACGGGTATCAATGCGGGCGCGGTATCTACTGCAGGTGCTAGGGATACTGGCGCCGGTTCTGCCGGCTCCGGCTCGCTGGGTGCCGCCACGGAGGGGGGCGTCGCCAAGGCCTGCGCCTCCGGTGCCACCAACGTGAACGACTTACCGGCGTCCGGTACAGACGAAGCGGGCAAAATCCCGTCGAGACCGCTGGTTGGCGGTTCATGGACAACCTGAGCAGAAGCAGCGGCGGCAAATCGAAACTCCGGTTCCGATACAGGCGAAGCAGGCGGAGTGTGAATGGTCTGAGAGGGCTCGGTTTCAGTTACGGGACCCGCTGGGGTAAGAGACGATTCCGGCTCCGACTCGGGCTGATGAGAGGCCGCTTCTGGTAGCGAAGCTTGATCCACCTCAACCACATCCATCGCTTCGACAGACTGCTCGACCGAAAGGCCGGCGACGGCTTCCTGTTCCTGGGGCGCCAGAATGGTGATCGTCTGATCTTGAACTTGGTCCCAGGGCATCGGAGCAGCGACAGACTCGATCGTCGAATCCGACAAAGCGTGATCGTAAGCGCGCTCAGGGATTTCAACCGGCCCGGAGTCGGATGACTCTGCCTGAAGAGAGGAACTTTCCGCGGGAGGAATCTCTACGATCGGAGCCGTGTCGGTTTGTGCTTCTTCGGTCTGCGACGGACTAGAAGCCGGCTTCCCCCCGAACTTCCACGCAGCATCAAAGACGGATTTCCAGGAATACTTGCTCGCCTGCGCCGACACCCTGGATACGTCTCCCGAATCCTGAGTGGAAGGAGGAGTCTGAGGCGTCACCGCCGACTCCTCAGTCACCGTGTCCATCGATACCGGCTCTTCGACCACAGGCGCGGAGGCCTTCGCCTCGCAAGGCTCACCTGGACCAGGCACCACGGATCCGGATTCAGCAGGAGGGCTGCTGGAAAGCTGATCAGGAATGGCGATGATCGATTCGAGAATATCCTCCCATGGCATAGGAGGGGGGATAGACTCGGCTCCAGCCCCCTGCTCAAGGGGTGACGATAGGTCTTCGTCCACCCCACTGGACGGCGATTGTGAGGAAGTGAACTCGGTTTCTCTGGCGGGACTCGGTTCTGATTCAGCCGGCGGGACAGGAGTATCAGAGGGAAGACCCGTGGCCATGCTGTCCGAGACCCTGTCAGACATCAGGGAGGAAGGCACATGCTCACGAGCGTTGTCCGGCGTCGAGACGAAGGGATCGATCGGCGCAGGTATTTCAGCCGTGCTGCCAGCCTGTTTCTCCATCTGCGTCTCACCTGCCCCTGCGACTCGAAGATCCAGCCCGAATCTACTCACTGCTTGGATGGATGATTCGAGCCCTGCCGGCTGCTCCACATAGACTCCTGCCTCGTCCGAGGGACCAGCCAGGACCTCTTG
>DASPGL010000024.1:0-5097 GCA_035620635.1 Nitrospira sp. | reverse complement strand
GGTCTCGTGGCCTTTGCGGGTGCGCTGCTGCTGATCGGTACGCGCTTCGTTGTGGAAAGGAATCCTCTTGATGGCGGCGCCTTCTGGGCGCTGGTGACCTCCTTCGTCGCGTTTCAGGGGATCCGGTACGGCTGGACACCGACGAATTTTTTCGCTGCGGCCGGCCTGATCCTCTTTCTGACGCTCCTTCAAGCCGCGCATCAGCGGATCTATCGCGACGATTTGACCGGGGTTCCCGGCAGGTTGGCCTATGATGAGGCCGTGGCAAACCTGGGATCCAAGTACGTGCTCGCCGTGATCGGGATCGATCAGCTGAAGCAGTACGCGAATCAGCACGGGAAAGCGGTCAGCGAGCAATTACTTCGGCTGCTTGCGCCGAAAGTTATGGCGGCTGCTGGTTCGGGAAAAGTCTATCGTCTGGCCGGCGAGGAGTTCACCGTTCTTTTCCCGCGGAAAACCGCGACCGAAGCCCTGGCGAGTCTTGAGGCCATCCGCAAGACAGTGGCGCAGGCCGCGCTGTATGTACGCGGCCGCGATCGTGTCTGGGAAGGCAGGGGGACCGAGGATCAGGCCCTCCCGACCACGGCGAGTATCGGCCTCGCGGAAGCGGGAGACAGGCGTTCATCGCTCGGACTGGTCACCAAGGCTGCGTATCGCGCGCTCTACGAGGCGAAGGGAGAGGGGGGAAATCTTGTCAGGCGAGGTTCTGTCGCCTCCGAGGTGCCGAAAGGCCCGCAGGCCGAGACGGGTCACATTGTGGCCTACAGCGAGTTTGAGCACTGACGCGCGGGTCAGAAGAGTTTTTTGATCGAATCAGCCGGCCTCGCCAGGATTGCCTTCTCGCCTTTTTCCACAATCGGGCGCTGAATTAGATCCGGATGCTTCACCATCAGGTCAAGTAATTCGTCGTCCGAAAGATCCTTCTTGGCCAGTCCGAGCTCCTGGTAGATTTCCTCTTTCGTACGCAGGACGTCGCGCGGGGCCAGTCCGGCCCGCTTCAAGAGGTTCTTGAGCTGCACCTTGGTAAAGGGCTGCTCATAGTAGTTGATCGCTGTGAACGGTTTGCCGCTGTCCTTCAACATTTGAACGGCCTGGCGGCAAGTGGTACAGGTGGGTTTGTGGTAGATCGTAATATCGGCCATGCTGACTCCTGGGTGAATGACGGAGCTTGACGGGTTTTTTTGTGCTGTGCTAGATCCTACGCATTCGAGGGTACTTCCGCAACAGGGTCGTTCATGCCATCGGTCGGAACCAGTTCTTCCGGTCAGTATGCCTGCGCAACGGCAACTCAGCACACCCTCAGAGACCTTCGTACGAAACGCAGAGGGCAGCCAGTCTTCGTGCTCGGGCATCTGCTTGAACGTAAAGGGCAGGAGGCCACCTTCGAAGTGTTCAACGACCGGATCGCCCTCGTGAGATTCAGCGACGGCGGCACCGCGGGCTATGACCCGATCGAACTCCTGCTTCCGACGGAGCTCGATGCCGCCGGCACGGCCTATTTTGAGATCCGGCCCTGTCGAACCTGTGAGCTGTTCTTCCCCTTGACCAAGGAAGAAAGCGAGTCTGATCTCGAGCCCACGGAATGCCCGAACTGTCGCGTCTAGTCTACAAAGGGAGCGATCTCCAGAGCCTTGCGCAGGAGACAGTCCCCGGCAAAACCCTGCAAGGCCATCGGCAACATCGCGCCTTCGATCGCCCGCACCGAGGTCACACGAAATCCCTCCGGGGCCTGCTGCCCCTCCAGCTTCAACGCATGACAGATCTCAAGCTTCTTCCAGATCAGATTGGAGAGTATCTGCTCGGGCGCCAGCAACTTCGTGTCCGTTACGGTGCCCTCGATCGCGACCCTGGCGGATACGCGCGCGAGATCCTTGGGTATCTCGCTGACCACCGCGAACGCCAGCGTGTCCTCTTCCGCTATGGCGGATTCAGACAGGCCGGGCGCCAGTTGGCATGCGATCACACCGCACAGGAGGATCACGGTTCTCATCATGCGTTTCATCCGCATCGGCTTACACCGGGCAGTATGCCAACCAGAAAATTCCATTTCAAGAATGAGCCGCACTCATTTTCTTCCGTTCATGGTAAGCTAACACCACGTCGATTGCACAACGTCCATTGGTTGGTGAGGGTGCGTCATGCCGCACGATTTTATGCCGGGACTCGCCGGCGTTCCGGCTGCGACTTCGTCCATCAGCGATGTTGATGGAGAGCGCGGCGTGCTCGAGTATCGCGGAATTCGTGTCGAAGTACTCTGTACGCATTCGTCGTACCTTGAAACTGCCTATCTGCTTCTCTTCGGGCATCTTCCGACCGCGGCCGAGTTTCAACAATGGACTGCCGACGTAGGACACCATCGACGGATCAAGTTTCGCATCATCGATCTGCTGAAGTGTCTCCCCGAACAGGGCCATCCGATGGATGCGCTGCAGGCGGCTGTCGCGGCGTTGGGCATGTTTTACCCTGGACGCAACGTCAAGGACATCGAAAACAATTACTGGAGTGCCGTGCGTCTCGTGGCGAAGCTGCCGACGATCGTCGCGGCCTGGGCGAGGCTCCGCCGCGGAGACGATCCGATCCCGCCGCGCGACGATCTGGGATTCAGCGAAAACTTCTTCTATATGCTGACCGAGTCCGTCCCGCATCCCCTGTGGGCGGACATTTTTGACGATTGTCTGATCCTTCATGCTGAGCACACCATGAATGCGTCGACCTTTACGGGGCTGGTCACAGCCTCGACGTTAGCTGACCCCTATACCGTCGTGGCCTCTTCGATCGGCGCGCTCAAAGGCCCGCTGCACGGCGGGGCGAACGAGGAAGTCGTCGTGATGCTCAAGGAGATCCGAACGCCTGACAAGGCGAGAGCCTATGTGGATCGTATGCTTCAGAACAAGAAGAAGCTGATGGGTTTCGGCCACCGTGTGTACAAGGTGAAAGACCCCCGGGCAACCGTCCTTCAAGGGCTCTGTCAGCTTCTCTTCAAAGAATGTGGAAGCTCGCCATTGTATGAAGTGGCGTTGGAGGTGGAACGGCTGGCCGGAGAGTGGCTCAACGGAAAGGGCATCTATCCAAACGTCGATTTCTACTCGGGTGTCATCTACGACAAAATGAGGATCGACACCGATCTGTTTACCCCGCTGTTCGCCATGTCCCGCGTCTCCGGGTGGCTCGCTCATTGGCTCGAACAGCTTCGAGAAAATAAACTGTTTCGGCCCAGCCAGATTTACTCCGGCGAACGAAATCGCCCATACGTACCCTTGACCCAACGCTAGTTCCCCCGCACCGGTATCCCCCCTTGACTCGGCGGTCTCCCGGATTATCTTTGTAGCTATAGGGAATCGGCGCAGCGCCCGGCGAGAGACAGCTATGCACGATGAATTCTATGCCCTTAACGGAGGAGGTCTGTGATGACACTCGTACGATGGGACCCGTTTCGTGAACTGGAAGATATGTCCGAGAGACTCAATCGCGTCTTCACCCGTCCGGCGTTGCGTACGACGGGAGGGAAGGAACACTTGACCGTGGCTGACTGGATCCCGACCGTCGATATCAGTGAGAGCGACGGAGAGTATCTGATCAAAGCGGAATTGCCAGAGGTGAAGAAAGAAGACGTCAAGGTTACCGTCGAAGACGGAGTCTTGACGCTGCAGGGCGAGCGGCGTCAGGAGAAGGAGGAGAAGGGGAAGAGGTTTCACCGGGTCGAACGGTCCTACGGGAGCTTCGTGAGGAGTTTCACGCTGCCCGAGTCGATCGACGAGAGCGGAGTCAGAGCCGACTATAAGGACGGGGTCTTGAACCTGCATCTTCCCAAGACCGAAAAGGTCAAACCGAAAGCGATCGAAGTGAAGGTCGCCTAGCCGTCTTCGGGAAAGGTCGTTGTGACAAGGAAGGCCCGCCGCGTGGCGGGCCTTGTGTTTTTAGGCCGTCCTCCCTGTACCACCCGCTGACTCCTCACCCATCGGGCAAGTTCCCTGCATCGTCTTCCACTTGTGCGGGCAGGGGGCCTGAGTTTATTATGGCGCCCGCAATGGTTGATCACCTACATATGGAGTCGAGGGCATGAAGAAAGATCACCAGGCCAAGCAAACCGGAGCCACCAGGGTCGAGCGCGATACGATGGGTGAGCTGGCCGTCCCGGCGGACGCCTACTACGGGGTTCAGACCGCCCGCGCGATCGAAAATTTTCCGATCAGCCCCTTACGGATGCCGCGATCAGTGATTCGGGCGATGGGTATGATCAAACGGGCGGCGGCCACCGTGAATCACTCATTCGGTCTTCTGGACAAGCAGCCGGCCGATGCGATTAAACAGGCAGCGACCGAAGTGGTAGAGGGCAAGTTGGATGCGGAATTTCCGGTCGATATTTTTCAGACCGGTTCAGGGACTTCCACCAATATGAACACGAACGAGGTCATCTCGAACCGTGCGACAGAACTGCTCGGCGGCGCGCGCGGCAGCAAGCTGGTGCATCCCAACGATCATGTGAATCTCGGTCAGTCCAGTAACGACGTGATTCCCACCGCCATTCACATCGCGGCTGCGGAGACGATGCAACAGCAACTTCTGCCCGCCCTGACACGATTGCGCAACGCCCTGGACGGGAAAGCCAGGGAGTTCGACAAGATCGTGAAGATCGGACGAACGCACCTGCAGGATGCGACGCCGGTCCGGTTGGGACAGGAATTCGGTGGCTACGCCCGCCAGATCGAACTCGGCATTCAGCGGGTGAAACGGGCGCAGGAAGCCTTGAGCGAGGTCGCGCTCGGAGGGACCGCCGTCGGCACAGGGTTGAACTGTCATCCCGAATTTTCAACCAAGGTCATGACCATCATTTCGAACGAGGCGGGCTGCACGTTCAAAGAAGCCACGAATCATTTTGAGGCGCAGTCGGCGCAAGATTCGCTGGTCGAGGCAAGCGGGGAATTGCGTACCATCGCCGTGAGTTTGATGAAGATCGCCAACGACATCCGCTGGCTCGGTTCAGGCCCACGCTGCGGGCTTGGCGAGATCAATCTACCAGAAACACAGCCCGGCTCCTCGATTATGCCGGGGAAGGTGAATCCCGTCATCGCCGAGTCTGTCACCATGGTCTGTGCT
>DASPGL010000023.1:0-14003 GCA_035620635.1 Nitrospira sp. | reverse complement strand
CGAAGCATGATCAAATCGTTACGCAGAGTTTTTGAAGGACTCCGTCCCCTGGCCTTCCGCCGCGTCGTGGGTCAGGCTGACGGAGATGAACTCGATATCGATGCCGTGGTGCGATGGGCATCCGAGCTTCACGCTGGTCTGGAAGCGGGTGATCGCCTGTTCATCCGGCGCGAGAAGAAGGAGCGCGATGTGGCGGTGGCGTTCCTGGTCGACATCAGCGGATCGACCAGCCGGCAACTGGAGAGCGGGCAGCGGGTGATTGAGATCGAGAAGGAGAGCCTGGTGCTCCTCTGCGAATCGCTGGAGGCGGTGGGCGATCACTACGGTCTCTATGCCTACTCCGGTCAGGGGCGCGCATACGTCGAATTTCTGACGATCAAAGATTTCGACGAGCGGCTGGGCGCCGCGACGGCCCATCGGCTGGGCGGGCTCGACCCCCGACGGCAGAATCGCGATGGCGCCGCGATTCGCCATGCTGCGGCCAAACTGAGGACTCGAAGCGAGAAAACGCGCCTCTTGATCATCCTGAGCGATGGTCGGCCGCTGGATCACGAATACAAGGACGACTACGCACTGGAAGACACCAAAGCGGCGCTTAGAGAAGTCAAGCGTGGCGGGATTGACACGTTCTGCGTCACGATCGATCGAGAAGCGGATCACTACGTCCGCCGTATGTACGGCGATACACAGTTCGCCGTCGTTGATCGTGTCGAATCGCTCCCGGCGAAGTTGCCGAGAATGTATCAACGGTTGACCAGGTGAGAGACGGGCGGTTGACGAATGCGCTCTGCTCCGGGGGAAGCCTCACCTGCAAGTTCCGGGGGGCCCCTTGTCAGTTTGGTAGCCACGTGCAGGTCGGGACACCTTCGTTATGGTGAATCACCAGGGTGAGCGCACGGTTCCTCCATGGCTGTACAAGCTGTTTACCGGCCATCAATATCCCTATATCCGCCGGCTGGCGAAGTTCGCGCAGACGGTCAAGCCGGGCGAAGATCGTCCGGAACCGACGAAGGACATGATCGAGGCCAAATTCTGGGAAGTGTATCCTCGCTGTCGCGCGAAAGTGTTGCAGGAAGTGAAGACGGGGATGATCGTGGTGTTTCACGACCTGGGGGAGTATCCACCGGGCAGCTACCAGGAACTGGTCGACCACCCCGAAGAGTTCCTGGCCGGAGCGTACGGGAAAAAGAAGATCAAGGTGAATTTTTACGACGGTGAGAATTTCGTCTGCACCATCAACTTCAAGGTCGGCGGCTGGACGGAGCACGAACATACATGAAAAGCGCTGAGTACTGAAAGAGCCCAGGGCAATCCCCTACTCAGGACTCAGCACCATAGAACTCGTGGAGGGAGCATGGGGCGTCCGAAAATCACTGTGGTGGGCGCAGGGAATGTCGGAGGGACGACGGCTCAACGGCTGGCCGAGAAGAACGCCTACGAGGTCGTGCTCGTCGATATCGTGGAAGGTGTGCCTCAGGGCAAAGCGCTCGACATTTCTCAGGCGGGACCGGTGTGCGGGTACAACACCCGCGTTGTCGGCACCAACAGCTATGTCGAGACCACCGGATCGTCGGTGGCCGTGATTACCTCCGGCATTCCGCGCAAGCCGGGCATGAGCCGGGACGAGTTGCTGGCCACGAACGCCAAGATCGTGAAATCCGTCGTGACCGAGCTGGTGTCGCGCTCTCCGGACATTATCCTGATCCTGGTCACCAACCCCCTGGATGCCATGGTTCATGTCGCCCGTCGCGTGACGGGGCTGCCCAAGTCGAAAGTCATCGGCATGGCAGGGGTGCTGGATTCAGCCAGAATGCGGGCGTTCATTGCAGCCGAATTGAATGTGCCGGGGCCCGAGGTGCAGGCGATGGTGCTGGGCGGACACGGAGATACCATGGTTCCGCTTCCCCGCTACACGACCGTACAAGGAAGGCCGATCACGGAACTGATGTCGAAAGAAAAGCTGGACGCGATCGTCAAACGGACACGCGACGGAGGAGCCGAAATCGTCGGCCTGCTGAAGACGGGCAGTGCCTTCTACGCTCCGTCGGCTTCCGCGGTCGATATGGTCGAAGCGATTCACAAGGATGAGAAGCGGGTGATGCCCTGTGCGGTCCTCTGTGAGGGCGAGTACGGACTGAAGAATGTCGTCGTGGGTGTGCCGGTACGGATCGGGCGCGGGGGCGCCGAACAGATTGTGGTGTTTGAATTGACGGATGAGGAACGGACGGCGCTGGAAGTATCGGCCAACGCCGTGCGGGAGCTCTGTACCGCGGTCGATCGGGTGATGACGTAAAGAAACCGTCAGGCATCACTCGTCAACCGAGAACCGTTAGCCTCCTCTCCGCGCATTTGACGAATGACGGTTGTCCGAGGAAGGGGGGTCCGCTCGCTTGACATTCGGAGAAGGGCTGCAGTACAGACATCGGCCTAGCAGTAAACCGTGTGATGAGGGGGGTTATGAAATTTCTTGAGGATCCGATACAGACGATGGGCGCGGGATTCGCGCTCGCCGTCGTGCTGATAGGGCTCTATCTCGGGATGACCGGGATCGGAGCCGGTGACGTCGACTGGTTCGGCACGCTCATCCGCTGGATTCACTTCCTGGCGGGGATTACCTGGATCGGGCTGTTGTATTTCTTCAATCTGATCAATGCCGCGTTCTTGAAGAGCTTGGATGGGCCGACCAAGAACGTCGTGATCCCGAAACTTATGCCGGCGGCGCTGAACTGGTTCCGCCATGGAGCCACCGTGACGGTCTTGGCCGGAGTCATCCTGTACGGCTACATGTACTCCAAGGGGGGAACGGGCGCCGTTGCACTGGCCATCGGCGGGCTCCTGGGCATTATTATGATGGGGAATGTCCACGGCATTATCTGGCCGAATCAGAAGAAAATCATTGCGGCAGTGACGGCAGCGGCCCAGGGGACTCCGGCACCGCCGGAGATGGCTCAATGGGGCAGGACAGCCTTACTCGCCTCACGTGTGAATTTCATGCTCTCGATTCCCATGTTGCTCTTTATGGGAGCCGGCAGCCACTTGAAATAGGTTCTTGGATTGGTCGTCGCCGGTGGGTGAGCCCCACCGGCGCGGGCTTCTCTCCATCCTCTTCAACTCTTCCTGGCCCTGTATGCCCAGCGGTCAGTAGGCCCCCTAGCCCTAACTGCTTGAGATTCAGGCCTATTTCAGGTTTGTTGCCTTGACGGACCTCGGTGCAGAGCCTTATAGTACCAACTCTAAGTCTTGGATTTTGCACGCGAGACAGACCATGTCGATTGCAGCGGAACCGCGTCTTGTTCAGAAAATCGACGGTGACCCTTGGGACATCAAGGGATATCTCAAGGTCGGGGGATATGAAGCCTGGACACGTTGCGTCAAGGAGCTGAGCGCAGTTCAGGTCGTTGACGAACTGAAGAAGGCCGGTCTCCGAGGACGGGGGGGAGCGGGATTCCCCACCGGCGTGAAATGGGACAAGGTGCTGAACCATCGGGTCAGGGAGCGGTACTTCGTGTGCAATGCGGGTGAACACGAACCGGGGACATTTAAGGACCGCCACCTGCTGAAAACATTGCCGCATCAGCTGATTGAAGGCTGCCTGATTGCTTCACATACCGTGCAGGCGAAGGCCTCCTTCATCTATGTGAACCACGAGTACCACGAGGAACGAGGGAATCTGAACAAGGCGCTGGCTCAAGCGAGACAGCATGGATTCGTGGGAAAGAATGTGCTGGGGAGCGGGATCGATATCGAACTGGAGATCTTCGAAGGCCACGGGAGCTATGTGGCCGGCGAGGAGACCGCCATGCTGGAATCGATGCAGGGTCGTCCGGCCATGCCGAGGCAAAAGCCGCCGTTCTATCCAACGGATTTCGGCCTCTACGGCAAGCCGACCCTGGTGAATAACGTGGAGACGCTCTGCAACATTCCCCGCATTCTTTCCAGGGGTGCCGCCTGGTTTACGCAAACCGGGACGGAAAAATGTCCCGGGACCATGATGTTTTCTCTGAGCGGGGCCGTCAACCGACCGGGCGTCTATGAAATGCCCATGGGGGTGGCCATCCGGGAGCTGATCGCGCAATGCGGCGGAGGTGTACCGGAGGGTCGGAAGATTAAGGCGGTGTTTCCAGGCGGTCCGGCGTTTTCAATGGTGACGGCGGATCAACTCGATCTTCCCATGGATTTTGATTCGTTGAAGAAGGCGGGGACAGGGTTGGGCTCAGCGGGCGTGATCGTGGTGGACGATGCGACCTGCATGGTGGCGAAGACACTCCAGTTTTCAGACTTCTTCAAGAACGAAAGCTGCGGTCAGTGCCCTCCCTGCCGGATGGGGACCATCAACTTGGCCGCTCTGATGGCGAAGATCGAGGAAGGGCGAGGCACCCAAAAGGACCTCGATAGTCTCCTTCAGCTTTGTGGCTTCGTCAAAGGCACGGGATACTGTACTCTGGTGACGGGTGCAGCGGTCCTGGTGCAGAGCAGTTTGAAATTGTTCCGTCAGGAATACGACGATCATATTCGCCTGCAGCGCTGTCCGTATAACCCGGTGCCGGCTGGCGCGGGAGCCCGTTCCTAGAGGAGTACGCATGCCGCGGGTGACGTTTCTTCATCCGGAGGGGAGGAGCGGAGAGGTGGAGATGAATATCTCTCTTCTCGACGCGGCCAAGGCGCTCGGTTTCCGTCTGAATCATGATTGCGGAGGGAACGCATCCTGTACGACCTGTCGCGTCGAAGTTCAGGCGGGGATGGACCAACTCTCCGAAATCGAGTTCGACGAGCAGGATCTGTTGGATCGGGAAGCGTTGAGCGAGCCGTGGCACCGGCTGGGATGCCAGGCGCGCGTGCTCGGAGACGTCGTCGTGCGTGTACCGGAGAGCAAATGGGAAGTCCCCAGCCAGGCAGGAACGGAGGCCCGGGGTGTTGATATTCAGTAGAGAGGTGTTACACTAAGCCAATCCAGGCCGCAGCGTGCGGAGCTGGAGATATAGGAGGAAGACGATGGTTACGATTACACCGGTGGCGGAACAGAAGATCAGGGAATTGATGGCCGAAGAGAAGGATGTGGTCGGCCTGCGAGTATATGTCCGTGGCGGCGGGTGCCATGGCTACCAATACGGGATGGCGTTCGAATCCAAGATGGCCGAGGACGATACGGTGATCGAAATGGGCGATGTGAAGGTCATCATGGACTCTCAGAGTGCCCCGTTGCTCCAGGGAGCGGAAGTCGATTACGTGGACAGCGTCCAGGGCTCTGGGTTCTCCATCAAGAACCCGGTAGCGAAGACGACCTGCGGTTGCGGCAGCTCATTCAGTGCCTAAGCGGCGTCGCGGGATGGCCGTGTAGGAGCCGATGAGAAGGGTGTAAGGAAGCCAGGATTGCTCGATGAATGAGCGGTCCTGGCTTTTCGTTGTGTACGGAGGCAACGAAGTCGATGCCCCGCGTCAGCATGACCAGGCGCTACCGGTTCTGTGCCGCCCACAGGCTGCACGCCGACGAGCTGACACCTGAAGCCAATCGGGCCGTCTTCGGCAAATGCAACAACCCGAACGGGCACGGACACAACTATGTGGTGCTGGTCACGGTCAGGAGCAGCGGGAACCAGGAAGGGTGCGAGCTGGAACGGCTCGATCGGATGGTGAACGAGACTATCGTGAGGCGGTTCGACCATCAGGATCTGAATGGTGATCCGGAGTTTGCCCACCTCACGACGACCGGTGAGAATCTCGTGAAGCTGATCTGGGACTTACTGGCGCCGCGGGTGCCGGCCGCGTGTCTGGAAAAGGTCGGAGTCGTCGAAACCAGGGATAATTACTTTGAATATGCGGGGACGGCTCAGCTGACAGGGACATCGCGTGGCTAAGCGAAGACAGAAGAAAAGACTTCGACAACCGGTTGAGGAGAGAACGGGGAGCGGAAGGCCGGCCGATCTGACGGTCCTGCAATCGCTGGTCACCGAGATGCTGCTCGCGCTCGGCGAGAAACCGAGCCGCAACGGCCTGCTGAAGACGCCAGAACGGGTGGCCAAGGCGCTCTCCTTCATGACCCAGGGGTATCAGCGCGACATCGACCATCTCTTGAACGGGGCGTTATTTCCCATCGAGTACGACGAGATGGTCATCGTGAAGGATATTGATTTCTTCAGCATGTGCGAGCACCATCTGCTGCCGTTCTTTGGAAAGGTGCACGTCGGATATCTGCCGAACAAGAAGGTCGTGGGTCTCAGCAAGATCCCGCGCATTGTCGATACCTTCGCGCGGCGACTTCAAGTGCAGGAGCGGTTGACGGTCCAGGTCGCTGAAACCTTGAACCAGAAATTGAATGCCAACGGCGTGGGCGTAGTCGTTGAAGCGCGGCACCTCTGTATGATGATGCGCGGCGTCGAAAAACAGAACACCGTCGCCGTCACCAGTTCGATGCTGGGAGCGTTCCGCAGCCAACCGCAAACCCGCCTGGAGTTCTTGAAGTTGATCAATAAGAGCAGTGTCGGTGATCCGGACTGAGTCTTCGCGCGCTCCCCTGCCCTCACACGCGTTCTTCCGCGAACTCGACAGCAAAGGACCGTACGATCCGGGTGAACAGCTCCGGCTGCTCGAGGTTCGCCAGGTGCGCCGCCTCCGGGATGACGGCCAGGCGGGCACCCGGGATATTCTCCGCCATCGTTCTGGCGTCGGATAGCGGAGTCGTGGTGTCCCACTCTCCGACGATGACCTGGACGGGACAGGTGATCTTCGGCAGCAGGGAGGACGAATCCGGCCGCTGCGCCATCGCCATCAAGTCGCAGACGATGCCGCTCGTCGGAGTACTTTCGATCATGGCCCGGACGTTCGCCACGAGTTCCTGACGCGTCAGGATCGTCGCCGGGCTGAGCAGTTTCGGCACCATGATATCGGCGACCGCCTTCGACCCATGCTGATAGGAAACCTGGGCCATCTGGAAGCGCGCCTGTTTTGCCTCGGCACTGTCCGCTTGCGCTTTGGTATCCGCGAGCACCAGGCCCTTCACGAGAGCGGCATACTTCCGATAGAACGCCAATAGAATGTACCCGCCCATTGAGAGCCCTACGAGCACGGCTTGCTCGATCGACAGTTGGCCCAGCAAAGCCCGCACATCCTCAGCAGCCTGGTCGAGCGTGTAGTGCCAGAGCGGAGCGTCCGATTCCCCGTGTCCGCGCAGATCGATTGTCACGACCCGGAACTTTGAAGACAACGCTTCAACCTGAGGTGCCCACATCGTGCGGTTGAGCGGAAAGGCATGGAGCAATACGAGAGGGAGTCCTGATCCCTGGTCGCTATACGCCAGGGTGATGCCGTTCACCTGAGTCTTCATCGGCGGTACTCCATGGAGCGTGTCCTTGGTACCATCGACCGCCGGCAGCGTCAAGGGACTCGCGACGCGTGTTTGCGCTGGTGGGAGGACCCGTATAGAATCTACGCCATAGTCGAGGCCCGCATGACGACCCGTCGAGATAATCCCGACCTGTTTGCCGCTCCTCGGAACGAGACGGTCGTGGAAGTGCCGCTGGCTGAACGGATGCGCCCGCGAGAGTTCGAGGACTTCGTCGGGCAGGAGGAGATTACGGGGCCGGACCGACCGTTGCGACGAGCCATCGAGGCTGACCGGCTCTCCTCGGTGATCTTCTGGGGACCGCCCGGCTCAGGAAAAACGACTCTGGCTCATCTGATTTCCCGTCATACGAAAGCGCAGTTCGTTCCCTTCTCAGCCGTGACCAGCGGCATCCCTGAGCTACGAACGATCATCAAGGCAGCCGAGCAGCGTCAGGCCGTTCAGGGGCGGCGGACCATCCTGTTCGTTGATGAAATCCACCGGTTCAACAAGGCCCAGCAGGACGCGTTCCTTCCTCATGTTGAACGGGGTACCGTCATTCTGATTGGGGCGACGACGGAAAATCCGTCCTTCGAGGTCATCAGTCCCCTCCTGTCACGTTCTCTGGTTGTCGTGCTCAAGCCGCTGTCGAGCGAGGCCTTGGGCCGGATTCTCGATCGCACGCTGACAGATCCTGATCGAGGCCTCGGGAAATGGAACGCCCGCTTTTCGCCGCAGGCCAGGCAGCAGATGATCGCCTTCGGCAACGGCGATGCTCGAACTCTGCTCACGGCATTGGAGTTCGTGGTTCTGCAAGCGCCGTCCGGCGCCGACGGGACGCGCCTGATCGACGAGCGTATGCTTGAGAGCGGACTGGGGAAGAAGGCGCTTCGGTACGATCAATCAGGCGACGAACACTACAACGTCGTTTCCGCCTATATCAAAAGCCTCCGCGATTCTGACCCGGACGGCGGACTCTACTGGCTGGCACGCATGCTTGACGGGGGGGAGGATCCGAAATTCATCGCCCGGCGGATGGTGATCTTCGCGTCCGAAGATATCGGGAATGCCGATCCGTCGGCGATTCTCGTCGCGACCGCCATCGCGCAGGCCGTGGAATTCGTCGGGTTGCCAGAGGCGCAGATCAATCTCGCTCACGGGACGACGTACCTCGCCTCCCGACCCAAAGACAATGCTTCCTATGTCGGGCTCTTGGAAGCCCTCCAGGACGTCAAGACCTATGGAAATCTTGGGGTTCCGCTCCACCTTCGGAACGCCGTCACATCGCTCATGGGCACCCTGGGCTACGGGCAGGGCTACCGCTATGTCCATGATGATCCCCGGGCTCGGACCGAACAGGCCCATCTTCCCCGGGAGTTGCAGGGCCGACGGTACTACCGGCTCAAGCCCGGGCATTAGGGCCTATTTTCGTGGTTTACAATCCCGTCTAATCGGTTATACTTAGAACGTATGAAACGAGGCGAAGGGAAACCACCAGGAGCCACGCTGGCCGCTAGTGACCGGAGGAAATTCGTCCGGGCCACGCTCGTCGGGTCCGCACTGGTCTCTCCGAAGAGCGGGGGCCGCGGCTGTACGGCCGTTCTGGACAACGTGAATAAAATCGGGGCCGGCCTCCATACGAAAGACCGGTTTCCGCCCAATGAGAAGGTGACGGTGTCGCTCGCGTTCCTGGATTCCGACCGGGTCGAGCAGCAGGAAAAACTGGACGGGACCGTGGCGTGGGTCAGGCCATGGGAGAAAAAAGGCTTCTTGATCGGAGTAGTCTGGGACGAATTGGTCACCAAAGAGAAGAATCGCTGGCTGTATTACTACCTCGAAGAGACCCTCAAGGCCTCCGTCTAGCGCAACGCGACGAGCTTCTGTTTCACCTCTTCCAATTCAGCCGAGAGTGATTCCCACCGCGCGGTCAATCGTTCGAGGTCGCGCTTCCAGGCATCCTGCTCCTGATGCAGGGCGTTCCACTTGCCGAACTCCTCGTAGAGTTTCGGATCGGCCAGTTCCGTATCCCGCGTCTTGATTCTGGCCTCCGCTTCCGCAATCTCCGCTTCCGCACGGGACACCTGCTTTTCCAGTCGTGTTTGTGTCTTGATGAGATCGCGTCGGTCCCCCGCCGGTGCTTTTGGCTGGACCTGTTGGGCCATCGCGCGTGTCGGACCCGTGGACTTCGTTTGCGAGGTACCTGCGAGTTCTTCGCTCGTTTCCTTGATCGATTCGAACTCCTGGGCCTTCTTCCACAGGTAGTACTCGTAGTCCCCGCTGAAGTTCCGAGCCTGTCCATTGTCGATCTCAACGACGCGCGTGGCAACGCGCGAGAGAAAGGTCGGATCATGGGAAATGAACACGATCGTGCCTGGAAATTCGGCAAGCGCATCCGTGAGGACGTCCACTGAAGCCGGGTCCAAATGGTTCGTCGGTTCATCCAGGAGCAGGGTATTGGCCGGTTCGACCAGCATGCGGGCCAGTGCGACACGGTTCCGTTCCCCGCCGCTCAGGGCCTTGATCGGTTTCTTTTGATCGAGGCCCGAGAACAAGAAGGCCCCGGCGATGCCGCGCAGGAAGTTCATTTCCGCATGTTTGGTGACTTCTTCGAGGGACTCGAGAATCGAATGCTCGGGGTTCAAGGTTTCGGCCTGATGCTGGGCGAAGTAGTGCAGCGTGACGCCATGACCCACCGTGCGCGTGCCCGTATCGGGAGGCAGCACGCCCGCGAGCATCTTCAACAACGTGCTCTTTCCGGCGCCGTTCTCGCCCACGAGGGCGACCCGCTGCCCCCGTTCCACAGAGAAGTCGAGCGTTTCGTAGACCACCTTTTCCCCATAGCGCTTCGCGACCCCGGCGAGGTCCAGCACATGGCGGCCGCTCGCCGCCGGGAGCGGAAACCGGAACTTGACCCGCTTGGGATCGCGCTGAACCTCGATCAGCTTGACCTTCTCGAGCTGCTTGATGCGCGATTGCACCTGACTGGCCTTGTTGGCCTGGTACCTGAAACGATCGACGAATTTCTGGACCCGTGCGATCTCTTTGGCCTGGCGCGTCGCCGAAGTTTTCAGCTGGGCATCACGCTCCGCACGTAGTTCACGGAATGAGGAATAATTGCCCCGGTATTCTTCGATCTTGTGATGTCGTAGCTCCCAGATGTGGGTGACGACACGATCGAGAAAGGCAGTGTCGTGGCTGATGATCAGCAACGTCATGTCCGAAGTAAGGAGAAACTGTTCGAACCAGCGCTGTGTGGGCTTGTCCAGGTGGTTCGTTGGCTCGTCCAGCATGAGCACGTCGGGTTTGGACAGCAGCAGATGCGCCAACGCAACACGCATCCGGTAGCCACCGGAGAGTTTTTCCACGAGACGATCGAAATCCGCCTCGGTAAATCCCAGCCCCATCAGAATGCGTTTGGCTTCGTGCTCCGGGTACTCATCGCGATGCGCGGCATCGAGCACCGTTTTGCCGGTAATCGTCTCGAGTTCCTGCGGAAGGTAGCCGATCCGGAGGCGAGGCCGCTTGCGGATCGTACCCCTGTCCGGCGACTCCTCGCCCAGGATCATACGGAAGAGGGTGGTCTTGCCGGCACCGTTGGGCCCGACCAGGCCGACCCGTGAATTGGGCCGGAGATGCGCGGACGCATCCGTGAGCAGAACTTTGGTCGAATATTGTTTACTGACAGACTCGACTTGAAGCATGGGGCAACGACGTGAGGTGTGAAAAGTTAGGCGTCAGGCGAGAGCACACCCGGCTTGGAGCGGAAGAAGCAGCAACTGTTCACCCCTTACCCCCTGACGGGGGTTTGGTGGAGCTGGCCGGGATTGAACCGGCGACCTCGTGAATGCCATTCACGCGCGCTCCCAACTGCGCCACAGCCCCACCCGTACGGTCATGGTCAATGAAGTTTAAGTTAGAAATTGCGGCGTTAAGACGTTGCGGCATGCTAACACGCAGGTATAGACCAGTCAAGGAAACGCCCGGGCGGGCGTCGGCTTGACAAACGGAAAGGATGGAACCTACCATGAGCCCCCGCGGCTCTGATTTCCTCATCGGGTCAGAGCCATTTTTTCGTCATGTCGGGAGGGTCGGGGACGCGGACCATGGGCAATCTCGTCATTATCGGCGCCCAGTGGGGCGATGAAGGCAAGGGCAAGATCGTCGATATCCTGGCGCGGGACGCCGATCTCGTCGTGCGCTATCAGGGGGGCTCCAACGCCGGGCATACCGTCATCAATGAACGCGGAACCTACGTGTTTCATCTCATCCCGTCGGGCATTCTGTACCGGGGAACGACCTGCGTTATCGGAAACGGCGTCGTGGTGGATCCGGGATCCCTGATCGAAGAGATGGATCATCTTCAGACCGTCGGCATCAGGATCGGGAAGAACTTTGCGGTGAGCCACCGCGCACACTTGATTCTGCCGTACCATAAGGCCATTGACCGGGCATCCGAGCAATCGAAAGGGTCGCGGAAAATCGGCACCACCGGCCGGGGGATCGGGCCCTCCTACGCCGACAAAATGGCGCGCATCGGCATCCGGACCGGTGATCTGCTGAATCCGCAATTGTTCAGGAAGAAACTGGAGGAAAATCTCGTCGAAATGAACTGGTTTCTGGAACGGCTTTATAAAGTCGAAACATTCCAGGTCGACAAGGTCTTCGACCAGTACATGGGTTACGCCGACCGGCTCAAGAGCCATATCATGGATACGACCGCCCTCTTGAATCGTGCGATCGAGAAGAACAAGACGGTATTGTTCGAAGGAGCTCAGGGGACGCACCTGGATGTGGACTTCGGTACCTACCCCTATGTGACCTCCTCCAGTTCCGCAGCCGGCGGCGCCTGTACGGGAACCGGCGTAGGGCCCACGATGATCGACGCGGTGATGGGCATTGCGAAGGCCTACACCACCAGAGTCGGCAGCGGGCCGTTTCCGACCGAACTGACCGACAAGGTGGGTCAGGGGTTGCAGGAACGCGGGCGGGAGTTCGGATCGACCACCGGGCGAGCGAGACGGTGCGGGTGGTTCGACGCCGTCGTGGTGCGCCATGCGACGCAGGTCAACGGGTTGACCTCGCTCGCCGTGACCAAACTCGACGTGCTCGACGGCTGCAAAGAGCTCAAGCTCTGCACCGGCTACCGGTACGGCGGTGTGATCTATAAAGACATGCCGGCGGATCTCGACGTGTTAACCAACTGTGTGCCAATCTACCAGCGGATGAAAGGATGGGCGACGTCGACCACGGGAGTGGCGAGCTACAAACAACTTCCCGTTGAAGCGAAACGCTATCTAGCCCGGATTGAAGACCTGGCGCATTGCCGAATCGACATGATCTCGACCGGGTCCAAGCGCGCGGAAACGATTGTGCTCCGAAATCCATTGCACTGTTCCCGCCGCCGGCCCTCACTCGGCGGCCACCGTTGAGTCTCGTCAATGGTCATTCGTCACTCGCGATGGTAAGATGGGCCCGCACGTTTTATAACTCGTACAGATTCTCGATTGACGAGTGACGTTTCACGAACCTCGTCTCCCTGCGTGAGCCGGTAGCTCAGTCGGTAGAGCATCGCCCTTTTAAGGCGAGGGCCCTGGGTTCGAGTCCCAGCCGGCTCACCATAAAATCAATCACTTACTTCTTCGGGCGAATTAAGGATCGGACTGACTGTGCGATACAGTTCGCATGTTTCGAAAAGATTCTAGCCTCTATTGACGGCTCACACCTGCGAGGCGCACCGGTCGCGCCAGTTCCGCTGGCACTCCCGCCGCTTGTTCCTCTCCGGCACGCCGGCAACGGCCTCTGCCTCGTGTTTCCTCCGTGAACTGTGCTTTGGCTCTTCTCTTCCTATGCAAGAGCCAACTTAAATTCAACAAAGGAGAAGCTATGAAGGGTGCCAACCCCCGAGGAGTTGCGATATACGTCTCAGCTGTTGGAGGCGAGATCGTACACCACTCATCACAAGGAGGTTGGCATGTACTACTGTGGCTTGGACATTTCGATGAAGTCAACGCACATATATATTGAAGATGCGCGCGGACGCCAGGTGCACCGGTGTGCGGTGGCGACGACGCCGGCGGGATTGCTTGGCGCGTTGGCCCCGTTTCGCCGAGCCCTGCGGGTCGCGCCGGCGGGCAGACGATGTGGATCGTGGACGTCTTACGCGAACTGGGGGCGGTAGTGCATGTCGTGCATCCGCTGAAGGTTAAGTGGATAGCGGAATCGAAGAAAAAGACCGATCGGGTGGATGCCGAGCTCTTGGCGGGCCTGTTGCGCATTGGCGGCCTCCCGGCGCCGGTGCACGTGCCCAGCCGGCGGAGCCGCGAGCTGCGGGGGTTGTTGCTGGCTCGGCGGCAGCTGGTCCAGACGCGCACCAGGCTCATCAATGTGGTCCGCGGTCTGGCGCGTCAACAGCAGATCACCCTGCCGGCTCGTGCGTTGCAGCAGCGTGCAGCCGGGTGGGAGCGGCTGAGCACACGGCCGCTGTCGGCGGCGGTGCGGCACGTCGTCGAGGCCTATCGGGCGACCGTGGAGGCGACGACGGCGGCGCTGAAGGCGTTGGACAGGAGTTGGACACCAAGGCCACCGCTGATCCTCGCATCGCGCAGCTCCAGAGTGTCCCGGCCGTGGGCCGCGTGAGTGCCCAGACCCTGGTGGCGACGGTCGACACCATTCGCCGGTTTCCGGG
>DASPGL010000022.1:0-7531 GCA_035620635.1 Nitrospira sp. | reverse complement strand
TGGCCCGCGTTTCGTTACAGGAAACCGTCTTTCAAACCGTTCGATCAGCTCAAGGGCTTCGGCCACTTCTCCGGCCTTGACCAGGAGCGGCACGAGCCGCAGGTAGGCCGGAACCAGGAGAAGGAGATGCCGGACTTCCTTGGCCTCATCGACCACGTATCGGTATTTATCAATTGCCACCGGTGGATCAGACTTCTCCAGACAGACCGCTTCGATCATGTGGACTGCCAGCCGATCCGTTTCAGCGCTGATGCATCGATCCCACTGCCCGTTCACCAACGCCTGAATTTCTTCCGGAGACAGTTGCCGGCGGCCTTTCTTCAAGTTGGACCGGAGTTGTTCCAGCAAGCCTCGCGCTTCGAGCCACCCCCCGTACAATCCGACCAGCACACCGAGACAGGGCTTCGGCCTCGCGCATTTCCCGCCGCGGGCGGAGAATCCTTTTTTGGCAACTTGTGACGGGAGAAACACCCGTCCGTTCGCCGAGGAACAGACCTCGCACGCATCCTCGCCGTCAGGCGTCAGATAAAGATACATGCGAATGCCGGAGCGATCAAAAATGTCAATAGCAAGAATTCGCCCGGCCATGATCTGCATCTGATAGTACTGCCACAGCACCAGCAGGCCGAGAATGGCCACCAGGTATAGGGTGATATCGCCGAAATCGATTCCTGCGAACATGAGTCCCCCCTCCTGCGCCTTCACGCGTCACTCCCGTCGAGGATACCAGCAGGGGCGTGGAGCACCTACAGAATTCTCTGTTTTCTCAAAGACGTGCCGCACCGCATTCCACAAACTCTTGGAGGGACCTGTCTCCTACCCCACCACCAGCCCATGAATGACCCGATGCGATACGAGCCTGGCAGGAATCATGCATCCTTCCGGTGATACCCGCTGAGCCCGTTCACCATGAGTCGTAAAGAACGTTCGAAGAGGAGTCATATCATGCACCGTAGCTGGACTGTGCTTTTCATGCTTGGACTGCTGATTTGCTCCACCGTTCCGTCCTACGCGCAGCCGGCGGCTGGGCCTCAGGACGCCGCAAGAATCCTGAACAGCATGTCGCCGGACCTTCGGGCGAAGGTCGAAGCGTTGGCCCAGATTCTTCAGCAGGGGGTCAAAGACGGAAAACTCACAGACGCGGAGATTCAGCAGGGAATGATGTCAGGGCGGCTAGCCGAGCGGCTCAAACAACTGGGCCCTGAGGCGGGTCAACTGCTCGATGAAATCAGCGACGCGTCGAAACAGGGCAAGGGGCCGGGCGAAGAGAGCCTGGTGCCGCTGATGGAAGGATTAGGTATGTCGACGGACTAGCTGTTGTCCTCCTTCCTCTCCTCTCTCTCAGTCGCCGCTGGCTGCTTCGAGCTGCGGCTTTGTTGATGTTCATGCACCAGGATAGCCGCCACGAAGAGCTGGATGCCGATCAGGAGCAGAAAGAGGGCTCCGATGTCATACCCCGTGTCTTCGGACAGATAGAACCTTTTCGCGGCGAGCAACAGGGACATGACCGAGAGAGCACCCAGGAAGATCCTCATGCTCGGCGCCTCACTCTCAGGGTGGTCGGCCAGAGAGTATGCCGGAATGGAGGGAACGTCAACCGGGACTCTTTGCAGATCTGAGTACGAGATGCGGCCTATTGCGGCCATGCCGAGTGAGACCTCTGGCAGCACAGAACGCCTCGTCAGAAGCCGTCGTGCTCAGGGCGCCGGCGCGCCGACCGCAGAAGCCGGTTCCGCAACCGGGACCGGCGCGACGGTCGGCACCGGGCCCTTGAACGGCAAATCGAGCAACGCATAAGGATTGACGCGCGCGCCGTTGAGCTTCACCCCCCAGTGGAGATGCGGGCCGGTCGCGCGACCGGTCGCACCCACCTTTCCGATAATCTGCCCGGCCTTCACGCGCTCGCCTTCCTTGACCAGGATTTCAGAGAGGTGGAAATACATCGAATAGAATCCGAGCCCGTGGTCCAGGTAGACGCCTTTCCCGGAAAAGATATGATCCACGGAAAGCCGCACGACTCCGTCATTCGTCGCCGCAACCTCGGTCCCGAGCGGCGCGCCGATGTCTTCCCCATTGTGCGGGCTCCTCGGCTGGCCGTTCATGATCCGCACGCTGCCGAATACCCCGGTGCGTTTGCCGTTGACCGGCTCCACGAAACCGGGTTGCCATAGCCTGACCCGCGAATCCGTGGCCAGCGCATCCTGTACCGTTTGCTGCTCGGATTTCCACCGCGCCAGTCCCTTCTCGTCAAGGTCCACCTTTTCCTTCGGTAGCTTGAGATGCTCGACACGAAATTGTTCTTTGAGGACCACGACGGAATAATTGAGCGCCCGCGTGTCTTCCCCGTTCCTGATGGTCACGGTCAGTGGGTGGATTCCAGGTTCATCCTGCATATCGAGCCCGAGCAGGCCCAGGAATCCCTTGGGCTCCTCCGGACGCAAATCCTGGAAGAAGCTGATGGTCCGCCCGAGGAATTGTCCTTGAACCTGGATGGCCGGGTCATCGGCGGGAACCTTGATTAGCACGACCTGTCCCTGCCTGCCGGTATAGTGCCCGTCGGTGCCGTTCGACAACGGGGGCGCGCCAGGGAACACCACGGATGGAGGCGACACAGCCAGCAGAACCGCCGCCGCGAGCCCCAACCGGAACCGTCCGGCATCCCCTCGAGGGTCCGGAGTAATGCGGGACATCCTCATCGATAAAAACGTCCTCCTGACACCTGCGAGACCAATTCCTCGACCCGTCGATTCACGGCGCTGAACGGATCCATGCACAGGATCGTTTCTTCCCAATACCCATTCAGTTTCAAATAGGTCCAATCCACGGTGTAGGACCGATTCTTCGCCCTGGCGAACCGGATAAAATCGCCTCGCACTTTGGCCCTCGTCGACTGCGGCGGCGTCGACATCGCCCGCTGCACAGCCTCTTCCTCGACGACCCGCTCGATGAGCCCGCGGGACTCCATCAGATAATACAGCCCCCGCGTGCGCTTCACATCATGAAACTGCAGATCCAGCAGGAAGACGCGTGGGTCCTCCCAGCCGCAGCCTTTCTTGTCCACGTAGCTCTGGATCATGTGTTTCTTCGTCACCCAATCGATCTGATGGACCAATTGCATGGGTTCCTCCTCCAATTGCGTGAGGATCGTCGCCCATTTGGCATAGACATCATCCAGCACCGGATCATGAGCCTGCTGATCCAGATATTCCCGCGCCCGTTCCAGATAGACCTGTTGGATCTCGATCGCGCTCATCTGCCGGCCGTCATCCAGCTTGACTCGCTTCTTGAGTGTGGGATCGCGGGAGATTTCTCGGATCGCCTTCACCGGGTCCTCCAACTCCATCCCGTGCACCACATACCCTTCCTCGATCATCGACAGGACGAGCGCCGCCGTTCCCACCTTCAGGTAGGTGGCGACCTCCGACATGTTGGAATCCCCGACAATGATGTGGAGCCGTCGATACCGCTCCGCGTCCGCATGCGGTTCGTCACGGGTGTTGATGATGCTGCGCGAGGAGGTGGTCGACGAGGAGGTCTTTTCGTGGATGTGCTGCGCCCGCTGTGAAATGAAATACTGCGGCTTCCCCGAGACCTTCAACACTTTCCCGGCCCCGCCGAAAATCTGCCGCGTGACAAAAAACGGGATCAACTGCTCCGTGACTTTCCAGAAATCAACATCGCGCCGCATCAGAAAATTTTCGTGGCACCCGTAGGTATTGCCGAGGGAGTCGGTATTGTTCTTGAAAATGTAAATCTCGCCGGACAGCCCCTCCTCCCGAAGCCGCTCTTCGGCAGCCGGCAGGCAGGCTTCGAGCAGGCGCTCTCCCGCCTTGTCATGGATGACCAGGTCCAGGATATTGTCGCACTCCGGTGTGGAGTACTCCGGATGGCAGCCGGTGTCCTGATAAAATCGCGCCCCGTTCACCAGAAAGGCGTTGGACGGCCAGCTATTGGGAATAAGGCCTTCGAAGATATAGCCGAGCACTTTCTCCATGGGGAGATAGATGCGGCCGTTCGGCGAGAAAATCAGGCCGTACTCATTCTCGAGACCGAAGATCCGGTGTTTCATGGGACCTGGAGACAGCATGGCGGTTCACCCACAGACTACACGCCCGTTCGAGGATCTTCAACAGAGCGCGCAGAATGGGGGCTGCAGGTTCAGACGGACAGGAGCTGTCGAATATCACCTACGGACAACCGGCGAAATTTTCGACCGGTGCGGGTACGATCCAGGACGGCCACCTCCAGTCCTTCGGGCGGCAGCTTCTGGTTCGCCGTCTGCTCCAGTGCGGACACGCATAGCGTCAGGGCAGCCCCCAGGGACGGGGACCGGTTGGGACTCTTCTCTTTCAAGACCGTTTGTACGGCATCCGATTTCCCACCGATCACGGCGAAGTTCTTCTCGTCGATGATGCTACCATCGAACGAAATCCGGTACATCTCGTTCGGGTAGCCGTTGACGCCGACCTGTACCACAAGAATCTCCACCTCGAGAGGCTTCATCTCCTGACTGAAGACGGTCCCGAGGCTCTGAGAATATCCGTTGGCCAAGGACCGGCCGGTGACATCCTCGCGGCTATACATGAACCCCTTGAGATCGGCATGGCGGATGCCCGCCTTCCGGAGGTTCTCGAACTCGCTGTATTTCCCGGCTCCGGCAAACGCGATGCTGTCGTAAATCTCGGACACCTTATGGAGGGAGGCGCTCGGATTATCCGCCGTCAACAAAATACCGTCTCCATATTCCATCGCGATGATCGACCGCCCTTTGGCGATGCCCTTCTTGGCGTACTCCGCCTTGTCCTGCATCATCTGCTCGGGAGAGACGTAATAGGGCATCGGCATGGTTACGCCTCCCTCGACCGGCGCATGGCGATCAGACCGTCATACACCGCACGCATCTGGGTATCCGACACGTCGGTGATTCCCTGCGATGTGACGAACTTCGCCGTGGGATAAATTCCCCGCACCAGATCCGGCCCGCCGGTACCCACATCGTCATCGGCAGCGTTGTACAGCGACATCAGGGCCAGCTTGAGCGCGTCTGCCTCCGACAGATTTCGCTGAAAATGCTCACGCATCGTATTGCGGGCGTCCTTCCCCCCGGAGCCGATCGCATGATAATCCGACTCTTCGTACCGCCCACCGGTGATGTCGTACTTGAAGATCCGCCCTTCAGCCCGTTTCACGTCGTATCCCACGTAGAGCGGCATCACCACCAGGCCCTGGAACACCATCGGCAGATTGGCCTTTACCATCTGTCCCAGCTTGTTGGCTTTGCCCTCGCAGGAAAGCGGCATGCCCTCCAGTTTCTCGTAATGCTCCAATTCCGTCTGGAACAATCTGGCCATTTCGATGCAAGGACCGGCTGCACCGGCAATCGCCATGGCGGAGAGCTCATCAATCTTGAACACTTTCTCGATGCGACGATCAGCCACCTGAAATCCCTCGGTGGCCCGCCGATCACCGGCGATCACCACCCCCTGCTGATACTTGAGGGCCAACACCGTTGTCGCATGAGGCACCGCCATCGCTGCCGCCACGGGACTCGGCTCCGGGCTTGCCCGCCCCCCGACCGTGATGCCATGACGCCCCGGCGTCAGGCCGGGATAATGTTTCGACACGAAGTCGAAGAAACTGGACTCATCGTGATCGGGCAGGTAGGGCAGTTTCATCGTGGGTTCAGGAATCCCGTCGGTCAGGCCGTCAGCTTGTCGAGCAGCGCCTCGACCGAATCGACCGTATCGAGCAGCGTTCCGGTCAACACTTCCGTGCCTCGATGCGGGTCCATGAGTGGCACTTTCTTGATCGTGGTATTCCCGACATCGAACAGGAGGGACGTCCAACTGGCGCCATAGAGCGATTTGGCAAACTTGCTGACGCATCGGCCGCGGAAATAGGCTCTGGTTCCGGTCGGGGGGGTCAACTCCGCGCGCTGGATGTCCTCCTCCCGTACGATCCGCTCGATCAGATCTCCGCGCTCCAACGTGTAGAAGAGCCCCCGCTCCTGACGGACATCGTGATACTGCAGGTCCATCAGCTTCATGCGCGGATCATCCCAGCCACAACCCTTCCGCTCCATGTAGGATTCGATCAGGTGCCGCTTCGCCACCCAGTCCAATTCACGCACCAGGAGACGAGGATCCTGTTCGAGCTTGTTCAGGACTTCATCCCAGCGAACAAGCACGTCGTCGGTCACCGGACGGTGTTCATGTGCGGCGTAGAAGTCTGCCGCGGCTTTGAGATACGCACGTTGGATCGCCAGGGCGGTCGTGGGCCGGCCGCCGACGAGCTTGATCGTCTGTTTCATATCCAGATCACGGGAGACCTGCTTGAATGCCCGGACCGGTTCGTCGAGATCCAACAGAGGGAGGTCGGCGCCGGCCTCAAGGAGATCCAGCACGAGGCTCAGCGTCCCCACCTTCAAATAGGTGGAATGCTCCGCCATATTGGCATCACCCACAATGACATGGAGTCGCCGGAACTTCGCCTGATCCGCGTGCGGTTCGTCCCGGGTGTTGATGATCGGCCGCTTGATCATCGTGTTGAGATCCACCAGACATTCGATAAAATCCGCGCGCTGAGAGATTTGATACTCAGCCGGACTGGTCTGATTTTCGGCGCCGACTTTTCCGGCTCCGGCAAAGATCGGCCTCGTCACGAGGAACGGTGTGAGCACCCTGACGATCTTCTCGAACGGCACGGACCTCGCCACCAGATAGTTTTCATGGTATCCGTAGCTGTTGCCCTTGCCGTCGGAATTGTTTTTATAGAGGACAAACTGCTCACGCCCCCGCACGCGCAGCATGTCCCGGAGGCAGCTCGCGAGAATCCGCTCGCCCACCCGCTCAAAGGCGACCACCTCGCGCGGATCGGAACACTCCGGTGTGGAATACTCGGGATGAGCCCCGTCGACGTACAGCCGTCCGCCGTTCGCCAGAACCTTGTTGAGCTGCCGGTTGTAGTCGGGATTCGGACGCTCCCGTTCCCCGTCAACCTCGAAACCGCGGGCGTCAAGCAGCGGATTCTCGTTCTCGTAATCCCAGATCGCACCGGGAGCGGGCAGCCCTCCGTAATGCCCGATCACGGCGATTGACCCGGAGACCGGATCGACGGCGGAGGCGTCCCTCGCCGCGATGCCGAACTCGGTTTCCGTGCCAAGCACTCGCGGGCGACTCGTCGGTGTCGGTTCCTGCATAGGGATCGTTAGAGATAGTGCCCGGTGGTGATCGTTTCGATTTGTCGCGATTCGGCCGGTCCGCCGCTGATCGTCCGGATATGAATGATCTTCTCACCCTTTTTGCCTGCGACTTTCGCCCAATCGTCCGGATTGGTGGTGTTCGGAAGATCTTCATGCTCCTTGAATTCTTCTCGAATGGCGCGAATCAGATCCTCCGAGCGGAGGCCTGTCCCCTCTTGCGCGATGACCCGCTTGACGGCAAATTTCTTGGCGCGCGACACGATGCCTTCGATTAAGGCTCCGCTGGCGAAATCCTTGAAGTACAGCACTTCCTTCTCGCCGTTTGCATAG
>DASPGL010000021.1:0-22650 GCA_035620635.1 Nitrospira sp. | reverse complement strand
TCGCGACATCAGGTCGCGGCGCCGTGGGACGGTCCGGTCCTCGGCTACCGACTGTCGATGCCATCCATGCTGGATTGAGCTCCATGCCCGTTCCCTGATGGAGATCAAGCGTGAGCCACAAGCGAAGACCCGCACGATGCGCCTCTTCCACCATCCCCCGTACCGATTGGAGATTGGATTCTGAGGGGCCGGTCCTCTGCGGCGGAAAAGGCTCAATCACTAAGGCGGTCACACCTCCCTGCACCAACTCCTCAAGCCAAGGCGCCAACAACGGGGCTGAGGGAAGCTCGCCCGCCGCCACTCGAAACGCCAGCTGCCTCGCCTGCGCATTCTGCTGATCGGCGTACACCTGGCGGAGTTCGTCCAACCGGCGGAGCGCATGACCTTCGTACATGGCCCCGTTCACCTGCTGTCCGAGCGGCGAGACCGTCACCGTTCGATACTGCCCCATCGCCGCCTGATAGTCACCCAGCTGTTCATAGGCACGTCCCAACCACCACCGTGCTTCGGCCAGGCGCGGCGAATCCTGCGCCGTGTCGACAAACCGTTTGAAGAACAGGGCGGCGGACGAATAGCGCTCCTGGACAAATGCCCGATAGGCTTCCTTCAGCAAACGCGACTGTGCATCACGGGCCGGATCACCCTGTGACGCTTCACGGGGTGCTGGAGCCGGCGAGGGTGGAACACTGCGCTTGGAGCAGGCGGACAACAGACAGAGGGACAGCACGACCGCTATCCCTCCGATTCGAACTGTGCAGCCGATGAAGGGCAAAGAAATACCCGCCCTCCGGAAGAGTAGCCTAGCTAAAGATTTCCATGCCGGGGAAGAAGTACCCCACCTCGAACTGTGCGGTTTCCGGTGAATCGGACCCGTGGACGGCATTGAATTCGATATTGGCGCCATGCGCTTTGCGGATTGTGCCCGCGTCGGCCTTTGCCGGATCGGTGGCCCCCATGAGTTCCCGATTCTTCTTGATCGCATTCTCCCCCTGCAGCACCAGCACCACGGCCGGTCCGGATGACATAAACGCGCAGAGACTGCCGAAGAACGGCCGCGCCTTATGGACGGCGTAAAAGCCTTCCGCAACCGCCTTGGACATGTGTACCAGTTTCATCGCCACCGGCTTCAGACCCGCTGCCTCATAGCGGGTGATGATATCGCCGATGACATTCTTTTTCACCGCATCCGGCTTGATGATCGCTAACGTTCGCTCGCTCATGGTTCCTACACTTCCTCCAGATAGTTAAAGAGTTGAATGAAGTCGAACGCGGGCATTATAGGTGGCCCAAATCGAGGTTGCAACATAGTGCCAAGAGTGCCGCTCGAAAGACGTCCGTACGCGAGCTAGGCAGAAACCTGAATGCCGACCACTCGGAGGCCACTGGCGCGAGAGGCCGTGGCCAATGCTTCATCGTGCGTCGCCATCACAAGGTCGTGACCATTGCGATCTTTCCAGAGTAACGCCGTCGCGAGATGGATTGCGTCCAAGGTGCCCAGCGAGGTCGGCATCGGTTGCGACGCTCTCGCCAGCACCGATCTCGTCAGTTCAACGACTTCGATCGCCTCCAGCAGCGGGAATATCGCTTCACGCCTGATGGCGATCGCGGCATCCTCCAAACCTTCGGCCAATCGCAATCGGTCCAGTGTGCGCAGGCACTCGACTTCCACCAGAGCAGAAGCCACGCCTTGAGTGATCGACCGCCACTTTTTGAGCGCATTCGACTGGCCAAGGATGATGCGCAGAATCGTCGACGAGTCGAGAGAGGCGATCACCGCTCTCCTTGGCGCTCCTCCAGCAGAAGGCAACGATATCGCGACGCAGTTTCAGCGGTGGCGGCAGCGGAACCTGCCTGAGCAACGGGGCACCGGGCAACGGACCTCGTACGGTTAACGAGGCTCCCTCCTCCTCATAGGGCACAATCCGAGCAATCGGGGTACTCCGGTCCAAGACCGTCACTGATCTCCCCGCCCGCACCTTGCGGAGATACTCACTCAGTCTGCTTTTCAAATCTGCCACGCGGACGCGATTCATGGTCACATGATAGTCAAGAATGGTCACAACGGCAAGTCAGGCAGAGTAAAGAAACGGGACCACGCGAAGGCAAGACAATTGTGGGGGCCGCCGAAATCGATGCCTCATCAATCAGGAGTATGGCCCGAAGGAGTTGTAGAGCTGCGGGCCTTCGACGACCAGATCCTTTGGGCTTGAGTCGCAGGGAAACACAAATCCTTGGCTGGATCGCCCAGGGGAAGTCGAACCCGGAGATCGGCGTGATTTTGTGCATCGGCCGCCGCACGGTGGACAAACACCTGGAGCGGACCTATGGAAGGCTCGGGGTAGAAAATCACCACGCGACACTCACGGTGGCGCTGGAGGCCGCACGGCGCAGATAATTTGGCCGTCTATGCCTGAAACTCGACCGCCAGCTCTTGCGGCTTGAAGACACCCCGTTCAGTAATGATCCCGGTGACGAGTTCGGCCGGTGTGATGTCGAAGGCCGGATTATAGACCGCCACGTCCTTGGGCGCGACCGGATGGCTGCCATAGACGGCGGTGACTTCTGAGGGATCGCGCTGCTCGATCGGAATGTCCGCGCCGGTCTTGGTCTTGAGATCAATCGTCGAGTAAGGCGCGGCCACGTAAAAGGGAATCCCGTGCGCCTTTGCCAGCACCGCCACCGAATAGGTGCCGATCTTGTTCGCCACATCGCCATTCGCCGCGATGCGGTCGGCGCCGACCACGCACAGATGGATTTTCCCCTGCCGCATGAGAGTGCCGGCCATACTGTCCGTGATGAGCGTCACCGGAATATGATCCTGCATCAACTCCCAGGCCGTCAGGCGCGCCCCCTGCAAGACGGGTCGCGTTTCATCAGCAATGACCTGGATCTTCTTCCCCTGTTCCCAGGCAGCCCGAATCACGCCAAGCGCGGTTCCGTAGCCGGCCGTCGCCAGCGAACCGGCATTGCAGTGGGTCAAGACCGTTTGTCCATCCATGATGAGGTCCGCTCCGCACCGCCCCATGGCCTTGCAGAGAGCCACGTCTTCATCGAGAATGGCCTGGGCTTCCGTGATGAGGGCCTGTTTGATCGACGGGACCGGGTGGTGTCGCAACGAGTCGAGTTTCCGTTTCATCCGTTCGATCGCCCAAAACAGATTCACTGCGGTCGGTCTGGTCGCCGCCAGTTCGTCGCAGACCGTCAGGACCGACCGGGCGAACGCCGCATAGTCCGTCACAGCGACCGATTGCGCCGCCAGGGCGACCCCTAAGGCGGCCGTCACCCCGATCGCCGGCGCGCCCCGCACTTTCAGCCGTCGAATCGCTTCCGCGATTTCGCGAGAGTCGCGGCAATCGAGAAATTCGACGGCTTCAGGAAGCCGGCTTTGATCCAAGAGACGGACGACGCCATCCTTCCATTCAACGGTGGGAACCATGCCGAATCTTCTAGCGGGAACGAGTGCGGAGTGCAAGCCCTCTCTTCCCCCACCTCACACGCATCCGGCAAGGCAACGGAACCCTACGGCCGGATGAACGGCAGGCCGGGGCGCTCACGGAATTGCACCCAGAGGCGCCGCCAATTCTGACGTTCACAGTCCCACGCACAGCTCCAGAGATTGACCGGCTGGGGCAGCAGCTCCCTCATACGGGTCACATGAACATCCGGGCTCGAAAGCCTCCCCGTGATCCAGACCGCCCCGTCCTGATCCGTCCGATAAAGGGCGACCCTCTGATCCTCATATGCTTGAAGCACGGCCGCGACCGGATGCCCGTATGGATTATCCCGTCCCGCGGAGATCACTGCGTATTGCGGGTGGATCTGGCCTAGCCAGTGTCGATCCAGCGAGCTGCGGGCTCCATGGTGAGGCACTTTCAACAAGGTTACAGCCTGACGGCCCTCCTCATCAAGCGCCTGCAGGCCTGCGATCTCGATGTCTGCCGCGAACAGGATCGCATGTGCACCACACTGGAGCCGGGTGACGATTGACCGGTTGTTCAGTGCAGTCCCGCTCTGGCGTGCAGCCGGTCGCTCGGTCCTGCCGTCTCCGGAAGGGTTCAGAATCTTGAATCGACAGGGACCGGCCGGCAGGAGATCCTCCCCGCGAACGGGGATTCGTTCCTGGAGACGCCTGGCGATCAGCGCGGCATTCAGATCGGCGACGAATTGCTCCGAACGTTCCACACCGGTTCCCCAGTATTGCCCCACCGAGACGTGCCGCAGAACCCAGATCAAGCCGCTGACATGGTCCGACTGTTGATGCGTTCCCACAACATGATCCAGATGACGAATGCCCCGATTCCAGAGAAACGGCGCCACCACGCCGCGTCCCATGTCAAACCGTTCATAGCGGGCCCCCCCGTCGATCAGTACGGTCTGCCCATCCGGCAGCTCGACCACAGCGCTGTCCCCCTGCCCGACATCAAGAAAGGTCACGCGCCAGCGGTCACCGTCCGGACTCATCCCTGGCAACAGGGCCCACCACCCGACCAGGCCGAACACCAGTGTGCCCCCCATGATCCGCCACCGAGTCGGGGCCAAGCGGGCACAGACGGCACAGAGCCCTACGTAGAACAGCACGACCGCCGGAATCGATGGAGCGGGAATGCGCCACTCTGCCCCGGGAATCTCGGCGCACCAGCGAAGCGCCTGAATCATCCAGGTAAGCAGGTGGTCCAACAACGCTCCCATGACCAGCTCTGGGGCACCGGTGAGGACCGTCCAGGCGGAGGCCCACAGTCCCAACGGTACCAGGACCGCACCGGTGAAGGGAACGGCGAGCAGATTGGTCAGCATTCCCATCCAGGGAACCTGATTGAAATACAGGGCGACCAGCGGAAGAGATGCCAGGGTGACCGCTCCGCTCATCAGGAGCACATCACGACCGTAACCGGCAACCGTCTGGACAAGACCGCTCCCCCTCGGCAGGGCCGGCTCTCTCCACCAGTTGATCCACCAGCCGGTTTGGAGAATCATCAGCACGGAGAGAAACGACAACTGAAAGGAGATGTCGAAGATGGCGCGAGGATCGTGTAGCACGATGACCAGTGCTGCGGCGGCCATGGCATGGTGCAGATGGCGCTCATGTCCGAGCCAGACGGCAATCAAACCGAGTGTAATCATCACGAGCGAGCGGATGGTCGCCAGTTCAGCCCCGGCCAGCAAGGTATACAGGGCCACTGCCGGCCAGGTTAGCAGGATGGCCAGTCTCGTCGGCGTGATCCTCCGTGACAATCCGAGGAGTGCGGGCACGGGAAGCCGCAGAAGGCTCCGCCTGACCAACCAAAAAACGATGAGAGCGACCAGCCCCAGATGAGATCCTGAAATCGAAAGCAGATGTACGGTGCCGGTCACCATGAACCATTCTTGAAGGTCCTGTTGAAGATACCCTCGTTCTCCGATGACAATGCCGAGGAAGATCCCCAACCCTGGCTGCCGGAGTGAGTGGAGCGCCGCATCCCGAATCATCCCTCTCCAACGATCGAGCCTGTTCCATGGGCTCCAACGCCACGTCTCGGCCCCCGACTCCAGCAGCTGCACTGCCGCTTCCCCCGTGACAGTGGCGACAAGATGGATGTCCTGGTGATCCAGATGATCTGCCCAGTTGAAGCCACCGGGGTTGAGCGATCCGCTCGGGCGGTGAAACTTCGCTCCGACTGAAACACGGTCACCCTGGTATAACGTGCGGCCCGGCTCCCGCCACACCAGGCGGAGGCGTCCCAACTCGGAAGGGTGCCCGTCTGGCTCGATCAGGATCGTCTGCCGCCCGGGAGCATGCTGCACGGGCTTCGAGATTCTCCCGGCTATCTCGATCCGAAGAACTTCGTGACGAGAGGACTCTGGATGAACGTGAGAGGGAGGCGGAGTGGCTACGCTCCAGTAGAGCATACCGGAGAGGAGAGACAGGTACAGGAGCCATGCCCGTTGAGATTCAATGCACCCCGTCCGTTCGAACAGACTCGACCCGCCGGCCAGGCTCGCCAGCAGTACGCCGACTGCCACCGGGACATAGGGAAGGAGTGATCCGCACAGGAGACCGAGAAGAAACGCGGCGGTGAACGCTGGCAGCATGGGATTCCCCCATGCAGAGGAGGCCCTTACCCGATATGCATCCGGACGACGCGAGCAAGCGCTTCGGCCACTTCATTGATCACAGTGTCCTTTTCGCCTTCCACCATGATCCGCAGGAGCGGCTCCGTCCCGGAATACCTGACGACGACGCGTCCGCTGCCATTGAGACGGCGCTCACTCTCCCGTATGGCCCGGTCGATATCGGGGATAGATTCCAAGGCCGGCTTCTGCGTGACCTTCACGTTCACCAACACCTGTGGCACCGCCGACATCGCTGTGGCCAGTTCCGACAACGGCCTGTGCGTTCGTTTCATCAGCGACAAGACTTGCAGTGCGGAAATGAGCCCGTCGCCGGTGGTATTATGATCGAGGAAGATGAAATGGCCCGATTGCTCGCCCCCAAAGTTGTACCCTTCAGCCAACATCCGCTCCAGCAGGTAGCGATCTCCCACCGGAGTCCGAACCAGCGTGATACCCACCTTCGCCATCGATAGTTCTAGGCCGAAATTGCTCATCACGGTTCCGACCAGCGTCCCCTTGGCCAACAGCCCTTGACGGTGCAGATCCAGCCCCAAGGCCGCCATGACGTGATCGCCATCCAGAATCGTACCCTGCTCGCAGACAAACATGGCCCGGTCCGCGTCGCCGTCCAGCGCGATGCCGATATCGGCCTTCCGCTGACGAACGACCTCTTGAAGCTGTTCGGGATGAACGGCTCCGCATCCGGCATTGATATTCATCCCGTCCGGTTTGTTTCCGATCACCTCGACCGTCGCCCCCAGTTCCCTCAGCACGGTCGGGGCGACCTTGTACGCCGCGCCATTCGCGCAATCGATCACAAGCTTCAGCCCTTGAAAGTCCAAATCCTTGGGCAGAGACCGTTTGGCAAACTCGATATACCGTCCTTCCGCATCGTCCAGGCGATACGCTTTGCCGATCAGATCCGCCGTCGGTCTGAGATGGCTGATTTCATCCGACACGATCAATTCTTCGATCCGCGCCTCCACCTCATCCGGCAGCTTGAACCCGTCGTTTGAGAAGAATTTAATCCCGTTGTCCTGGTAGGGATTGTGCGACGCGGAGATCACCACCCCTGCATCGGCACGCAGGCTGCGGGTCAGAAAGGCGATGGCCGGAGTGGGCATGGGCCCGACGAGCAGCACGTCGACACCCATGGAACAGATGCCCGCGGTCAATGCCGACTCGAGCATGTACCCGGAAATGCGGGTGTCCTTCCCGATCACGATCTGGTGACGCCCGGCGCGGCGCATAAAGATATGTGCGGCCGCCCTGCCCAGTTGCATCGCCATTTCGCTCGTCATCGGATCGAGATTGGCCACGCCCCGGACTCCGTCGGTTCCGAACAGCTTACGCATATCCCTCCTGTCTTGCTGGAGACACAGCGCATCCGATCGCTGCTGCCACTTTCACGACATCGGCCATCCCTTCCACGTCATGGACGCGCAAAATTCTGGCTCCTCGGTCGACGGCAAGCGCGATCGCCGCAGCAGTCCCCCACTCACGATGATCGGCAGGTCGATCGACAATCTGACCGATGAAGGCCTTGCGTGACACCCCGACGAGCAGCGGACGATTCAACATCAGAAAGGCAGACAGTTCATTCAACAGCCGGAGATTGTGTACCAGCAGCTTACCAAAACCGATGCCCGGATCAAGGACGATATTCATTTTTGCGATGCCTGTCCGCTCCGCCGCCTGCAGACGTTCATCGAGAAACTGCGTGACCTCCGCCACCACATCCTCGTAGTGCGGCCTGTCCTGCATGGACGTCGGTGTTCCCTGCATGTGCATGAGTACAACTCCAGCGCTGTGCTGCGCGATGACCGGCCCCATCTCAGGGTCCCGGCGCAGGGCGCTTACGTCGTTGATAATGGAGGCTCCTGCCTCAAGAGTGTGTCGGGCGACTGTCGCTTTGGTGGTATCTATCGAGATCGGAACCGTGACGCGGCGAACCAGTTCAGTCACTACCGGCAGCAGACGCGCCAGTTCCTCCTCCTCACCGACCGGCCGTGCGCCTGGCCTGGTCGACTCGGCCCCGAGATCGAGAATATCCGCCCCTTGTTCGACCAACGCGAGGGCGTGCGCGACGGCCCGCTCCGTCGTTACATACCGGCCGCCATCGTAGAATGAATCGGGCGTGACATTCACGACTCCCATCACCAGCGGGCGCTCGTCGCACCGGAGTTCTCGCCCTCCGGCCAATGACCAGATGTGCGGAAGGACTGATCGGACAGAAGATCGGTTCACGATGATCGCTCCCCGCGATCTGATGCCGATAGTGTAAAGAGCATGGGCCTGGAGCCGGCGAAACCACCACCCGCCGTCCGCGTACTCTATCCAACCCGCATTTCCAGGACGACGGCCCTCATTTCGAAATGGGAGCCGTCGCGTGTCGGAATCGTGTTAGGCAGGAACCGTGTGAGAGGAAGACTGCAAGAGAATCTGATCAATCTCCGGCGCATCCAGCACTTCCTTTTCCAGGAGCGCCTCGGCCAGCGCCTTCAAACTGGCCATCTGATCGGTCAGGACGCGTTTGGCCCGTTCGTAGTTCTCGGTGACGAACCGCTTGATCTCCAGGTCAATCTCCAGCGCCACCTGATCGCTGACATCGCGCTTGGACGCAAAGTCGCGCCCCAGAAACACCGATTCCTCTTTCTGTCCGAACGTCAGCGGTCCCAGCTTCTCACTCATACCCCATTCGCACACCATCTTGCGTGCGAGATCGGTGGCACGTTCCAGATCGTTGCCGGCGCCGGTCGTCACGTGCTTGAAGACGAGTTCCTCGGCGACCCGGCCCCCCATGAGAATCGCCAGGGTATTGGTCAAGAATTCCTTGGAGTAATTGTGGCGATCGTCGGTCGGCAGTTGCATCGTGACGCCCAAGGCCCGACCTCTGGGGATGATCGTCACTTTGTGCACCGGATCGGTTCCTGGCAGCAGCTTGGCCATCAAGGCGTGGCCCGCCTCATGATAGGCCGTGACGCGCTTTTCCTCGTCGGTCAGGATCATGCTCTTGCGCTCGGCCCCCATCATGACTTTGTCCTTGGCCATCTCGAAGTCCACCGTCTCGACTTCTTTCTTATTCTGACGGGCGGCCCACAGCGCCGCCTCGTTGACAAGATTTTCCAGATCGGCACCCGAGAACCCCGGCGTCCCGCGCGCGATCTTCTCCAATTCCACATTGGCCGCGACCGGCACTTTCTTCGTGTGGACCTTGAGGATCTCCGAACGGCCACGCAGGTCTGGACGATTGACCACCACCTGTCGATCGAATCGTCCGGGCCTCAGCAGAGCCGGATCAAGGACATCCGGTCGATTGGTTGCCGCCACCAGGATCACGCCCTCGGTGGTATCAAAGCCGTCCATTTCGACCAGCAGCTGGTTGAGCGTCTGCTCCCGTTCGTCATGTCCGCCGCCGAGCCCGGCACCTCGGAGACGACCGACTGCATCGATCTCATCGATGAAGATGATGCAGGGGGCGTGCTTCTTACCCTGTTCGAACAGGTCGCGTACCCTGGAAGCCCCTACCCCCACGAACATCTCGACGAAATCCGACCCGCTGATGCTGAAGAACGGCACTCCGGCCTCTCCGGCGATGGCTTTCGCCAGCAAGGTCTTGCCCGTACCCGGAGGCCCCACGACCAGGACTCCCTTGGGAATGCGCCCGCCGAGCTTCTGGAATTTCCTGGGATCCTTCAGGAACTCGATGATCTCGAGCACTTCCTCTTTCGCCTCATCGATCCCGGCCACGTCGGAGAAGGTGACCTTCTTGCGTTCCTCCGTCAGCATGCGGGCCCGGCTCTTGCCGAACGACAAGGCCTTGTTCCCGCCGATCTGCATCTGACGCATGAGGAAAAACCAGAGACCGAGGAACAGAATGAATGGGCCCCATGTCACAAGAAACGTGATGTACCAGGGGCTTTCATCCGGCGGCTTGACTTCGATCTGGACCTCCTTCTCGCGCAACACTTTGACGAGATCCGGATAGTCTGCCGAGTAAGTGCGGATGCGGGTCTTATCCTTCAACACCCCGCTGATATGATTGCCTTTTATGATAACTTTCTCGAAATCACCCTTGTCGAGTTTCGCCATGAAATCGCTGAATATGACCTCTTCTTCCGGCGCATGCGTCGGCACACTGAACAGATTAAAGAGGAGAATCATGAACAAGCCGACGACCACCCAGAAAAGCAGGTTCTTGACCCTGGAATTCATCCAGCTCTCCTTCGTAAGAACGTGATGTCGGAACAGAGTCTCTTCATAAGCCTGTGTGATGGTAACACAGCCGCGCGCAGGTTGACAACAACGGCTACGATGTCCTACTCCTCCTGCTCGTCCGCATGGTCGAGCACCGCCAGATACGGAAGGTTTCGGTATTTCTGCCGGTAGTCGAGTCCGTATCCGACCACATACCGGTTGGGAATTTTAAACCCGACATACTCAACGTGAACGTCAACGACGCGGCGATCCGGCTTGCTCAGCAGCGTGCAGACCCGGAGGCTCCGGGGTTTCTTTCTGGCCAGCGACTTCATCAGATGCTGAATGGTGAGTCCGGAATCGACGATGTCCTCGACCAGCAGCACATCCTTCCCCTTGATGTTTTCGGTCAATTCGGTGACCAGTTTGACTTTGCCGGAAGTCTTGACGCGCGAACCGTAGCTCGTCACGACCAGGAAGTCGACCCGCACCGGAATCCGGATTGCCCGGGCGAGGTCGGCATAAAACGCGTAGGCCCCTTTGAGCACCCCGACGAGCACAAGATCCTTGCCGGCATAATCAGCGCTGATCTGCCGGCCCAGTTCTCGTATGCGGGTCCGCATCTGCTCCTGCGTGACGATCGGGCGGCCGAATACACGTTCCATCGCGCTACATTCCTTCCTCAATTGACCCGGCCTGTACCGCGATCATCAGACAGCGCTTCGTGACCGGTGCGGGCATCCATCGTTCGTCCTGTCGGTACCCCACAACCCACACAATGCCTTCCGGTGCCACCACCAGCGGAATTCGAGGACGCAACGGGCGGGGGACTTTATAATCCGTGAAAAAGTCCTGCAGTTTCTTCGAGCGCCCCTTCATGCCGGCCGGGTAGAAGCGATCTCCAGGTTGCCACCCCCGTACCACCAATGGACCGGACAGGCGGTCGGCGTCCACCACGATGCGACTCTTTCCATGGTCCGCCGCATCCCCTGCTCCATCGCAAGACTCCTCAGTCCGAATGACTTGCCCGGTTCCCTGCCAGACCACCTGCCCCGGAACCCCGAGGACGACCGGACCGGCATCAGCACGCCGCTCCTGATTCGCATCGTAAGCCCCTGCGGATCTGACGCGCACGAGGTCCTGTTCGACCGTCAGGTGAATCGGCCCCAGAACAACACTCGCCGGAATGCCCCGCCTCGTCACCACCTGGAGGATGTGCTCGACTGTGTGCAGACTGGGCGACCGGCGTGCGGCGTCACATCGCCGGAGCAGCTCTCGCACGACACGCCGTTGCATCGCGCGCGGAATCTGCTGTAGAAACGCCCGGTCGACGGCCCAGCCTCCGGTACCCCACCGACGGAGCTTCCCGTCGCACAGGGTTTCCATCTGCTGATCCAGATATGCATCGTCTTCGCGACAGATGTCCGCAAGCCGGCAGAGCGCCTCCACCGTCGAGGGAACCACCCGTTGGGCCACCGGCAGCACTTCCTGCCGGATCCGGTTTCGAAGATAGAGCGGCTTCGCATTACTGGAGTCCTGTCGAGACGGCAGTCCTGTCTCAGCCAGATAGGCCAAAATATCCCCTCGCCTCGCCTCGTAGAGCGGTCGAACGATCATCCCGTTCCGGTAGGCCGGCATCCCGGAAAGCCCCGTCAATCCCGCACCACGGAAGATCCAGAGCAGCACCGTCTCGGCCTGATCGTCAGCCGTATGGCCCAGGACAATGCGATCCGCCCCGCACTCCCCCGCGAGGTCCGCCATCGCACGATAGCGCAGCTCGCGCGCCGCGGCCTGGAGCGATGCCTGGTGTCGAACGGAACCCACCTCAAGCCGCCGGACGTGGAGCGGGATCTTCAATCGCCGGCAGAGCGTCTCCACAAACCTCTGGTCGGCGTCCGATTCGGCCCCCCGCAGGCCGTAGTTATAATGGACGGCCGTGAGGGTCAGCGACCAGGATGTCCGAAGCCGGTGCAGCAGGGAGAGGAGCGCGACCGAATCCGGCCCTCCGGAGACCGCGACCAGAAGGTGCTGCCCGGGCTCGATCAGACCTCTCGATCGGATTGTGTGTGCGATCTGATGGAGCAGCGCGGGCCAAACCCGCCGGCTGTTCTTGCGCTCGATCATCTGACTGACCCGGCTCATCACACTCCGGTGGATTCGTGATGCCGACGCAACATCGCCGTGGCCGCCACCACATCCGACGCGATCTGGTGGCTGAGTGCATCGCCGCCGGCGAACTGCATGTCGCCTCGTACCCGCTCGATAAACTCGACGGTCATCGAATGCCCGTAGAGCTCATGGCCTCCCTCGATCAGATACACTTCCAGCCGCCGCTCTCCCGCATCAAACGTGGGCCTGGTTCCGATGTAGGCTACGGAATCGTGTCGCCGTTGATTCACGATGGCGACGGTGGCGTACACCCCGTCCGGCGGGATGACACGATCGTGCGGCAACGCAAGATTGGCTGTCGGCCACCCCATCGTCTGTCCCCGTTGCGCACCGGGCATGACGACCCCGCTCATCGCGTATTGTCGACCGAGCAGATTCGCCGCCTGACTGACGTGCCCCCCCTGAATCAGCTGCCGGATCCTGGTCGAACTGACGATGCCCCCGCCGAGCATGACCGGCGGTACCGGATTCACAACCAGGCCGTACCGGCCGCCGAAGGCGACAAGGTCCGCAATGGTTCCCGCACGTTTATGACCGAATGCAAAGTGTTGTCCGACAAAAATCTCTTTCAGCCTGAGCCCTCCGGCCAGCACCTGCTCGACGAAGGCCTCCGGGGAGAGCTTTGCAAAGGATTCGTTGAATTCCAGAAACACCACCTCGTCGATTCCCGCTGCGTCAAACCGCGCAAGCTTTTCTTCCGGACTGGTCAGGAACCGCAACTCGACCTGCGGCGCGAGAATTCTCACGGGGTGCGGATCGAAGGTGAGCACCACCGCCGTGCCTTTGACCTTGCGCGCCGACTCCACGACGGCCCGGAGCAGCGCGCGGTGCCCGATATGGTGCCCGTCGAAATTCCCGATTGTCGCTGCCGGATAGGGCCGCAGGAGCCCGTCCCGGTATCCACGGGTCACGATCATGCGCGTGATCAATGAAGCAGCCGGGCGGCGTCTTTGGCAAAATAGGTAAGAATCACATCGGCTCCCGCCCGTTTGATCGCCAACAACGATTCCATCATCGCCCGCGATTCGTCGAGCCAGCCGGCACCGGCCGCCGCCTTGATCATGCTGTACTCCCCGCTCACCTGATACGCAGCGAGAGGAAGAAGTGTCCGCTGGCGGGCCATCGCAATGATGTCCAGATACGGCAAGGCCGGTTTGACCATGACGATATCGGCCCCCTCGTCGATATCGAGTTCGATCTCGCGCAGCGCCTCGCGCCCGTTGGCCGGGTCCATCTGGTACGATTGCCGGTCGCCGAACTGAGGACTGGAATAGGCGGCGTCACGGAACGGAGCATAGAAACAGGAGGAGAATTTCGCCGCGTACGCCATAATGGGCAGATCCGGGAATCCCGCCTGATCCAGTTCGGCCCTGATGGCGGCCACCCGGCCGTCCATCATATCGGACGGCGCCACCATATCGGCTCCGGCAACCGCGTGCGTCCGCGCCATCGTCCGGAGACACTCCAGCGTTTCATCGTTGAGGATCTTCCCGTTCTTGACGATACCGCAGTGACCATGACTGGTGTACTCATCGATACAGACGTCGGTGATGACCATCAGACCGGGCACCTGCTCCTTGACCGAGCGGATTGCGCGCTGCACGATCCCGTTCGGATCCATGGCGGAGCTGCCTCGCTCGTCCTTCTGCGCTGGAATGCCGAACAGGATTACCGCGGGAATGCCCAGGGCCTGGATCTCGCCGGCTTCCTTGATCAACAGATCGATCGACCAGCGGAACTGCCCCGGCATCGACGCAATTTCCTCGCGCCGATCCTGTCCTTCGACCACGAACAGCGGATGGATGAAATCCGCGGGAGACAGGGCTGTTTCGCGCACCATCCGCCTGAGCGCTTCGTGCTGCCGCAACCGCCGGAGCCGTTGAATAGGGAATGCCATGTGCGTTACTTTCTGGGCAGATTCGTCAAAAACACGACGAGGTCGCGAACGGAGATCATCCCGACCAGCTTTCCTTCGCGAGCCACACCGAGATGGCGGAGATGCGATTGGGCCATCAGATCGTTGGCGTCCAACAGCGTCTTGCTCTCTTCAATGGTCATGATCGGGGCGGACATGATCTGCTCGACCGTGGTCTTGGTCGCATCGGCACCTGACGCGACGACCCGCCGCATCATGTCCGTATCCGTCAGAATCCCGATAATATCCCGTTCATTGGTGACGAAGAGGCTGCCGATCCCGCGATCGCGCATGATGCGCGCCGCGGTCTGTGCATCCGTATCCCGCGATACCGTCACGAACTTCTCACGTGGAATCATGAATGACTTCACCGGAACCATACCAGTCTCCCCCCTTTGTCTATGACGCTTCGGCCACTTTCCTACCTCCCTGCCGCGACGCTCTCGCGACTCCCGTACTGACGTGCGATCGCCTCAGCCAACGCCGGAATCGTATTCTCTGCCGGCATGATCGATACCGTCAAACCATGCTCTTCGGCCGTCTTCGCCGTAATCGGTCCGATGCAGGCGACCACCACGCCCTGCAACAACGCTTTCATCCTGTCAGTCCCGCCGGACATCTCGGCGAAGTTCCTGACGGTCGACGAACTCGTAAACGTCACCGTATGGATCTGTCCCTCTGCGAGCTGCCGCCGCCATTCCGTTCCCTCCCCGCCGGGCACGATCGTCCGATACACAGGAACGACATCGACATGGGCCCCGCGCGCGCGCAATGCGTCCGGAAGGAGTTCGCGCGCCACTTCCGCCCGGGGAATGAGCACACGGGCATTGCGCAGGTCCTGGCTTCCCAGCATCGCGAGCACGCCTTCAGCTTGATACTCTGCCGGAATCGCATCCGCCTTCAGACCGAACTTTTCAAGCTCCTGCCCCGTGCGGGGCCCGATACAACACAACCGACATCCGGCCAGGCTACGGGCATCCTTCCCGCGTGCGATCAGCCGCGCCATGAAGCGGGCGACGCCGTTCACGCTGGTAAAGATCACCCAGCCGTACGTCCCGATGGCGTCAATCGCTCGATCAACAGGAGCCCATTCGACCGGCGGAACGATCTGAATGGTCGGCGCCTCGATCGGCTCGGCGCCGTAGCCGGCAAGCAGTTCGGCCAGTTCGCCGGCCTGTTCCGTAGCTCGCGTCATCAGCACGCGCTTGCCGAACAGGGGGCGCTGCTCGAACCAGTTCAACTGCTCCCTGAGCTTCACCACTTCGCCCACCACGATGACCGTCGGGGGCTCCAGCTTCGCCGCCTCAGCCTTCTCCACGATATCGGCGAGTGTGCCGATGACCGTCCGCTGCGACGCCCGCGTGCCCCACCGAATGATGGCGACCGGCGTCGTGGACGCACGCCCCTCGGCCATCAGCTTGGCCACAATCGCCGGGAGATTCTTCATGCCCATCAGGAACACCAGCGTGCCACGACTGCCGGCCAGCTTGGCCCATTCTAATTCGGGCGCAGGCTTGTCCGGATCTTCGTGCCCCGTCACGATCGTCAGCAGCGAGGCCATCGTCCGGTGGGTGGCGGGAATTCCGGCATACGCAGGGGCCGCCAGGGCCGCCGTCACGCCGGGAACCACCTCGAACTCAATACCAGCAGACGCCAACACTTCGGCTTCTTCTCCTCCCCGTCCGAACAGGAACGGGTCTCCACCTTTCAGCCGGACGACGATCTTGCCTGCGCGCGCCCCCTCGATCAGCCGCCGGTTGATCTCGTCCTGCGGCGGATATTTTCCCTTCCCCCGCCGCCCGACATACACCCGCTCCGCACGATCCGGTGCGTGGGACAACAGCACGGGATTCGCGAGATAATCGTACAGGACCACCTCCGCCTGCTCAAGACATTCCTTTCCGCGAAGGGTCAGGAGCTTCGGATCGCCCGGACCAGCCCCCACCAGGTAGACTTTGCCCTTTGATCGTCGCACCGTCATCCGGCTATACCGTAGATCTCGCGAAGAATCTTGTCCCCGCCGCGAGCCAGCAATCGTTCGGCCAACTGCACGCCCAACGCGCCCGCCTCGCGACTCGGTCCCTGCACACGATCTCGGAGAACGGTCTTCCCGTCCACGCTGGCCACCAACCCTTCCAGCGACAGGGATTCGCCGGATAATCGGGCGTGGGCCGCGATCGGCACCTGACAGCCGCCCTCCAGGCGGTGCAGGAAGGCCCGCTCCGCCGCGACGGGAGCTGCTGTCGCCGGATCGTTGAGACGGGACAGGATGGATCTCACGAAGTGATCATCGCTCCGCCCTTCAATCCCCAACGCACCCTGCCCGATCGCAGGAAGGCTCACGGCCGGGTCCAGATACTCCGTGATCTCATGCCCCCAAGCCAGACGGCGCAAACCCGCTGCCGCAAGCACGATTGCGTCAAACTGTCCCTCCCTGAGTTTTCTCAGCCTCGTGTCCAGATTGCCCCGCAACATTTCAATGTGGAGATCGGGCCGGGCATTCAGCAACTGGGCCTGACGGCGGAGACTCGCGGTGCCGACGCGCGCCCCCTGCGGAAGTTCCTTGAAGGAACGTCCGTCCCGGCTGATCAGTACGTCACGCGCATCCTCCCGCGGCGGCACACAGAGAATCTCCAGCCCCTCCGGCAACTGCGCGGGGACATCCTTCATGCTGTGCACTGCCACATCGATGGTGCCGTCGATCAATGCCTCTTCGATTTCTTTGACGAACAGTCCCTTCCCGCCGATTTTCGTCAACGGGACGTCGGCGATCTTGTCGCCCGTGGTCTGAATCTTCCGCAACGTCACCCGGACTTCGGGAGCCGCCTGGTGAATACGCGATTGGAACCACTCGCTCTGGCAGAGGGCCAACTTGCTGCCTCGTGTGCCGAGGATCAGGGTTGGGCGAGGACCGGTGGGGATAGACACGCGCAGGATGTTCCTTTTTTCAATCAGGCGGCGAATCAGTTCGCCCGTTTTGTGATCGACGGCTCCGGAGTGCGCTCCGCATGCTCCAATTCCCCGGCCTCATGCCTGAGACAGGGCGGCTGCTCCGCCACGCGATCGACCCGTTGATCGGACGAAGGGGGCCGATCGAGATGAAAAAAGCGGCGCGCCGCTTCCACGAACGCGGGCCCGCTCGACGAATTCACCTCGGTCTTCAGCGTGACCATGGTGCGATGGATCAACTTATTGACGATGGAGGACGCCAGACCTTCCACGAGCTCACGGTCCTGCGGAGACAGGTGCGCGAGGCGACCGAGCACCTTGTCCACCTCCGCCTGCTTGATCTCATCCACACGGCTCCGGAGCGCGACGATCGTCGGAGTCACCTCCAACGACTTCATCCACTCCAGGAGTGATACCACCTCTTCGGCAATCATCCGTTCGGCCTTCTCCGCCTCCTGGACGCGCTCGGCCCGGTTCTGCTCCACCCGGTGTTTCAAATCGTCGATGTCGAACAGAAACGCGTTGTCCACGTAACGCACGGCCGGATCGATGTTGCGCGGCACAGAGATGTCGATGAGGAACATGGGGCGATTCATGCGTTCCTTCACGGCCCGGTGCACGTCCTCGGCGCCGACGAGATAGTGCGCCGCGCCGGTGGATACCAGCACGATGTCTGCCGAAGCCATCTCATCCTTGAATTGATCGAATGGGACCGGCACCCCGCCGAATTTCGCCGCGAGGTCGATGGCGTGCTGCGGCGTCCTCGTCGTAATGCGCACGTGATGTACGCCCTGGGCAATCAGATGCCGCGCCGCCAGCTTGGCCATCTCTCCGGCCCCGACCAGCAGCACGGTCTTCTCTTCCAAATTGGAAAAGATCTTCTTGGCCAGTTCAACCGCTGCATAGCTGACCGACACCGCCATCTCGGAAATCTTCGTCTCAGTCCGCACCCGCTTGGCCACCGAGATTGCTTTCTTCACAACCTTGTTCATGATGACCCCGGTCGTCTTATGCCCGAGGGCGGTCTCGAACGCGTCCTTGAGCTGCCCCAGAATCTGGGACTCGCCGATGATCATCGAGTCAAGACTCGCCGCGACTCGGAACAGATGGGCAATCGCCCGGTCCCCGGTGTGGCAGTACAGGTGCGGCGTCAGCTGTTCGGAAGAGAGCGCCAAATGGGTGTCGGCGAGAAACTCCTGGATGCTGCCATACCCCGACTCAACCTCATCAACGACCGCGTAGGCTTCGACACGATTGCACGTCGAAAGGAGAACGCCTTCCTTCACGCCTGGATACGTGCAGAGCCGGCTCACGGCTTCGCCCAGACGACTGTCCGGCACCGCCAGTTTTTCGCGGATCTCGACCGGCGCCGTCTTATGGCTCAACCCGACGACAATCAGATGCATGTCACGACAGGGCTCCGTGGCCTTTGAGCAGCACGCCGACCAGCGTCAGAATCACACAGGCAAAACCGATAACGGTCAAATAGGCTGCGCGCTTGGCGCGCCATCCGACCGTCAGGCGTCCCAGTAACACAACGAAATAGAAGAGCCATGTGACAAGGGCCCAGGTCTGCTCTGGATTCCAGGTGACATAGGACCCGCGTGCAAATTCCGCCGAGATCGCGCCCGTCACGATCCCCAACGTCAGCAGAGGAAATCCCAGCACGATCGACTGCTGGTTGAGGTGGTCGAGAAAGTCGAGCGCGGGCAGCTTGCTGTAGAGCACGTTGAACCGTTTCGACTTGAGAAGACTGTCCTGAATCAGATACATCACACCCGCAACGAACGCGACCGCAAACCCCACGGTGCCCAGCATGCTGAGCGTCACGTGAAACCACAGGGTCTTGAACACAGGCTGGAGCGTGGGGACGGTCTCCGGGAGAGCGGCCGCCGAACCCAGCGACACCAGTGCCAAGGGAACCATGAATGAACCCAGCACATGGATCCGGTGGCGAAACTCGACCACCAGGAAAACGAGGATCAACATCCAGGAGAAAAAGGACAGCGCGGCATGAAAACTCGGCGGGGAGGAGGAGGATGTCTCGACCATTCCGGTCACGAGGGCGATGGTGTGAGACAGGAATCCGAGGGCAGTAATGCCCAGGGATACTTTGGACAAGGCCTCGGAACGCCGCAATAAATAGGCAAGAAACGAGACGGTGGCCACGAAATACAGCCCCATCGTCATCATGACGAAAATCGCCGCCATCGTGATACTCGCGCCCCGCGTGGCTACTGAATCCCTTCCAAGGAGAAGAATTTGAAATTATATCGATGCGGTGAGAACGGAGTCAACAAAACGCCTCGTGGAACAGAGTCCCCCGCCGATCGACCCAGAACCGGGATTCTCTACCTCGTGGCAGTGCCTATCGGAGATCCTGACGATCTTTCTCTGCGCGCCCGCCGCATCCTCGGTGAGGTGGATCTGATTGCATCCGAACGGCCCGAATCCACCCAGCGGCTCCTGGCACACCACCGCCTCAGTGCGCCCGTCACCAGTTACGGCCCCGTACACCTCACGGACAAGATCGCCGTCCTCATGGCGCGCTTACACCGGGGAGCGCACATCGCTCTGGTATCGGATTGCGGGACACCGGTGCTGGCCGATCCGGGCTGTCTGCTGGTAGCGTCGGCCCGCTCCGGTGGAATTCACGTGGTGTCGGTCCCCGGCCCCTCCGCGCTGACGGCCGCTGCGGCTGCCAGCGGGTTCCCCTGCGACTCACTGTACTTTCGAGGACCGCTCCAAGAAACCAAATCCGGCATACGGCGCGACCTCGCCGATTGCCTGAGGCGGCAATCTCCCACCGTTCTCTTCTGCACCCCGCGTTCGATCGCCGAGGCATTGAACGCGCTCGCATGCCTGGCTTCGCGCCGGCGGCTCGCAGTGGTGTGCGATCTGACGCAGCCAACCGAAGTCGTCGTTCGCGGAACTGCCCGCCAGGTGCTCAAGCAGTTGAAGGCCATCCTGTCGACGCAGAATATCACGCTGATTCTGGCTGGAAGGAAACGGACCGGCGGCGGCGGAACGCACAGGAAATGAACGGGCCGGTTACCGGGTGTCCTCCCGGCGAATCAACACGCGGTAGGCGTGATCGACCAGTTGCTGCCCCAATACGGTATGCCCCTCGTTCTCCACACTGCGGGGGACGTTTCGAATGGGATCGCCCTCGTCCAACAGAACCGAGAGAACCTGCCCTTCCCTCATCGTTTCGAGCTTCAGCTTCGTCTTGACGAAGTTGTACGGACAAATCACTCCCCGGAGGTCCAGTTCGACATCAGACGGCGGCAGTGACGGTTGAGGTGGATGCTCATCCTCTATCGTCATGTCTCCCCCTGGTGTGACTCCGCTTTACCACAAGACCGGGCATACCACGGACCCGTATCTACGCACTGATACGGCATCAATGTATCCACCACAGGCAATCAATAAAAAGGGGCAGTCGAAACTGCCCCTTCTCGAAAACGTGTACGCGTCGACTGGGCTACCCGTTTAATTCAGCCCCTTCACAAGATTCGGATTGGACATGTCCGTCCCGTAATCAGATTTGTTCTGAATTTTGGTTTCCGGGGCCACAGTCTTGTACCCCCATCCCGGCTGAGGCTCGCAGTTCCAGCAGGGAGCCGCTCCGGTAAATTCTGCAATACCCGTATCCACCGTCCCCGTGACGGTGCCCGGGAGGACAGCCCCGGCCACACCCCCGGTCGTACTGGCGCTGGTCGTCTCAATGGCACGCTCCGTCGCTGGATTCGGACGTTGACCCAATCCACCGAAGCCGGCGAGCTTCTCGTTGCCGCGCAGGAGATACATCTCGCGAACAATCTTGCGTCCAACGCCATATTGCTGATTGGCTGTGGTGGCCTCAACGACTTGCAGTGAGATATCATCGCCGCTGTTCAGAGTTTTGAGCTGATCCATGTTGGTCTTCTCATCAAAATACACCGTGAGGGAACTCATCGCCCCCGTCCCCGCCCGACCTTCGTCGTGCGAGCTGCCCCCAGTTTCCAGGAACATCTTCCCGGCGGGGAAATCAATCGCCAACACACGGCCATAGATCGTTTCCGGGAGCGAGAGCCGATCCAGGAAGGCATTCCGATCGAAGGCCTGCGTCCGTCCCGGGCTGCCCGAAACGTCTCCCACGCCAGTTCCGACGCCTAGCGACGAACCAGATGCTCCCTGCTGCAGACGCTCCTGCGCCAGTGCCACACCGGCTGTCCCCACCAAGAGAATTGCGGCGCCTAGTGCTAACGCCTTATGCATGTGCTGCCTCCTTACGTGAGTAAAAAATACCCTGGTGCAGAGATGCTACAAGGGATGACGAACAGCGAGATGTCGTGAACGATCGCATACTGTGGTGATTTCCTGGCCCTTCCACCGCATGGTCAAGGACAAAACCTAGGACAATGGCACGTTCATGTCAAGAGGGTGCGCGTCCCTTCACTTGGTGCCCGGAGGGAGGGTCGAACTCCCACTCTCTCGCGAGAACCGGATTTTGAGTCCGGCGCGTCTGCCAGTTCCGCCATCCGGGCATCTGTTCGGACCGATCGTTGCGGGGTGCTTTTCTAGCATGACGCCTGCGGAGGGTCAATCGACGTCGCCCCTTTTCTTCAAGGGAACAGGTCTGATAGAATGGTCCTGCGTCCCAGGCGTGCGCCTCGTTCACGCCGGGGATTCCCTCGTCAACCTTTAGTTTCGACCGCGATTGATATAAAGGAGCGTTCCGGACATGGCGGAAGTCGCATGCGTAACCTGCGGACAAACGGGTGAAGCTATCACCGCACCCCTGTTTCTCGGCAAGCTTGAAGCGGAGATCAAAGCCAAGGTCTGCACCGGCTGCTGGAAGAAATGGGAAGGCATGCGTGTGATGGTCATCAACGAGTACCAAGTCAATCTCGGAGATGAAAGTGGACGGGAGCTCGTCCGGAAACAGATGAAAGCCTTCCTGCGGTTGGGCGAACAGGCAGACTCGTCGAAGATTGCCGAAAACTACCGCCCACCGAGCAGTTGATCGCACTGGCACGATCCATTCCGCATGGTGCGACACCCTCCAGGCGAAGAGATTTTCCCTGTATTGTCGCCGGCTTCGTTGACAGGACGAATTGAGAAATGCTAAATAGCGCTATTCGGCGTCTTGCGCTCGCGCCGCCAGAGTGAACATCCGCACGCACTACGAAGAACAGGACACCGCGGCATGATTACGCAAATGCAGGTCAAGGGGTTGATGTTCGACCCCTACAATAACGCGTACATCGTGATCCTCCGTGACGAGGACCAGTCTGAGATGTTGCCGATTTGGGTGGGCAAGTCCGAAGCGAGCTCGATCAGCTTGG
>DASPGL010000020.1:0-5285 GCA_035620635.1 Nitrospira sp. | reverse complement strand
AGCCCTCATTTTCGTCCTACTAAGGGAGCATGGCCTTGGCGGAGCGCAGCGCCTCATCCCGGGTGCGCCCACGGGAGCCTCCTATGACAGTATGGAGAGAGGCTCCCAACTGGATCTTGAAGCCGACCATCTCGCCTTTGCTGAGATTCACCTTCTCACACGGCTCGGCTTTCGATAGAGCGTTGGCTTCCTCGGCCGTGATCTGCAGCTCGGCGAGGTCGGCCAGGCTTCCTGGCACCCCGATCTTGCCGTATTTCTGTACCTGAGCATCGGCCATTGCCCACCATGATCTCCTTGACGATCGCGTCGGGAGGTATCTTGACCAGAAGGCCACGGCAAACGTCAGGTCCCGCTCCGACACCGCCGCAATCTCACCGCTGTCGTACTCCCCTTTCACCACCCGCTGCTTATCGCCTGCCGAATATCCCGGGTCCGTCAGGACCTGATCCGCGCTCGGCTGCGCGCCCGCGGCGCTCGCCAAGCACAGCATTCCCACGATGCGCGTCGTGCTCAGACGTGTCAGAATCGGGGAGCGTCGAAACGGATGCTTTGGCGCATGCGCCTGTGGCCCAATTGGATAGAGCATCGGACTACGAATCGGAAGGTGGAATGTCACAACTTGCCGGGCGCACTCCAGTCAGTTGCTCGTAGTGGATACTGGCATCTCCAAAGCCGCAATCCATTCGCGCGTGAAAGCTGCCGTTTGCAAGAGCTGATGACTGTCTTGCCTGAAGCCTTCGGCCCTTCGCTCGTGTACCTTAGCCTCGACTATCAAACGTTGTTTTTCGAGATAATCCGGTGTGGGCTCATAGACCGAATGTCGTAAACTGCCTCTCTCGCACGGTGGGACCACGACCTTCTCCGCCTTCTGCCGGAATTGTTCAGATAGGCTACGCTCCTGTTGGCTCTTGGACGTCAACCGTTCAGCTCTGCCAGTACACGCGAGCTCATATTTCCTGAGGTGTCCTATGGCCTCCGCGGCCGCACCGGGAATCTGACTTGTAGCTAGCCCCCGGAAGAAATGGAGTAAAGCCTTTTCATCCTCGGAGGTCACGTGCGAGATTGCACGATCAAAGTTTCTTACAGCATCATGGAATCGCGCGATTCGCCAGGACCCTTCCGTAGCTGTGCGTGCCGGCAGTTCGGCAGCTATTGAGAGTTCTTCCATACCAGTGACAAATGCTTCGCGCGCGATGTTTGACAGTTGGCGCTGCAGGCTTTCCAGCCTCCCTTCGGCTGACGCCCGCAATAGCGCCAGTAGTATTCCGGTCAGGAAGCTACCTGACACACCAGCGAGGGCCTTCTGGAGACCAGTAGAAGCCATCTCAATGATCTGGTCATTCCCGAGCTTGAGAGCGGAGCTCGCCGCTTCAATGAAGGCCTCATGACTGATCCTCACAATTTGATTACTCATGGGTAAGGCACTCGATCTCGACTAAATTAGTGCTGGATTCGTCCGAAGGCAGGCGCGGGGCTTCGATTCCGAAAGCAGCCCCTTTGCCCAGTGACCGTCCGGATGCAAACTTTCTCACGCGTCCATATCCAAGCGCGCAAGCACTGCCGCCGTACGACTCCGAAAGGAAGAGATTCCCGAAGCGATCTGCCGCCACGCCATATGGTGCCCCGGCGAACACATCCCCCTCGATTAACCCGGTAAGCCCATTGACACGATAGAATCCCACCGCCCAATCGAGAACGATCAGATTACCGAGCGAGTCGGCGTTCACAAATGCGGCCATGGAACTTACTGTCGTCGCTACGAGCCCCGCAGCGGGAGCCAGCGACCCACCGCCCACGACCCTCCGGACCTTCTGAGTGGCCAGATCCACTGCCAGAACGCCGTCTCCCGTCGCGATGAAAAGACTCCGGCCGTTCACGGAGATTCCCAAAGGCGAGAAGTCAATCGTGGTCGCCGGCACGCCATCCATCACCGGTCCATCGCCTCCACCCGCAATCGTATCGATGATCCCGCTTCCTGCGCCCCTCTGTATCCAGGGCTATTCCACCTGCGCAGTAATCGCCCACATCCGCGCACCCGCCTCACTCTGCGATTCCCATTATCCGCGATGTATAGATTGCCCGCAGTCCATGCCTCCCCACCCTTCGAACAGGTTCAGCTCGGCGTCCGTCGCGCCAAACCTCCATCACCCGAGAACCCTATCGGTCCCCTACCTGCCACGCCAGTCAGCGTGCCGGTTTCTCGTTCGTACCGGCTCACTTGATTCTGGCTGGCCACAAACAGGTGACCCTTGGGCCCCGCCGCGAGCCAGCGCCCGAAAATGCCCAAACGATTGGCCCTGCCCGTGGCTCCATCCACGAGGAATACATCATGCTCAGCTGCAAAATAGAAATCTCCACATGGGTCAACCGCCACGTTGCTCACAAGTCCAATGCTAAGGTCCGTCGCCAGCTGCCCTCGGTGAAGTGCTATCGGATTGGCGGATCCATTCGCATCCCACCGAGAAATGTCATTTTTTGCAGCGTAAACATTCCGGCTTGCGTCGACAGCCATGCCCACGAGAGTATCGCCCCCTGGCCAACCACCCTGACCAATCCTTGTGAGGATGTGATCGTCTGCGGATACACGCAGTATTCTTACCGGGCCTTGCCCGGGCCAGTCAATGTCGGAAAAGTAGACGTTGCCGGAGGTGTCCACCGCCACTGAGGCTGGTCCAAGCAGCCCGGTTTCTGTCGCGAGACGGCCCACCCTTGGAAATCCCCACTCTCCATTTCCAGCGATGGTCGAGATCAGCCCAGTGGCCGCGTCAACTCTCCGAACTCGCGGTCCGAACGGGGTTGTCCCTTTGAGCGTTGAACGGTGACGGTGATCCTTCCGCCCCGATCGGTCATGATCGGGGTGCCATTTCAAAGGAGGGACCACCGTCATGGCCAAGCATCCCACGAAAAGAGTCGCGAGTGAAGCTGTTTTCCCTGGAGCTTTGACCCTTCCCCAAGGGAGATCGTCGTTCCTGGGCCATCCTACGGCCTCGTTTTCGAGGGAAGGTCGGCTCGGAAGGCCGAAGGGGCCCGCCAAGGTCTTGAATGCTCCTTGTGCGCAACGGGTGGATCTCCTGGGGCTCTTGGTGGACACGCGGGTGAATTTGCTGGAGCTTTCGGTGAACACGGGCCTGGAGCTCCTGAAGCTGATGCTCGAGGAGGACCGCAAGCGGCTTTGCGGACGGAAGGGCTCTCCCGATCCCGACCGCCAAGCCACTCGGTATGGTTACGACGATGGCTCGGTCGTCCTGGGAGGCCGGCGCGTGGCGGTGCGCAAGCCGCGGGTCCGGTCGGTGGCGGGAGAGGAGATTCCTCTGCCCACCTACCGGCACTTCAACCGGGAAGACCCCCTCGCGGGGAGGGCCCTGGAACAGATGATCCTGGGCGTCAGTACCCGGAACTTTTCCCGGTCCCTGGAACCTCTCCCCCAAGAGGCGGAGGAACAAGCCGTCCGGAGAAGCTCGGTGAGCCGCCGGTTCGTCGCGCGAACCGAGAGCCAATTGGAGAGATTCCTCTCGCGCCCCCTGGGGGAGAGGGATTTTCCGATGCTGATGCTGGACGGCAAGGGATTCGGAGACCACACGCTCGTCATCGCGTTGGGGATCGACGCTGAAGGACACAAGGAAGTGCTGGGCGTTGCGGAAGGATCGACCGAGAACGAGGCGGTCTGCCGGCGGCTGCTGGCGAACCTGGTCGACCGGGGACTTTCGGTAGAGCGGGCCCGGCTGTTCGTGATCGACGGAGGCAAGGGGCTGCGCAAGGCCATCCGGGGAATCTTCGGGGACTGGGCCCGGGTGCACCGCTGTCACCTGCACAAGATCCGCAACGTGGAAGACCATCTGCCGGAAGCCAAGCGGATCTGGGCCAAGGCGGCGATGCGGAAGGCCTACGCGAGCGAAACCCCTGCGTTGGCTCGGCGGCGCCTGCTGGATCTGGCTCGAAGCCTGGCCGATCATCCTGGAGCGGTAGGCTCCTTGCGAGAGGGACTGGAGGAAACGCTCACCCTTCTCCACCTCGGAGTCCGCGGGGCGCTGGCCCGGTCCCTCGCTTCCACCAACCCCATCGAGAACCTGATGGACACCCTTGAGCGCGTGGGTCGAAACGTGAAACGCTGGCGTCACGGGAGGATGGCTCTCCGGTGGGCGGTCACCGGCGTGGTGGAAGCCCAGAAAGGCTTCCGCCGGGTCAAGGGCTATCGCGAGATTCCCGCCTTGCTCCGGGCGCTGGAATCCCACGTGACCTCGAGAAAAGTTGATGGAAGAACCGAGCATGTCGCCTAGAATGTCGTCAACGATCACCGTCGCCGATCAACGGAAGACGGGACATCGCCGGGAAGGTAGAACTTCTTGCCATGTCTGTCGGTGAAAGCCGGGACCAGTATGTCGCCTAGCGCAGTCTTTTCGTCCCTGGTAAGCTCAGCCATCGCACTTGATTCCTTCGCTACTCTGGCGGATCTGGATCTGTCTCGGGATTCCAGACCTTGAAACCCTCCGCCCGTGCGGCCGCAAGGAGCCCTGCATCAGAACTGACGAACACAGCCTCCGACGGGCCCACCGTTGAAGCCAAGACCCCCTTCCTCATCTCAAAAAGTTGGATCGCGTCGGCGAAATCTAGGTCGTACTTCTCCGCAAGGCACCTGACCTCGTGAGGATTGACCGGGTTTGTTTGCAACCAATCCAATCGGACTCTTATCCTTTCCGTTTCGATCCAACTGCGTAGTATGTAAAGAGCCTTGTGGTATGCCCTACTGTCAATTCTCCTCTTGACAAGCAGTCGCTTCAGAACGCCGTGTGCCTCAGCGACGCAAAGCCACGTTGTCTCGAACCATGAGCTACTCCCTACGAGATTTCGAACAGCATTTGAACCTGGTTCTGTGAGGACGAGCTTTGCGAGCGCCGATGCATCGAGCCAGTAGGGTCGAAATGCCATGCCTTACTCCTTCCCGCCCCGGACGAGCCGCAACGTCGCACGGAACCAGTACCTCCTAACGTCTCCTCCGTTTTCCGGCGCCGAAAATTCCCCAGCCGAGAGCGGCTCGGCCGCCAGGTCGCATCTTTAACCCTGGTCGGAGGCTCAAAAAACGGACTGGGTTTCCCGCAGGACCCTTTCGATCCGTGTTTCGTGTTCCGGATCCGAGCCGGCAAGGAGGTCGCGATGAAGGACGCGAAGGGCCATCCCCATCTTGACCAGCTTAATCCCATCGTCATCGGATCCCACGTCGGACAGGTGCAGCTCATCCCGCCAACGCCTTGCCAATCCAAGCGCATCCCTATAGTCCCTCGCTTCGG
>DASPGL010000019.1:0-16141 GCA_035620635.1 Nitrospira sp. | reverse complement strand
CAGGCATATCTTGAATCGGTCGTCCGCATCCTTTCACGTACCGGTTGTGACGGGATGTTCCTGGTGGCCAGACCGATGGCGGGATTCTCGGAAGAGTTCTCGGACGAATCCTTTCGCGCGTTTGCCGCTTCTTTCGGGACCAACCTTTCGCTGGAGGATGTGCTGCCTGGACAGTCAGCCGCCGGACCTGGTCAAGGACGATCGACGATGTACTGGCGGTGGGTCGGATGGAAGGGGCTCAGTTATGCCAAGCTGGTCATGCGCCTGCGCCAGGTGCTGCGAGAAGCCAATCCGACCGCGACAATTCTGGCAGAGGTGCACCAGACGACGGTGGCGGCTCCTCTCCGGGGCCTGGAGCAATACGGAGAAGATCTCGCCGAGCTGAACTCGCGAACAGGCGGGTCGGTCGTGTTACGGCAGGAGCCAGCCGGAGCGGCCTCCCTTGTGGAGGCCTCGGCACAAGATAAGTCTGGCCTGATGGACCGTGCCTGGATCGGAGTTTCCTTCAAGCAGCCGGCGAGTTCCCCTGTGGCAGGAGCGCTCGTACAGGCGATCCTGGAGGTGGCTGAAACTGGCCCATGGAAGAATCTTCTGCTTCAGCCAGGGCCTGGTCCTGCCATTCCTTGACAAGCGCCGGCAGGGCACACTACGATCCCCCAAAACTTTTGAGGCGAGGGCAAGACTCGGGGTTGAGACGCGAGAGGACCACATGCGGCTTCCGCCCAGCCTGGACCAGAACCTCGACCTTCTCAACAGGGGAGACTGCATGATTCCATCCGACCTGCGGTATCACAAAGAACATGAGTGGGTTCGTCTCCAAGGAACTCAAGCAACGGTGGGGATCAGCCACTTTGCCCAGGATGCCTTGGGCGATATCGTCTTCCTGGATCTTCCGAAGGCGGGAGCCGTCGTGAAGGCGGGGCAACAGATTGGCGAGATCGAATCGACCAAGACGACCTCCACGATCTATACCCCCGTTAGCGGTACCATTGCGAAGATCAATGCGGACCTCAAAGATCACCCTGAAATCGTGAATTCGGACCCCTATGGCAAGGGTTGGATCGCAATCATTGAGCTGTCCGCGCCTGGAGAAGTCGACCACTTGATGACACCGGCGCAATATGAAGCCTTCCTCGCGAGCCAGAAGAAAGGTTAAGGCCAGGGTTAGGGTTGCTCCTCGCGACCGCGTTCGTGCGCCTTCGACCTTACCCTGAACCTCAACCTTGGTATGCCAGGTCAACCGCACATCGCCATTCTCGGAGCCGGCCCGGGCGGCTATGTCGCCGCAATCCGTGCCGCGCAACGGGGCGCCCGCGTCACGGTTGTGGAACGGGACGCACTGGGCGGTGTCTGTCTCAACTGGGGCTGTATCCCGAGCAAGGCCCTCCTCTCGGTGGTTGACCTCGGCGACAAGCTCAAGAACGCTGAGGAAGTAGGCCTCAAGCTGCCTTCGCCGCCCTTCTTTGATCTGGCCCAGATGGTAGCCAGGAAGAACAAGGTGGTGGCGATGCTGGTCAAGGGAATCGCCACCCTGTTCAAGCATTGGAACGTCGAGCACGTCCAGGGTCGCGGCAGGCTCATCGATCGACAGACTCTCGTCGTGATCACAGGAGAAGGGAGTCAGAGGGAAATCCGGGCCGATGCCATCATCGTCGCCACTGGCTCCTCATGGCCGGATCTTCCGCAATTTCCGGTCGATGGACGCCAAATTGTCACGAGTCAGCAGTTATTGGATCTCACCGTGATCCCGTCAAAACTGTTGATTGTCGGTGCCGGTGTCGAAGGCTGTGAATTTGCCGCGCTCTATAGCGGATTGGGGACCGAGGTGACGATCGTGGAGCTGATGCCTCGCGCCCTGCCGCTGGAGGACGAGGAGGTGTCTTCCACCATGGAACGGGAGTTGAAAAAGCGCGGCGTGACGGTGCTGACCGGCACCACCGTCGAACGGATTGAGCGGACGCCGGAGGCCCTGACGGCCCATGTGAAGGACGGCACCTCGGTCACGGTGGACAAGCTCCTGGTGTCGGTCGGCCGCGGGTTCAATTCGCGCGGCATCGGCCTGGAGGAGGTCGGTGTCGAAGTCGGGGGGCGGGGAGAGATTCTCGTCGATGAGTGCATGCAGACGAACGTCCCGGGGATTTACGCCATCGGCGACGTGGTGGGGAAGGCGATGCTGGCCCATGTGGCGTCCGCTCAAGGTAAAGTTGCGGTCGAGAATATCATGGGGCATCGCACGGTCATCCGGTACGACGTCATTCCTGCCGGCATCTTCACGCTGCCGGAGATCGGCCGGGTCGGTCTTACCGAGTTGCAGGCGCGGGAGCGCGTGCAGGCACGGGGAGAGAATCCGAATGTCAGCCTGAAGATCGGCCGGTTCCGTTTGTCGGCCCTGGGCAAGGCACAGGCGACCGGGGAGACGACGGGATTCTGTAAAGTGATCGCAGAGGCGGTCGGCGGGAAGATTCTGGGTGCTCATATGGTCGGAGCCCATGCCGCCGATCTGATTCATGAAGCCGCACTGGCGATGCAGGTCGGGGGAACGCTTTCACAACTGGCCGGGATGATCCATGCCCATCCGACGTTCGCTGAAGGCCTCATGGAGGCCGCCGAGGATGCGGACGGGACGGCGATTCACCAGGTTCGCAAGAGGACCGTCTGATGCTTGCGTCCTTCCTGCTCAAACTGGCGATGCTGATGGTGACGATGGGGATGATGTTTTGGATCGGTTGGTCCATGCCACAGTCCAGATCCGTTGATGTGAACCAGGAATCAGACGGGGAAGGCAAGAGTGTGTACTCCGTTTCTTCTCCTCGTGCACCGGTGGATCCGGCGGCTGCTCTTCTACCGCTCGATCCATCCCACGCGACACCTCGCGTGTCACGACCGGCATTCAACCGGCAACTGGACTTGAACCGTGCGACGGAGCAGGACTTTGAATCCCTGCCCGGTATCGGACCGGTGATTGCGCATCGCATCGTACAGTTCCGGCAGTTGCGAGGAGGATTTACCGGGGTCGATCAGCTCCGCAAGGTGAAGGGGATTGGCAGCAAGACCTTCGGCCGTATTCGCACGCTGGTCAGCGTGACCGCGCCGTCGATTTCAGCGTCGGGGAGAAGAGAGGCGCCATGAGTGAGCTGTCCCGTCAGCTTGACCTCATTCTCCGTGGTGCTATCGAGATTATCCAGCAGGCGGAACTCGAAGCAAAACTGAGCCGCGCTCTGAAGGAAGGCCGGCCGCTGCGTGTCAAGGCCGGGTTCGACCCGACGGCCCCGGATCTGCATCTCGGCCATACCGTCTTGATCCACAAGCTTAAACACTTTCAGGATCTCGGCCACCAGGTCATTTTTTTGATCGGCGACTTTACCGGGATGATCGGGGACCCGACCGGGGTCTCTGAAACCAGAAAGGCGTTGACGAAGGAACAGGTGCAGGAGAATGCCAAGACCTATCAACGCCAGATCTTCAAAATTCTCCGCCCGGAAAAGACCCTGATCGAATTCAACAGCCGTTGGATGGGGCCGATGACGGCGGATGGGCTGATCCAACTGGCCGCCCATTATCGCGTGGCACGGATGATGGAACGCGACGATTTTCACAAGCGGTTCCACGAGCAGAAACCGATCAGCGTCCATGAGTTCCTGTATCCGCTGGTGCAGGGGTACGATTCCGTCGCGTTGAAGGCGGATGTGGAGCTGGGCGGAACCGATCAGAAGTTCAACCTGCTCGTGGGGCGCGAGCTGCAGCGTGATTACGGGCAGGAGGCGCAAGTCGTGATCACGATGCCCCTGCTGGAAGGGACGGACGGCGTCAAGAAGATGAGCAAGAGCGTGGGCAACTATATTGCCTTGGAGGACAAGCCGGGCGAGATGTTCGGCAAGATCATGTCGATCAGTGATGCGTTGATGCACCGGTACTACGAGCTTTTGACGACCGAAGATTTGACAAAGATCAGGGCCACTCATCCCATGGAAGCCAAGCAGTCGCTCGCAGAGTTGATCGTGACCCGCTATCATGGCGCTGAAGCCGGGCGTCAGGCGAGGAGCGAATTCCAACAGAAGTTTCAGAACCAGGAATTTCCCGATGAGCCCGACGTGCGACTGCAGCTGTCCGCCGTGGATCTTCGAGGGGGACAGGGTATCGGGTTAGTGGAGCTCGTCGCGAAGACCGGTCTCGTTCCCAGCAAAAGCGAGGCGCGCCGCCTCATCGTTCAAGGCGGGGTGGAGGTCGATGGACAGAAGCAGAGCGATGCGACCCTGTCGCTGGAGATGACCGTGGGCCGGTCGTATCGGCTGAAGATTGGTCGGCGGAAGTTTGCGATCGTCGAACGAGCGCCGTAGGCTCCCATTCCTTGACAAGCCATCAAACTCCAGCGCAGGATTCTTTACAGCGAGAGCGAGCAGCTCAGTGGTAGAGTCCTGGCTTCTCAAGCGGAACAAAGGGGATCGCTCACGTGATTGATGAAGTGGGCAATCCCCTTGTCATTCCTACATAGGAGCACGATTGACGAGTCAGTCTCCTTGTTGATCGTCGGTCCGTTTCGAGCCGTTTTGCTGCTCTTCATAACACTGGAATAACACCACTCCAAGGGGCACACACCACACTGCTTTGATGGGCAAGGACTCCTTTAAGGAAAACACCATGGGGACAAAATGGAGTCTCGTTCGAGAGTCAGGGGCTGTTAGGACAATCAACGCCTAGCTTTGCACATAGAATAAAACTGACAGATGCCACGAAAGGCCCGTAGTGCGAGTGCAAACTGGATTTGATCATTTCTTCTAGGATTACTTGATGCCCGATAACCCATCGGTCGATGCTTAAACCAGTTGTAATCGCACCACACAAAATATAGAGCAGCTCTGAAGAATTCGTCGTCTCTTGATTCTAGCCGTTCATAAAGAACGCCGACTTGTTCATCCCTCTCGGGAGCTGTCCTTCTCACCAACCTACTTATCAACCTGTTGGTTTGCTGATGTAGCTTGGCCCTTTGGTATCTACTAAATGACTCAAACACATCTAACTGCTTGTCTAGGTCAGGAGGATTGCCGTTCCTTAGTGCTTTCGTGTCTTGTACGTATCTTAATGAATCGTATGGGCTATGGCCGCAAGCCGTGTGTATTGAGTACTCATAGGAACAGCCGATTCGGACAATACCAGAATTGAAGAAGTATCCAGCGGTCCAGTCTTCGAGTCCGAAATGGTAGAGGTTGATGGGGTCCCCTGATCTGACTGCTTCATTGTGGGCTCCGAGCAGAAGGTTATACAAGGAACCGGGGGTGTATTGCCGTTTGTGGCCGTAATGGCTTGTCCCTGCATAATACCGATGGGCGCTGAGAAGGGATACCGCCGCTCCTACGATCAGCTCATACGCGTAACGCCACTTCTCCATGGGTCTAGGTATAGGACAAGATTTTAGATTGTGCAGGATGAAGTCAGGAACATTCATCATACCTCGAAGTTTTGGTCCACTGCATAACAACGTTGGGGGTAGGAATCAGCGCTGCTTCCGCCACTCCCACGGCGGCACTGGCTGCTGTTCAGCCCACAGGTCCCGCCGATTACCTATTCCGAAACTCTATAATCTCGTGGGGGGCGTCTTGCCATCTAATTGGAAGAATGTCCGTCATGCATGATGTGCCCGGGCGAGTGCTTTTGTATGAATTGATGCCCGTAACTTTGCTGTTGTGAAGCCAGATTATTCTGTAATCGTGATAGCCGAAACCAGCCCCGGTTTGGCAGTATTGCCACGCCTCGTCGTTCCCTTTCAGTTGCCGATCATCGGGCGGTCCCATTATTTTCAGCACCTTCTCCTTCTCATCGCCTATCGCAATCAGAGAAGATTTCTTTTCCAAACTTCCACACGAGGCTGCAAGAAATGTGATTGTCAAGACGAGAAGCACTGCTTTTTGTGTCATTGAATTATTCTCCTGGGGTCCTTTCGGGGTCAGGTCTTGCAATCCAACATTCCCATGCGCGGCCTGCGTAGCCGACAGGTCGCATGCCACCGGTATGGGCCTGACAAGGCAAAACCAAAGGGAGCGTGGCCACTACGCTAACCGAAGCGTCGTGAGGGATGCAACGGGGATTACGTATCGTGACAAGAAAGAGAAAATGTACCGGGAGTCTTTTTCAGAAGGTCGTGGGCGCCCTGACGCAATGCCAACGGAATGCTCCCGTGCGGGGGGACGAACGGGGAGGCACCACACTCTTTCTCGATCTTGTTTTCCATCGTTTTCTGTTAAAATGGCCACCACTATGAAGAGTCAGGCTCTCAAATTGTTGCCCGCGTACACCGGCGGTACGTCCCTTAAGGAAGCGCTTGCCGACCCTCGGCATCAGCCGATGTTATGGCTGGAAGTGCTTTTTAACGATACGCTGGATTATGCCGCCTTGCTGCAACACCCCAGCGGCCGTGAAGCGTTTGATATCGCTTGCCGTTGGTACACTGAGTTTCAAAGCCTGATCCAGTTCATCGCACCGCGTTCCCCGCTCCCCGTGAATCACGGGCCTCTGGACTACCGCCAGTACCGCACATTTCTTGAGGCGCTCCACTTTGTCAGCCCTGACGCTTGACCGTCTATTCGCGTTGCTCGAAGACTATGTCCACCGGACTGGGCGGCGTCTCGATGTGCTCCTCGTCGGACGCCTCGCGCTCTATGCCTATGGATCTCAAGAGGCGCGAACAGAAGATGTTGATGCAGAACTGGATCAGGATGTGGAGGAAGTCGGCACGTTTCTGAAGCAGCACGGGATCCCCTCAAATCTGAGCGAAAATATTTCCGGCTGGTCTATTGTGTCCCTCCCGCCCGGCTATCGGCATCGCGCCCGAGTGCTTCATCAGCGGGGCCAACTCCGGGTCTTGTTACTCGATCCCGTCGATTTTGTCGTGAGCAAGCTGCGGCGCGGAACCGATCAGGATTTTGCCGATGCGGAATTTGTGGCGCGTCAACATCACGTCGCGGCCGCCGACGTTTCAGCCGCCGCCGATGCGGCGATCGCGGCCTCACCAAAGGATACGGCCTTGTTTGTGTTTCGCAAGGCTGTCGCGTTGTTCCTCCAACGATTGGCTGGAGGACAGGGTGCTAGCTCCTAGGGGATGAAATGGTCACCTGGCAACTTGGTTTGTCATTGGGTCATGATTACGCCGAACATTCACGAAGTGAAAACTCATGATTATGCAACATGTCGTGAGGACGCTTTGCTGACGCCTGCCACGGTCGTGCGCTGCGGTTTCGTTTCTTGACTTGGTGGCGATGGCCCGCGTAGGATGCGTGCCAGCGAGCGGGCGTAGCTCAGTGGTAGAGTCCTTGCTTCCCAAGCAAGTTGTCGTGGGTTCAAATCCCATCGCCCGCTCCATACCGAGCTTGCTCGACCCGGAGCCCTTTCAATGGTTCTTGGCGACGGGATAAACCCCTCAAGTGTTTCTAGGTCAGATTCCGGCTTGCCCCGACCGCGAGCCTATTTATCGTATCATCGCGACTGAGGCGAGCGGATAAGTTCCATACGTGTTGCTGGATTTGAACCCACGACAGGGCATTTCGAACGGACTTGAGAACCGGAACGGTTCCACGTCCTTTTTTATGTCTTCTGGTAATCCTGGGTGTTACGAGCGGAGAGGAGGCCATGTGAGTAACGGACGATTTCTACTGTTGCTGATGGCGGTGTTCGTCGGGAGCATGGTGGGGGGCGCGCTGAATGATCGATGGGTCGGCGGTACGTTGGTCCAGGCGCAGAAGCCCAACGGAGTGAATGCGGAGGAGTTCCTTCTGCTGGATTCGAAAGGAAAGGCCCGCGCCGGGCTCGGTCTGGATGCGAATGGAGAGGTCGGGCTGGTGCTTTCGAGCAGGGACGGCAAGCGGACGTTACGACTCTCTCCCGATGATCGACAGGCGATTAAACTCGAAGAACGTGGAGGCCGGGTTCTCTGGGGAGTGCCGTAGAGTCCAGGCGAGAACAAACGGAGGGGCTAGACGGCTTTCGTCACCAGCCCAGAACGCAGACAGCGGGTGCACACGCGGATGCGCCGGTGAGCACCGTCGACAAGCGCACGGACGGTTTGGATATTGGGATTAAACACCCGCTTGGTCTTGTTGTTGGCATGACTGACGTTGTGCCCGGATGCCGGCTTCTTCTGACAAAGCTCGCACTTGAAAGCCACGGTCGTACCCCTTTCCAGTGAATCGGTTCTTGTACGTATGGTCGGGATGCTATCACAGCCAGGTGAGCACTGACAAGCACGATGGGAGACCGTCACGGAGCCTGACAAGGTTTCACACGAGCCGATGCGAGGGCCTTGCGTCAGCTGTGGGAGGAGGGGACTTCCGCTGAGGCGGAAGGTTTCGATGCCCAGGAAAGAGGCACGCTGATGTCGAAGGTAGGGTCGCCTCCATCGTCCAGCCCGTCCTTGCCGACACTGTAGAGCTTCTTTTGAGTGGGACTCCACAACATCGGCAACCCTGTAAACGGATCGAAGTACCTGGATCCCACCTCCGCCAGACGGGTCGGAATGGGGCCTGTGGCGGACGGATTCCTCATAAGAATCTGGAGAGCGGCCAGTCGCAGTCTCGCATCGGTTTCGACGAGGCGTTGGCTGAACACTTCCCAGTCGGGTGAAAACTCGAGTGGATTGACCATCCGTTCCATCAACGTGAGTTGCGAATGGCGGGCGATGTCGTACAGTTTCGGAAGCGGGCTGTGGATGGACTCCGCGGCCTTGATGGTAGCGTCGTAGAAGGTGGCGTAGGTGTCCCAGGTCCGCTGCGAAGTGGACGAGAGTCCCCAAAAGGTTCGAGGGTGGGGGTGGTCGACAGCGTGGAAGCTCTCCGGCTGAAGTCGCGCCGCGTGAGCCAACGACGCTTGTTCCGGCCCATTGCTCTCGCCAGGATACGGCATCCCGTCGCGGTCTGGGTGTGACCCGAGGGCATAGCCCAGCATGAACTGGCTTTGGATCGGCCACTTGAGCGAGTACTCGGCGGAGGTCAGCGGCTGCAGGAGGTGCAGTCCACGTATCAGGACAGCCTGGTCGACTGTCGCCCGGCTCAAGATGCGGGAGAGTAGCTGCACATCATCCTCGATGGCGACCTCGGCCATGAGCTTCATCGGGAGGGTCCGTGCCTCCTGCAGCACGTACCGCCATCGGGCGAGATCCGCGGCGAGCCGTTCAAGGCCGGTCTTTGTCTGTTGTCCGAAGCCTTCGGCAATGTAGAGCCGGTGTGCACCCAGCACGTCGTCGATTCGCGGCACACCCCGATGGGCGTACCCCCAGTCTTCGAAGCGCATCGTCAACCACTGCGCATATCGCTGGAGCAGCGTGCTGTATTGGATTGTCGCCGCTCGGACGGAAGCGTGACGGCGCTGAAACTCGGTGACGGGGTCCGAAACATTCCATTCGGGAAGGAGTTGATCGAAGGTGAGCGGGAGGCGGAGCTCGGATCGCCCGGGCTTCGTCAAGTCGAACCCGCGATGGACCGATTTGATGTCTGTCTCAAGCCAGATGTCATACCCCACTTGAACAGGGTCTAAACTGCTGGCAGCTGCGAAACCCACGAGGAGAAAGTATCCGTTCTGCAGGGGGTGCTCGATGGTGCGAACCGGCGCCTCTGACAATCGCACAAAAACTTCACTCGGTTTGTCTTTTTTCGAGGACCAGAGCAGCCCGGAGATCTCAAGGAAAAGCCCGACGATGCAGAGGGTGATAATCAGTTGGCGCATAAGGGACGTGATCCTTGTTGCTGACTGTGCCCCGTCGTTCCGTCCTCTTCAGACGGTTCCCACCGGTCGGTGCCGATCAATCACCCTGCATCTGAGCAAAGCCTGTGCCGAGTGAGCCTGTGACAACCCCTTGTGCAATCGCCGGTTTTGTATCGGGCAGACACTGTATGAGCCTCTGGCGTCATCGAGATGCGCAACGCCGGACATTATTGAACTTGACAAGTTTTGTCTTTCTCTCCTATTGTGCCCGGACATTGCCACTTCCGGGTAAGGGAAGAGGGTGTGAATCCCTCGCGGTCCCGCCGCTGTAAATGGGGACGAAACCCGTGATGGCCACTGTTTTGAAGCGCAAGAAGGTGAAACGTGCCACGACGCTTCAGAATGGGAAGGCGCGGGGAGTAGGGCGAACCATGAGCCAGAAGACCTGCCGGGAAGGCTGACCATTGTTCCCTCGAGGGCTGGGGAACGGGCGAGGATGAAGAAGCGGGTGCAATCCTCAGGGTCTCGTACGTAGGCCTTGAGGATTTTTTATTTGACCCGACGGAGACGACATCTTACCGTCCTCGCAGCAGGGTTGCTGGCCTGGCGGGTGGTATGTCCGGCGGCGGTTGGTGCCTGTGGCGAAGGAGATTGTGCGGACATGACACGACGACCGCAGGGGATTCTCACCGGCATGCCGTTCATGGCGCATGTGGCATCGCGTTCGTTCGTGGACGATGCCGGACGGAGGATCTATCTGTCCAGGACGCCGACGCGCATCGTCTCCTTGGGGCCGAGTGTGACGGAGATCCTGTTTGCGATCGGCGCCGGGGATCAGCTCGTGGGCGTCACGGAGTTTTGCAATTATCCTCCTGAGGCGCTGATGAAGCCGAAAGTCGGGTACTCCAACCCGAATCTCGAAGCGGTCCTGGCGCTTCAGCCCGATCTGGTGCTGGCTCCCAAGGAGTTTCTCAAGCCGGACACGATCATGAAACTGGAGCAGCTGAAAGTCCCGGTGTTTGTCACAGCCGCGGCGACCGTCGAGGATGTCTTTGTCCATCTCAGCACGATCGGGCGAATACTCGATCGCTCCTCGGGGGCCGATGACGTGGCCATGGCGCTGCGCCGGCAGCTGGCGGAGTTGAAGACACGGATTGCAGGGATGCCGCCTGTTCGTGTGCTCTATGTGCTGAACAGCCAGCCGCTCATCACCGTCGGGCCAGGAAGCTACATTGACCAACTGATCACGATGGCCGGAGGGATCAATGTCGCTGCGAAAAGCGGCACCGCATATCCCCGGCTCAGCATGGAAGTCGTCCTGCAACAGGACCCGGAAGTGCTGCTCTTTCCCGTGGGCCAGTCCGAGGGCATCCCGGCCGGCGAACAGGAGGCCTGGCGGCAGTGGCCCGCCATAACGGCAGTCGCCCGGGGTCGGCTCCACCAGATCTCCGCCGATCTGGTCAATCGGCCGGGACCGCGTATTGTGCAGGCGCTCGAAGTCCTGGCGGGCATTCTTCATCCTGCCGCGACTGAGTCCCGCACGGTGCCACAGTAGAGGATGCGATGGCACTCCCGTCTCGACCTCTCGTGCCGGTCCACCCGGCCTCGCTATCGCCGTCAGCGCGCGAGGGAGGCGGCGCAGGTCCGAATGTGCGGAGGCTGTTCTCTCCCACGATTCTCACATTTCAGCGTTGGCTCACGGTCATCGGTGGCCTTGCCGCAGCCAGTCTGGCCGTGTGTGTCGTGAGTCTTCTGTTCGGTGCCGCACGCATCGAGATGCGGGTGCTCGTTGAGGCCTTGTGGGACGTGATGGCGGATGGAGGGTTCGATGCATCGACGCTGAGTTCGTCCGCCGTGATCATGCTGCATCTTCGACTGCCGCGCGTTCTGGCCGGCTTTCTGGTAGGAGGAGGCCTGGCCGCGGTCGGTGTGGCTCTGCAGGCGCTCTTGAGAAACGCGCTGGCTGATCCCTACGTCCTTGGGGTATCCAGCGGAGCGGCATTGGGGGCGTCGCTGGCGATGCTGTTCGGTCTCGGAACGATCCTCGCCCTCATCCCGGTTCTGCCATTGTTCGGATTTGCCGGTGGGTTGCTCGCGCTGATCATCATCTATCGGCTCGCGCGATCGCAGGAGCGCCTGCCGGTCCAAAGTCTGTTGCTGGCCGGCGTCATTCTGAATGCCATCCTGACCGCGGTGATCATGTTCATCACGTCCATTATGGAGCCCACTCGCTCGGCCGGGCTCATGGCCTGGCTGATGGGCTCTCTGACGGCGCCGGATTACACGATGCTCGCGGTGTTTGCCCTGTATGCGGGAGGAGGGGTGGCGGTGCTGCTGGGCATGGGCCAGACGCTCAATATTCTCACGCTGGGAGAAGAAGCGGCACGGTCATTGGGCATTGAAGTCGAGCGCGTGAAGAAGCGACTGTTCATCGTGACCGCGCTCTTAACCGGGGCGATCGTGTCCATCAGCGGCATGATCGGATTTGTCGGAATGGTTGTGCCGCATGCGGTGCGCATGGTGTTCGGAACGGATCACCGGCTGCTCCTGCCGGCCTCGACGCTGGTCGGCGGCATGTTTCTCGTCGTGTCCGATACGATGGCGCGGACGCTGTTCGCCCCGACAGAAGTTCCGGTGGGGATCGTGACGGCGCTGGTCGGCGGACCATTTTTCCTTTATCTCCTCCTCTGGCGAAAGGACCGGATGTGATGGAGAGGAAGACCGAGCTGATCGCAGACGCGGGCGTCAGATTGTGCGAGGATGGTCCGGTGCTCACGGTCGAGCATCTGGCCTTCCACTACCGCTCGACTGATCGTGCGAAGCATCCCTGGTCCCTGGAGCCTGTCAGCTTTCACGTTGACCCCGGTGAAATCGTCGGGATCGTCGGACCGAACGGATCCGGAAAGTCATCCTTGTTGCGGCTCCTCGCCGGGCTCATGGTACCGAGCCAAGGATCTATTCGGCTCCGCGGCCGGTCTCTGGGACAGCTCACACGCCGGGACATCGCCAGGGTCGTCGCGTTGGTCCCGCAAGAGCATGCCCAGGTGTTCCCGTTCACCGTGGCTGAATCCGTTTTGATGGGCCGGTCTCCTCATCATCCGGCTCGTCTCTGGAGTCTGGGTGTGGGAGAGGAAACGGACAGGGACCTCGCCTGCGCGCAGCAAGCCATGAGCGATACCGATGTCTGGTCGTTGGCCGATCGCCCGGTGTCAGAACTGTCAGGCGGAGAGCGACAGCGAGTGGTGATCGCACGAGCGCTGGCGCAAGAGCCTGCCGTCCTGTTGTTGGACGAACCCACGGCGTTCCTCGACATCAACCACCAGCTCGAGATCTGCCGGCTGATCAGCCGGCTTCGTATTGAACGGCGATTGACGGTGGTGTTGGTGTCCCATGATCTCAATGTGGCGAGTCAGTATTGCGATCGTGTACTGGTCCTCAACGGAGGCCGGCTCGTCCGGATAGGATCACCGGAGGAGACGATTCGACCGGATGTCATACGGACGGTGTACGGATGTGAGGTGGTCGTCGACGCACATCCGCACACCGGCAGGCCTCGTGTCACCATACCGATGGGACCGTTCGTGTCATGAGAGACAACCAGGGTTCTGCCCCGGCCCGGTTGTCATACAGATGGGGGGCGAAGAGGTTTCACAAAGGAAGTTTTGGAGGAGCGACGTCGGGGACGGGGAAGATGGTGCAAATCCATCACGGTGCCGCCACTGTAAGCGGGGAGTAACTCTGCACAACGCCACTGTGTGCCTCGGCACATGGGAAGGCGCAGAGACGCAGCGATCCGCAAGTCAGGAGACCCAGCCGGCAGTCGATTCGACTCAACCCTTCGAGCACAAGGGAGGTCTTTCATGTATCAGTGCGTACTCGCATTCCGTCTTCTGCTGCTGGTCGGCATGGTCACCGCGATATTCCCCCCCCTATCCCGGGCTGAATCAGAGGAACCTCTGGAGGTCAAGGAAGTCGTTGTCTCTAGTGCCAGACTGCCGGATCAACCGGTTGATGCCCGGACTCTTCCTGCGAAAGTCACCGTCATTTCCTCCGAAGATATGCGGAAGTCCGGCGCCAAGACCGTTCAGGAAGCCATCCAATGGGCGACAGGCATCGTCATGTACGATTCCATCGGCAATGCGTTCCAACAGACGATCGATCTGAGAGGATTCAACGGACAACCGGTGCCAGGCACTACCGTGTTTGTGGACGGGGTGCGAGTGAACGAACCGGACTTCAACACAATAAACTTCGACCTCATTCCGTTTGATGCGATCGAGCGCATTGAAATCATTCCGGGAGCGTCAGCCATCTACGGCAAGAATGCCGTGGGTGGCGTGATCAATATCATCACGAAGCGCGGAGGAGAGAAGCAGCAGGTCACCGGTGATACGCAGTGGGGAAGCTTTCAGCGCCAGCGCTATACGATCAATGCCAGCGGGCCCATCGGAAAGTTCGACTATTACACCAATTTCGGACGGGAGATGGAGGTGGGATATCGCGATGACTCAGGAGCCTCGATTACCCGCTTCTCAGGCCGATTCGGCTACCGTCCGACTGATCGAACCGACCTGTCGGTGTCCTACAATTATGTGAAGGACAAGCTTCATCAGGCGGGCCAACTACCGCTGACGCTGGCAGACCTCAATCCGACTCGGAACTTTACACCCGGCGATCTGGATGAGAAGGAGTTGAACTTTGTGCGGGTCACTGCGCGTCAAGGTCTTCCACTCGGCTTCTCGTTCAATGGGAACGCCTTCTATCGACACGTGAATCAGGATCTTACCAGTGTCGGACAACCGTTCTTTGTGGGGGGGCCTTTAACGGCGGGGACCACACAAACCGCTACCGAACAGGGAGGAGGGACCTTGCAGCTCAGCCATGAGATCGCGCCGTGGGGCCACCGGAATCAGCTGGTTGTTGGCGGCGAACTGATCCGAAACAACTTCAACTCGCACTTTTTTACCGCAGGGGGTACGACGGATTCTTCGGCAGAAGAAACCATTGCCGCGGCCTACGTGCAGGACACTTTTCATCTCTTCCCCAATCTGCTCCTGACAGGAGGAGTCCGCTATGATCAAGAGCGGATTACCGCAGACTCAAGGAGTTTATTCTTTGGATTCCCGAGCGGCCAGAATGGAACCCTGCGATACTATCGCACGACGCCCAGGGGAGGAGTCACGGTTCTTTTCTCCGACAGCCTCAGCGCTTACTACAACTATTCAGAAGGGTTTCGCGTACCGACGACACAGGAGATGTTTACACTCGTCGGTCTACCCAACCTGAGTTTGCAGCCGATTCGCTCGAAGAATCATGAGATTGGGCTCAGAGGACGGATCGGCTCGTCGGCTGAGGGAGCGATAGCCTTCTACCACAGTACGAGCAACGACATCTTCTTTACATGCAACGTCTGTGACTTCGCTAACCCGGCGTTTGATGGTCAGAATCGGAATGCTGATGAGGTCAGGCGGCGGGGTATGGAAGCAACGCTGAAGGCCAAGTGGAACGAATACCTGGATGCCGTGATCAACTATAGCTATACGGAAGCCGAGTTTCGCTCGTCGTTCAATTTATCCCAGACCAAGACGGTGCAACGGGGCAATGAATTCCCGCTGGTGCCGCACCATCGACTGGGCGTTGTCATCAACACGCATCCCATCAAAGATCTGACACTGTCACTGACGGGCTTGTACGTCGGCTCGCAGGTGTATCTGAACGACGAAAACAATGCCCAGCCGCGGTTGCCTCACTACTTCGTCGTGAACATGCGGGTCGCCTACGAGCAGAGGGTTCCAGGAGGCCGACTGACCGGCTTTTTCTCAGTGAACAATGTGACGAATAGCCACTACTTTACGTTCGGCTCGATTTCGCAGAATAATCTCACCGGAAATGGCGGCACCGAGCGTTTTGTCACGCCTGCTCCGAGTATTGGATTCTATGGAGGGCTCAGCTACCGGTTCGAAGGCCTGTCGCAGTAACGAGGAGGCACGAGCGATGCGGATCACGAAGGTCTATACCAAAACCGGCGATAAAGGGAGGACCCGCCTGGCCGGCGGCCAGCAGGTGTGGAAAGACGCGGTGCGCGTCGACGCCTACGGGACGGTCGATGAACTCAATGCGGCGCTCGGCGTGGTGCGGGCCGTCTGGAGGACAGACGCCACAGGGACACGGAGGAGCGCTGTTGACCGGCACCTGCACTGGATGCAGAATAAGCTCTTCGATATCGGAGGGCTTCTTTCCACGGTCCCTGGCCAGTCCTTTCCGAACATGCCGTCGATTCGACCGGCCGACGTGACACGGCTTGAACATTTGATGGACGAATGGCAGAAAGACCTTCACCCGTTGAAGGAATTTATCCTGCCGGGAGGGGGGAGGACCTCCAGCGCACTTCATTTTACTCGAACGGTCTGCCGGCGGGCCGAACGCATCTGTGTCAGGCTCATGCGAACGGAAC
>DASPGL010000018.1:0-3948 GCA_035620635.1 Nitrospira sp. | reverse complement strand
ATTCTGGTGTACGGCGGATCCCGGTTGGGTGACGGGTACCTCATACGGGATCATCGCTCCTCTGACGAACGGGATCACCAGTGTTGTGGATGAAGCGGACTTCGAGGCCGAACGCTGGTATCGCATCCTGCAGGACCATCGCGTGTCGATCTGGTATACGGCTCCCACAGCCATTCGCATGATGATGAAGAGTGGGACCGATCTGGTGAAGAAGTTCGATCTACGTTCTCTGCGATTTCTCGCTAGTGTCGGCGAACCGCTGAACCCAGAAGCCGTCGTGTGGGGTCAGGAGGCGTTTGGACGCCCCTTTCACGACAACTGGTGGCAAACCGAAACAGGCGGCATCATGATCGCAAATTTCGCTTCGATGGATGTGAAACCGGGATCAATGGGGCGCCCCTTACCAGGCATCGAGGCTGCCATCGTCAAGAGAACCGACACTGGCGTGGAGGTGATGGAGAAACCAAAAGTCCAGGGAGAATTGGCGTTGCGACCTGGTTGGCCTTCCATGTTCCGTGGATATTGGAACGAACCGGAACGGTACAAGAAATGTTTTGCAGGGGGGTGGTACCTCACAGGTGATCTGGCGAAACGCGATGAGGACGGGTACTACTGGTTTGTCGGGCGGGCGGACGATGTGATCAAGACTTCCGGACATTTGATCGGTCCGTTCGAGGTGGAGAGTATCCTGCTTGAACACAAAGCGGTGGCCGAGGCCGGTGTCATCGGCAAACCGGATCCAGTCGCACTGGAGGTCGTCAAGGCATTTGTCTCACTCAAGGATGGGTACGAACCGACTGAGTCGCTTCGCCGCGATTTGCTCGGCTTTGCCCGCGCTCGTCTCGGTGCCGTGGTGGCGCCGAAAGAAATTACCTTCCTGCCGTCTCTCCCCAAGACGCGCAGTGGCAAAATCATGCGGCGACTGTTGAAAGCCAGGGAACTGGGCTTACCGGAAGGCGATACCTCCACACTGGAATCAACCTAAGGACGTAGGAGCTTTAACCGTCACCAATCGCGGGACCAAGATCATGAACGATATTGATCGTGACCACGCATTGTGGTTATTGCACCAAATGCTGCGAATCCGGCGTTTCGAAGAAAAGTGTGCGGAGCTCTATAGCCGTGGAAAAATTCGCGGCTTTCTCCACTTGTATATCGGAGAAGAAGCGATCGCTGTCGGTGCGATGCCGGCTTTCGCTCTCGACGATGCCATCGTGGCGACCTATCGCGAACACGGCCATTCGCTCGTGCGTGGCACACCGATGCGCCAATTGATGGCGGAGCTGTATGGGAAGGTCACAGGCTGTGCAAAGGGGCGCGGGGGGTCTATGCACTTCTTTGATGCCGCGCGCCGGTTTTATGGAGGGCTGGCAATAGTAGGAGGCGGCTTACCTGTGGCCGTCGGGCTTGCGCTGGCCGATAAGTTGCAGAATCGGTCACGGGTCACAGCCTGTTTCTTCGGCGATGGGGCCGTGGCAGAGGGCGAATTTCACGAGTCGCTTAACCTCGCGGCGCTTTGGAAACTCCCGGTAATGTTCCTCTGCGAGAACAATCTTTTTGCGATGGGCACCGCGCTGGCCCGCCATCAATCTCAGACGGACATCGTGCGCAAAGCCGACGCCTATGCGATTCCGGCGGAGGCCGTCGATGGCATGGACGTGCTTGCGGTGGAGTCTGCCACAAGAAAAGCCGTCGACTTCGTGAGGCAAGGTGGGGGTCCCTATCTGATCGAATACCGCACGTACCGCTTTCGCGCCCATTCCATGTACGACGCTGAACTGTACCGGTCCAAACAGGAGGTCGCACAATGGAAACAGCGGGACCCCATAACCATGTTGGAGCGACAGCTCCGCGTGAATGGTCTTGTCGTGGATGGCGAAACCCCCAAGATGGAATCTGTCATCGCGGACGAAATCGCGGACGCAGAGGCTTTCGCTGAGGCAGGAACGTGGGAACCGCTCGAAGACTTGACCAAGGATGTGTATTCACCGGCGAAGCCGAGAGGCTAGGGGCACGTAATGGGAAAGATGACCTATCGCGACGCAGTGCGCGCGGGAATGCGTGAAGCATTGCTAAGCGATCCGCGAGTGTTTCTTATGGGAGAGGATGTGGGATGTTACGGCGGGACCTACGCCTGCAGCAAGGGGTTCTTGGAAGAATTCGGACCGGAACGCATTCGCGACACGCCGCTTTCCGAATCCACCTTTGTCGGTGCGGGCATCGGAGCGGCACTTGGCGGTATGCGTCCTATCGTCGAAGTGATGACCGTGAACTTCAGTTTGCTGGCGCTGGACCAGATCGTGAACAATGCGGCGACGATTCGGCACATGTCGGGCGGACAGTTCAGCATTCCATTAATTGTGCGCATTGCCACCGGAGCCGGACGACAAGTGGCCGCGCAACACTCCCACAGTTTTGAGGGATGGTACGCCCATATCCCTGGCATTAAAGTCCTCACTCCTGCGACGGTGACCGATGCGAAGGGCATGCTCTTGACCGCCTTGAAGGAACCAGATCCGGTCTTCATCTTCGAGCATGCGTATCTTTATCCGATGGAGGGAGAACTCGACGAAGCGCTCTCCGTCGATATTTCGACCGCTGCTGTGCGGCGCGTGGGGAAAGACGTGAGCCTGATCACATTCGGCGGCTCACTATGGAAAGCATTGCAGGCGGCCAATATTCTTTTCGAGGAAGGCATTGATGCCGAGGTTGTTGATCTCCGCGTCCTGCGGCCACTTGACCAAGCCACCATTCTCAGCTCGGTAAAGAAGACTCATCGAGCCGTCGTCATCGACGAAGCGTGGCGGACCGGAAGTTTTGCCGCTGAAGTCAGTGCGCAGATCATGGAAGGAGCCTTTTACGATCTCGACGGCCCGGTTGCCCGAGTCTGCAGCGCGGAAGTGCCTGTTCCTTATCCCAAGCATCTCGAAGACGCCGCGCTCCCCAGCGTGGAAGGCATCATGAAAGCCGTTCATGACCTCCGGGGAAAAGGATAGGTGAGTGGGGTGTGGTATGGCTGAATTCGTCATGCCGATTCTCGGCTCCGACATGACCGAGGGGAAACTCGTCGAATGGAAAAAGAAGACAGGCGAGCGGGTAGCGAAAGGCGAGATCATCGCCGAAGTCGATACCGACAAAGCCACGATCGAGATCGAATCATTCCAAACCGGCATCGTCGAGCAACTGATTACACAGCCCGGTGAGAGGGTGCCGGTCGGTACTGTCATGGCGATCATTCGTGAAGAGGGCAAGCCAACGTCCTTCCCACCTGTAACCCCTCCCGTTGCTCCGGTAGTGGAATCCGCTCGCCTCCGAATCTCTCCATCTGCCAGGCAGCGAGCAAGAGAATTGGGTATCGATCCTTCCACGATACGAGGGACAGGACCGGGTGGTGCCATCACACGACAGGATATTGAAGCTGCAGCGGAGCAGAGAGGTAAAGGTCCCAAGGAAACAGCTGAAACAACTGCACCAACGGAGGCAGCAGCGAAAGCCGCTGATAGGCAGACCCGCATACGGCAGACCATCGCGGCCGCGATGGCCAGATCAAAGCGTGAGATTCCTCACTACTACGTCAGCACAACCATCGACATGGGGCCGGCGATGACCTGGCTGAAGGAACAAAATCTGAAACGGCCGGTCACGGATCGACTGTTGTATGGCGTCTTGTTGATAAAGGCCGTGGCGTTGGCTCTGCGGCAGATCCCCGAATTGAATGGATTTTGGAAGGACAACGCCGCAGTTCAGAGCCTCGACATTCACGTCGGTGTTGCGGTTTCTCTCCGGCAAGGAGGGCTTGTTGCACCGGCCATTCACCATGCCGACAAGCACACTCTTGGCGAGTTGATGAAAAGCTTCCAGGACGTGGTCAAGCGCGCCCGCGCAGGAACCTTGCGGAGCTCGGAATTCTCCGATCCGACCATCACGGTTACGAGCCTCGGCGAGCAA
>DASPGL010000017.1:0-5096 GCA_035620635.1 Nitrospira sp. | reverse complement strand
GCTCATCCCGACACTGCGGGAAGACCCCGGTGAGGCGGAAACCGTCAGCCACCGCCTCATGTTGCGGGCCGGGTTGATCCGAAAGGTCGCAGCCGGAATCTATACCTACCTTCCCCTCGGCCTGCGGGTCATTCGAAAGATTGAGCAGATTGTCCGGGAAGAGATGAACCTGGCCGGCGCGCAGGAGCTGCTGATGCCGATCGCCTCTCCGGCCGAATTATGGAGAGAAACAGGACGCTGGGACTACTACGGCAAAGAGCTCCTGCGCTTCAAAGATCGCCACGAGCGCGACTTCTGCCTGGGCCCGACTCATGAGGAAGTCATCACCGACCTGTTCAGGCGCGAGGTGCGTTCCTACCGGCAGCTGCCCTTGAACTTCTATCAGATCCAGACGAAGTTTCGCGACGAAGTTCGCCCCCGCTTCGGACTCATGCGCGGGCGGGAATTCATCATGAAGGACGCCTATAGTTTCGACAGTGATGAAGCCGGTGCCAAGATCAGCTATCAGAAAATGTACGACGCCTATACACGGATCTTCACGAGATGCGGACTCACGTTTCGGGCGGTTGAAGCCGACACGGGGCTGATCGGCGGTGATGTGTCACACGAGTTCATGGTCCTGGCCGAAACCGGCGAAGCGACCGTGGTCTACAGCGACCAGGATACCTACGCCGCCAACCTCGAACGGGCCGAGGTGCTCCCCCCCGTAGATGTGGATACCTCACCCCTCCGCCCGTTGACCCGGATCGCAACCCCACAACATCGGACCGTCGAAGAAGTGACGGCCTACTTGAAGATCGAACCTCGTCAGCTGGTGAAAACGCTGCTCTACAAGGCGGGAGAACACGCCGTCGCCGTGCTCATTCGAGGGGACCATGAGCTCAATGAGGTCAAGCTGGCACGGCTGCTCCACGTCACCGACGTCGAACTGGCCTCGCCGGAGGCAGTGCACACGCTCACGGGAACGCCGGTCGGATTCGCTGGCCCGGTCGGGCTCAAGGGAATTCCGATCCTGGCGGATCACGCCCTTAAGGGGATGAGAAATTTCGTGGTCGGCGCGAACGAGGCGGACACCCACTATCAGGATGCCAATTGGGATCGCGATTTCCAGGTGGACCGGTTCGCGGATCTTCGAAATGCGAAACCCGGCGATCCCTCCCCTCGCGGCTCAGGCTCCCTGACGCTGGCCAAAGGCATCGAAGTGGGACAGGTCTTCCTGTTGGGGACAAAGTACAGCAAGAGTATGCGGGCCACCATCCTTGACGACCAGGGGAAAGAGCGCCTGGCTGTCATGGGCTGCTATGGCATCGGGGTCGGCCGGACCGCGGCGGCGGCGATCGAGCAGAACCATGACGACAAGGGCATTATCTGGCCCCTCCCCATCGCGCCCTTCCACGTGCATCTGCTGACCGTGAGCCAGTCGGAATCGTCTGCCTCCGCCGCGACGCGACTGTATGAAGCGCTGCTGGCAGCGGATATCGAAGTGCTGTGGGATGATCGATCGGAGCGCGCCGGTGTCAAGTTCAATGACGCCGACCTGATCGGCGCACCCTTTCAGATCGTGGTAGGCGACAAGGGGCTGGCCGACGGCGTCGTGGAAATCAAGGTGCGGCGCACCGGCATCAAGACTCGTGTCGCCCTCCCGGACATCGTGGCCCATCTTCGCAAGCTGTGCGTGAATGCCGACGTCACCGGTGCTGCGAGACCTTCTTCCGGACGGTAGCATTCTCGCCGGAGGCTGATCCTGGAAAGCTCCTTTTCCTTGCCTTCTCCCGCCTTTTGGCTAGACTGAAACTCGGCTCTCACACATGGGCCCTCTGGACATCGCACCGTCGCTTGACCCGAGGATGACCCGACCGATCCATCACGTAAGCTGAGGGAGCGCCGACGGAATGCAGGCCAAATCCATGCCGCAGAATCTCCAGGAGTTGCAGCAGAAGGTCGAGTACGCCGAACACGTCAAACGCATTACCACACAAATCCATGCCGCCAACGACTTCGATCAGATCCTCCTGGACCTCCACAAGGACATCCTCGGCCTCTTTGACGCGGAAGACCTGACCCTTTTCGCTTTCGATTCCGAGAAGAAGGAAATCTTTTCCAAAGTCCCTCACGTCGACAGCGTGGAGGAAGTCCGCATTCCCATCTCCGAGCAAAGCCTGGCAGGCTTCTGCGCCAAGTATCTGCGGCCCGTCAACATCGCCGATGCCTACAACATGGCGGAGCTTCAGAGCATCCACCCGTCGCTGCTGCACGACACTGCCTACGACAAGCGCACCGGATTCAAGACAAAACAGGTCCTGACCTACCCCATCGTCGCCGACAACAAGTATCTGATGGGTGTGATCCAGCTCCTGAACAAGAAGAGCGGGAGCCGCTTCACGAGAAAAGACGAAGAATCCGTTGCCGAGATCGCCAAAGCCCTCGGCATCGCATTCTTCAATCTTCGCAAGCTCTCCAAGAAGAATCCGACCAAGTTCGATCTGTTGGTGAGCAACAGTCGCATCACCCAGAACGAGCTCGACAACGCCATCGCGGAGTCTCGGAAAGGCACCAGCGATCTCGAGACGATCCTGGTCGAGAAGTACAAGGTTCCGAAACTCGATATCGGCAAATCCCTGGCGCAGTTCTTCAAATGTCCGTACATCGAGTACAGTGAACGCACCCTCGTGGATATCGAACTGCTCAAAAACCTCAACGTCGATTACCTGAAAAAGAACCACTGGATGCCGCTCAAGCGGGATCGGACCGCCATAGAAATCCTGACGGATGACCCGGGCGATCTCGACCGCGTGCAGGACATCAAGCGCACGTTCCCCGGCCTCAACATCCGCTTCGCCGTCAGCCTGCGTCGCGATATCGCACAGTTCCTGGGCTCCGCCACCGGGCAGGGCGAGACGGGAGGACGCAAACTCGACGAGAATGTCTCGGACATTCTCGGCGAACTCGTGACCGAGGCGCAGGCCGAAGCCATGGAGGAGGCCTCCGGAGGCGGAGGGCTGGACGAGAACGACAGCGCCATCGTCCGCCTCGCGAATCAGATCATCGCCGATGCCTACCGGCAGAACGCCTCCGATATTCACATCGAACCCTACGGGGAAAAACGCGAAACACTCGTCCGGTTCCGGGTGGACGGCGACTGTTTCGAGTATATGAAGATTCCGCAGAGCTACCGGCGCGCCATCGTCTCCCGCCTCAAGATCATGGCCAGCCTGGACATCGCGGAACGGCGCAAGCCTCAGGACGGCAAGATCAAATTCAAGCTCAGCGAGACAAAAGAAATCGAACTCCGCGTCGCAACCCTTCCGACGGCCGGGTATAACGAAGATGTGGTCATGCGTATTCTGGCGGCCAGCGAGCCCCTGCCCCTCGACAAGATGGGATTCTCCGACCGAAATCTGAAGGCCCTGAAAGAAATCTCTGAAAAACCCTATGGCATCATCCTTTGCGTCGGTCCGACCGGGTCGGGCAAGACAACCACGCTGCACTCCGTGCTCGGGAACATCAACACCCCGGACATCAAGATCTGGACAGCGGAAGATCCGGTCGAAATCACGCAATACGGGCTGCGCCAGGTGCAGGTCCAGCCCAAAATCGGGCTGACGTTCGCCGCCGCCATGAGGGCCTTCCTGCGCGCCGACCCGGATGTGATCATGGTCGGCGAGATGCGAGACAAAGAAACAGCCGATACAGGCATCGAAGCCTCTCTCACCGGCCACCTGGTACTCAGTACCTTGCACACCAACAGCGCGGTGGAAACCGTCACCCGTCTGCTTGACATGGGCTGCGACCCCTTCAGTTTTGCCGATGCGATGCTCGGCGTGCTCGCCCAGCGTCTGGCCCGCCGGATCTGCAAGGACTGCAAAGAGCAGTATGTCGGAACACCGGAGGAATACGCCGAACTCCGGACTGGTTATGGAGAGGAGTATTGGGACAAGCTCGGCATCAAACAGGATAATACGTTTCGCCTGTCGCGCGGCAAGGGCTGCGAGGTGTGCAACCGGACCGGATTCAAGGGACGCGTCGCCTTACATGAATTGTTGCTCGGCTCCGATCAGATGAAGCGCATGGTGCAACAGAAGGCCCGTACGGAGGATATGCTCAAGACCGCCCTGGCGGAAGGCATGACCACGCTCGTACAGGACGGCATTCACAAGGTGATGCAGGGCCACACGACCTACAAAGAAGTCAAAGCCGTCGCGATTAAGTGACCCACGGCGACCGATGCTGCCGGGACGATTGCGGGATCGCCGGGCTTCATCTTCACCCCTCGCCGTTCTTCCTGTACAATCCTCGTCGACTGTGATCGAAAGGCTACGACGAGGCTCTACGTATGCGGCTACTCCACTACTTCCTGATGGTCTCCCTCCTGTCTCTTTCAGGCTGTGAAACAAGCGACCGTGCCCTCTCGACGGCGGAACGGATGTTGGGGTCCACGACCGGGCGCACGGTCGTGGATCTTGCGCAGGGGAAAGATCCCCAGCAGATCCTGAAAAAGCGCACCGACGTCTATCAGAGAAACCCCGAGGCGTTGATCCGCGACCTGCGGGCCATCCAGCGTGATTTTCAGCTCGTCATGGACGCCCTCACGGGCAAAGTCCGTCAAACCTGGGGAGAAAAGGAGGTCAAGGTTCCGGAGCGGAAACGCTATGTGAAATATACCCAGAATTACATGAGCCGTGCGATCGTAGATTTTGACCGGGGAACGGTGCTGATCGAGACCCTGGACGACAAGACGCCGCAGACCAGCCTCAAGAATGCCATCGTGACCACGCTCCTGACGCCGCACGATCCCCGCGCGGTCGATCTCTTTTCTGACAAGGCCGTTTCCCTCACGGATGACAAAGAGCCGTACCTGTTCGGTCTGATCGTGGATCAGCAGGGTCAAACGATCCGGACACCTGAGTCCGCCGAACGCTTTGCCGACTACCTCATCGAACGCCGAGCCAACACCCGCGTGGTGGACCAGAACGGGACCAAGAAATCCGCGCTGTTTGCACAAATCACCATGGTCCAGAATTTTTCGAATCGCCAGGCCGACAAGTACCGCCCGGTGGTGACCAGGTTTGCGGACCAGTTCGGGATCAGCTCCAGCC
>DASPGL010000016.1:0-10716 GCA_035620635.1 Nitrospira sp. | reverse complement strand
GAGCCTTGCTGCACGTAGAGCGTGCCCGCAGCAGGTTCGTCGCCTGACCCTACCGATGGAGACACCGTGAAACCGACAATGTGCTCCGGTCTCGCTTGCGTTAGAGCCTGGGCTAGCAGGGGAGCCAAAAATTCGGCGTCTTCATCGCTGAATAGTCTCATCGGTTTGCTGCCGCTGGCGGGCACTTTTGTCGAGGATCTGGTCACATCATTGGCGACGATGCCCTTGACAACTTTAAGCACGGTGGTCTGGTCGAGGTTGGCGGGGTGGCTGGCCTCGAACGACCAATCGGACACTTCTTTTAAGTACACCACTCCACGGGCGCTCTTGTGAATTTTTGACGTGCCGGAAAATACCGAACATCCGGACACAACCAGGCAGAGAGACAGCAGTGTGCCGATACATCGAAAGCCTCGAATGGATAAAAGAGCTCTCATCGTGGTGGTCCTCCGTGGTGTGAAGGAAGCGGGGGTGCGTCGCACCCATGAGGGCGTCATGATCAACGGCTGCTCACATTCGATTACCAGATTCCAAGCCCCATGAGTACCATGCCGATGGCAAGCCATCCGACGATACCGATCGAAATAATGGATTCGAGCGTCATGCGAGACTCCGGAGAATCTGGAGGAGTTGGGGAGTTGGCCGATTTCATGAGGACCAGGACGAAGTTCTTGGATGTCGGTGATTCATCATGAACGCAGGAAAAGTCACAGCAAAGTCCGTGCCTTCGGGAGCAGGTCGTTTGCACCGTCGGTCTGGGGACACGCGCATGCTTCGGAAATACGGTGAGGAAGAATTGCCGTAGAAGCATGGAAGAAAACCATGCCAGATGGCCATAGAGATTTCTCGAGAAATCATATGGTTATTGTGACGAATCTTATCCGAGCCCTGAAGAGACGCGGTGGCCCAGCTCGGGACCGGTGGATTCCGCCAAGAGATCGCAGGAGAGAGGGGGGTGGAAAAATAGTGGCAGAAACCGTCAGAAAATGTTCATGTCGAATGGAGAAACGTGCAGATTTGTTCCGGCCGAATTCGTCAAATTCGCCCGGCCCTCAACAGCCGGTCGCCGGCCTGTTGCCGGTGAAAGGATCATTCCCCGTAAAGGGTCGCAGCGGAGGCCTCGAAGATATGCTTGGTAATGACGGCGCCAGGCTCAACCGCGCGATCTCCTTTGTTCCACACGACGGTGAGGTTGCCATCAGTCTTCCCCATGCCCTGGGTTGACGACCTGGTGGCATCCCCCTCGACCAGAACTTCGACATCATGGCCGATATACCGGCGGTTTCGTTCCAGGGTAATCACCCGCTGAAGCTCCACCAAGGCTGAGACGCGCGCGCCCTTGACCTGGTCTGGCACGTCGTCCAGGTATCGCCTTGCCGCGATCGTGTTTTTCCGTTCCGAGTATTTAAAGATGTAGGCGGAGTCGAATCCGATCTGTTCCACCATCCGATAGGTGTCGTGAAAATCGTCCTCGGACTCGGAACAGAACCCGCAGATGATATCCGTGGTCAGCACGACCCCGGGGATAATGCCTCGAATACGGTCGACGAGGGCAAGAAAGTCGGCTCTGGTATAGGACCGGCCCATCAAACTGAGAATGCGATCACTTCCTGCCTGGAGCGGTAGGTGGACGTGCTTGCAGATGTTCGGATGCTCGGCAATGGCCTCGATCACAGCAGGGGGAAAATCCTTGGGGTGCGGCGAGGTGAAACGTACACGCTCAATGCCGGGTGTGTCCGCGACAGCGCGAATGAGCCGGGCGAAATTCCATTCGCCCGCCCGATAGGAATTCACATTCTGGCCGAGGAGCGTGACTTGCTTGAATCCTCGTCCAGCCGCATCGCGTGCTTCGATCAGGACGGCTTCAGGCTCACGCGACCGCTCGCGTCCTCGGGTATAGGGGACGACACAGAACGAGCAAAAGTTGTCGCAGCCCCGCATGATGGTAATCCAGGCGTTCACGCCGCTGTCGCGGTCCGGCATGATCCCTTCATAGGTTTCGTATTCCGACAGATCGAGCGCGAAGCCTTTCTTGAGGAACCCCTGTTCCTGTGCTTCGAGCGCTGAGGACAGCAGCGCGGGGAGCTGACGGTATGAGTCTGGGCCAGCCAAGACGTCCACCATCGGTTCCTTGTCAGCGAGCGCGCTCTTGAGATTCTGCGCCATGCAGCCCAGGACGCCGACGACGAGCGGACGCTGCTTCTTGAGTGCTTTCAACTCCCCGAGGTGGGCGTAGATCTTATTGTAGGCGTTCTCGCGGATTGCACAGGTATTGACCAGCACCACGTCAGCACAATCGCGTTCTTCCGTGAACACGAAGCCTTCCTGTTTTAGCAGGGAACGGACGAGTTCGCTGTCCGACTCATTCATCTGGCAGCCGAACGTTTCGATATGCACCCGAGGAATGGCAGCACGTAGTGTCATAGCAGCGTTAGGCGCGAATCGGCCGGCTGGTGATGTATGGGCTGACCGAACACCCATCGGTCGGTTGCCGCCGTCACGGTCGCCGGCACGATCCGGTTCTCCAGCCCCGCGGAGGTTGCCACCGCCATTCGGGTAAAGTTGGGAGTCGTACCGAAGCAATACCCCTCCTTCGCTCCTGTCTCGAACAGGGCTTCGACCGTCATACCGATCTGGGCGTTGTGAAAAGCAAGCCGCTTTGTGCGATCCAGCTCATGAAGGAGATCAACGCGCTTCTTGACGATCGTGGGAGGTACGCTGCCATCCAACCGGGCCGCGGCGGTTCCCGGTCGCAGAGAATAGGGGAAGACATGCAGATAGGAGAACGGCAGGTCGGTAGCCAATGCGGTGGTATTGCAGAACGCGGTTTCCGATTCGCCGGGGAAGCCCACCATCACGTCGGTTCCCAGCCCTAGATTGGGGATCCAGGTGAGGGCCTGTTCGATCAGTGCACCATAGGCTTTGACGGTGTAACGGCGGTTCATAGCGAGTAAGAGCTGGTCATCTCCGCTCTGCAGCGGAACATGAAGATAGGGGCAGAGTTTCGCCGACGAGGCCATGAGTTCGAACAGCGCTTCGGTCACTGTGGTCGGTTCGATCGAGGAGATGCGGATGCGATCGAGGCCGGTCTTGCGATCCAGCCGCCGGAGCAGAGCGCAGAAATCCACGCCTTCGCAATGGTAGCGGCCGATGTTGACACCAGTCAGCACGATTTCGCGGTAGCCGCGAGCCGCCAGACTGTCGGCCTCGCGCAGGATGTTGTCAGGGGTTCGGCTCCGTTCGCGTCCGCGCGCGAACGGGATGATGCAGAAACTGCACATGACGCTACAGCCATCCTGAATCTTCAGCAGCGCGCGGGTTGAATCGGGCTCGCCGACATACGGGAGATCAAAATCTCCGCCTGGAATCGTCCTGGTGTGGCGGATCTCCGGGAGACTGCGTTTGTGCAGTGCGTGCGCGGGAGGCAGATAGGTTGGCAGGTCGAGCTTGTACTGGTTGCCGACGATCAGATCGATCCCCTGCTGGCCCTGGAGCGCACCGATTCCAGTCTGAGCGTAGCAGCCGGTGACGGCGACGAAGGCCTCGGGAGAATGCCTGAGGGTTTTGCGAATCAGGTAACGGGAAGTCCTGTCCGCATCCTCCGTCACCGAGCAGGAGTTGAGCACAAACAGATCTGTCGGCTCCCCGAATTCGACGAGCCGGAACCCCTTCCGTCGGAGCCCTTCGGCGAGGATCGCTGTCTCGGCATGATTCAACCGACATCCCAGTGTATGGAGCGATGCGCGCTTGGTAAGCATGGCACGGCATTATAGGAAGTTTTCCCAGGCTTCGGCAAGGTTGCCCTTCGGGAGCGAGCTTGTCGGGGCGGTTCTTTGATTGCACAAGAAACACATGGTAGGATTCCCTCCCTCCAGGATACGGCCACTCTGACCGGGAACCACGATGCCGCGTTTGCTGTGTCCCATGCTCATTCTTGCCAGCCTGTGTGGGGGTGGTCTCCTCCAGGGATGGAGCAAGGATCTGCTTCCCGTTGAACCGGAGCTAAGCACGCGCATCGATGAGCTCTATGATCACGAGGCACGCCTTTTCATCATGCTGTACTCGCTGAAGGGAGACGGTCGCGTCGACTACGTGACTGCCAGGCTGGTTCAGGAATATTCCCGCAGCGGGTACGGGAATCCCGTGTATCAGACCGAGGCCCAGCCGCTGTTCTATTGGTGGAACCACGTCATGTGGAATGATCCGGAACAGGATGGAGTCAACGGGAATGAACGGGTGTATCAGGAGGGAGTCGATTTCGATGTCTCCCGCTACAAGCCCTGTCTCTTCAATAGACAGCCTTGCTAAACCGGCCTGCGCATCTGTGTGAACCAGCGTCGTTGATGCCGCACATTTTGTGATTCTGCTGAAGAAGTGACGGGAGGCGATGATATTCTCCGCACGAGGAGAGGCTCTACGTCAGGGCCGCAGGACGATCCGCCTCGACGGCGTGTGTCTTCCCATGGGTATGCCCGAATGAACGAATCTGCCACCGGTCTGACCGCTCTGCTCAATCGACGTCTCGCCGTCATGCTGCCGCTGGGCTTCGCATCTGGGCTGCCGCTTGCGCTCACGGCTGGCACGCTCCAAGCCTGGCTGGCCGCGGAGGGGGTGGATCTGAAGACGATCGGCATCTTCACCCTGGTCGGGCTGCCGTATACCCTGAAATTCCTCTGGGCGCCGCTCATGGACCGGATTGTTCCACCTTGGTTCGGGCGCCGGCGCGGCTGGATGTTGTTGACCCAGCTCTCTGTCGCCATGGGGCTGGGGCTCATGGCCATGGCCGGACCGCGCGATCACCCGGAATGGCTTGCCGTCTGCGCGCTCCTGGTCGCCTTCTGCTCCGCATCGCTGGATATCGTTTTCGATGCCTACCGGACGGATACTCTCCACGCTCACGAGCGGGGAATGGGCGCCGCGGTGTGGGTGAACGGATATCGGGTTGCCCTCCTGGTTGCCGGAGCCGGAGCACTGATGCTGGCTGAGGCAATTGGTTGGCCGTTGACCTACCTGGCGATGGCTTTGGTCATGGCTGCCGGGATCGGCACCATCCTGCTGAGCCCAGAGCCCACACGCGTAGCCGATCCGCCCAAGAGTCTCGCCGAGGCCGTGGGCGCGCCGATCGAGGAGCTGTTCTCTCGCCCGCGCGCCATCGGATTTCTGGCCGTCATTATCCTCTACAAGCTGGGGGATGCCGTCGCCTCTTCACTTCAGACCGCGTTCCTGATCGGGGGGATCGGCTTCTCATCGATGGAGGTAGGAGCGGTCAAGGGCGCGGGGATTTTTGCCACACTGGTGGGTGCGCTGCTCGGAGGTCTCCTGATGGCCAGGTCCGGTCTCGTGCTGGCGTTGCTGGGTTTTGGCATACTGCAAGCCGTCTCCAATATGGGATTTGTCTGGTTGGCGGTCGCGGGCAAGAGCTCAGCCGTGCTCATGACGGCAGTCGTGATCGAGAATGTCACGGGGGGGATGGGAACGGCCGCTTTTGTAGCGCTCGTCATGTCGCTCTGTGATCCGCGGTACACGGCAACGCAGTTCGCCCTGTTGTCCTCCCTGGAGGCGCTGGGGAGGGTCTTTGTCGGTCGGCCGTCGGCCGGTGTGGTGGAGGCGGTAGGGTGGGCGCAGTTTTTCGTCGTGAGTGTGCTCGTCGCCCTGCCAGGATTGTGGGCGGTCTGGCGGCTCAGACACCAGATTGAGAAAAAACAGAAGAATGAGGACACCGCGCTGGTCCATGCCACGTGACTTCTGATGCCTGATGACAGGCGGGGGGGGCAGAGATCCTGTGAGGATACCATGAGTCTCTGGCGGTTATCCTTTGTGGTGATCGTGTTGGCGGGGGCGGTCGGGTTGGCCCTATCGAATCCGACCATAGATGACTACCTGCGGTTCGTCGAGGAGGAACTGGGTAAAGCCATCAATCGGATAGATCAAAACACCCCCACCAGGGAACAGCAGTTTATTCGGCAGGTCTTCCGTTCACAGAGCAAAAAGCTTGTCGAAAGCCTTGTCCGCCCATCCACCACCCGACACAACTGGGGCATCCTGAGTCGCTTTGACACACAGATTGCCGACACGCGGGTTGTCGTCCTAGGCATCGGTCGCCAATTCGTTCCCATCGAAGGTATCGAGGAAGCCACACTGAAAATAGGACGGATGGCATTCTGAGTAGCTAGTTTTTGACGACGACAAGCGAGCAGATCCCCTTCTTCAGGCACAGGCTCTGTGGATAATTCACAGAGGACCGGTGTAATCCGGCCGTGTGCTTCCTCCTTAGGCTATCCACAGGTTTTCCTCTGATTCCCCAGAGAAGCCACAACATTTGGTATTGACAAAATATCCCGATAGCTATATGTAGTCACTCCGCGGTGCGTAAGGGGCTGGTCAGGGTATCCGCTGAGCAGATTTTTTCAGCATCCGCAATCGGCCGGCCATATATCTATACCTCTCAAAGGAGGAGCGCTGTGAGAGTTGAGCGGAGGTTCACCCGTCGCGGCCAGGGCCCCTATGCTGGGCTCACGTTCGTCAAACGGTCATCCGAGATTCGTAACCCGGATGGATCCACCGTATTCAAGCTCGACAACATCGATGTACCGGAGACATGGTCTCAACTTGCGGTCGATATTCTAGCCCAGAAGTACTTCAGAAAAGCCGGTGTGCCCCAGCGGGATCAAGACGGACGCCCGCTCATCGGTGCAGACGGCAAACCTGTCCTCGGCGGAGAGCGGGATGCACGGCAGGTGTTCGATCGAATGGTGGGATGCTGGACGCACTGGGGACAATCATACGGCTATTTCAAGACCTCGGATGACGCGGAGTCCTTTCATGATGAGATGTGCCATATGCTTGCCCGGCAGATGGCGGCACCCAACTCGCCACAATGGTTCAATACGGGCCTCCATTACGCCTACGGATTGTCCGGTCCCGCTCAGGGCCATTACTACGTCGACCCGAAAACTCGCGAACTTGTGAAGGCGACGAATGCGTTTGAGCATCCTCAGCCCCATGCCTGTTTCATTCAATCGATCGAAGATGATCTGGTGAACGAGAACGGAATCATGGATCTCTGGGCCCGGGAGGCGCGACTGTTTAAATACGGGTCCGGGACCGGAACTAATTTTTCAAAGCTGCGTGGAGACGGGGAGGGTCTATCCGGTGGTGGACGCTCCTCCGGTCTCATGTCCTTCCTCAAGATCGGGGATCGAGCGGCGGGGGCGATCAAGTCCGGGGGAACCACCCGACGCGCCGCCAAGATGGTCTGTCTGGATCTGGACCATCCTGACATCGAAGAATTTATCGACTGGAAAGTCGTTGAAGAGCAGAAAGTCGCGGCCATGGTCACCGGATCAAAGATCTGCGCCCAACGCCTGAACGTCGTGTTGAAGGCCTGTCATACCGTCGACGGCGAAGGCCGACTCAAACCGGATCTCGACCAGAAGACTAACCTCGTTCTCCGCGAGGCGGTAGCGCTGGCCCGACGGGATATGGTCCCCGAAGCCTATATCCAACGGATGTTTTCCTATGCGCAGCAGGGGTTCACGCATTTCATCTTCCACGAGTACGATACGAATTGGGACGGCAAGGCGTATCAGACCGTTTCCGGCCAGAATTCGAATAACAGCGTCAGAATTCCAAACGAGTTTTTCACTGCACTGGAGGCCGACGGCGACTGGCAGCTGAAACGGCGTACGACCGGTACTGTCTGCAAGACCGTCAAGGCCCGCGATCTATGGGACCGGATCGCCTGGGCGGCGTGGATTTGCGCTGACCCCGGCACGCAGTACGACACCACCATCAACGAGTGGCATACGTGCCCAGAAGATGGCCGCATTCGCGCGTCCAACCCCTGCTCGGAGTACATGTTCCTGGATGACACGGCCTGCAATCTGGCCTCTTTGAATCTCGCCACGTTCTACGCAGAAGACGGCAGGTTCGAGCTGGAGAATTTTCAGCATGCCGTTCGGTTGTGGACGATTGCGCTGGAGATCAGTGTGTTGATGGCCTCCTTCCCCAGCCGAGCCATCGCCGAGAAGAGCTACCAGTTCAGGACGCTCGGATTGGGCTATGCCAACCTGGGTACCGTCCTCATGCGGCAGGGCATTCCCTACGATTCGCCGAAGGCGCTGGCGATCTGCGGCGCGATTACCGCGATCATGACGGGGGAAGCCTACAGCGCCTCTGCTGAAATGGCCGCGGAGCTGTGGCCGTTCCCCGGCTATGCAAAAAACCGCGACCACATGTTGCGGGTGATCCGGAATCACCGCCGAGCCGCCTACAACGCCCCTCGCGAGGAGTATGAAGGACTCACGATTCTCCCCGTAGGCATTCAACCGGAGAATTGCCCACCCGATCTACTCATCGCCGCGCGCCGAGCGTGGGATCGTGCGTTAGAGCTCGGGACAGCCTACGGGTATCGGAATGCCCAGGTCACCGTGGTTGCTCCCACAGGAACGATCGGTCTGGTCATGGATTGTGACACCACCGGCATCGAGCCTGATTTCGCGCTGGTGAAGTTCAAGAAGCTGGCCGGCGGAGGATATTTCAAGATCATTAATCAGAGCCTGCCGGCGGCGCTGTCCACACTGGGATATTCGTCCGAACAGGTCCAGGACATCGTGCGGTATTGCGTCGGAGCTCAAACTCTCAAGGGGGCTCCTTTTATCAACCACGAATCCCTGCGCACACGAGGATTCGACGACGTTTCACTGGATCGCCTGGAAAGCAGCCTTGGGCAGGCGTTTGAAATCCAGTTCGTGTTCAATAAGTTCACGTTCGGGGAAGCCTTCTGTGCGGAGAAGTTGGGCTTTACCGAGTCGCAACTCAACGAGGCCAACTTCAATATGCTGAAGGCGCTTGGCTTCACGCAGGAAGAGATCGCTGCAGCGAACGATTTCTGTTGCGGCACCATGACGGTAGAAGGGGCCCCACACCTGAACGTCGAGCATTTGGCCGTGTTCGACTGCGCCAATCGGTGCGGCCGGATCGGGCAGCGGTATATCGCCGTCGATGCCCATATCCGCATGATGGCGGCAGCCCAGCCGTTCATCAGCGGTGCGATTAGCAAGACGATCAACATGCCTGCCGACGCCGCGGTTGAAGACGTCAAGGCGGCTTATCTGCTGGCCTGGAAAAGCATGGTGAAGGCCGTAGCGCTTTACCGAGACGGCTCGAAGCTGAGTCAGCCCTTGAGCGCCTCGACTGAGAGCGGCAAGGCGGTGGAGATCGCCGGCGACGTCATGGCGACGGCCGAGAAGGTTACCGAGCGCGTTCTCGTGCGATATCTCGCCAAGCGTCGCCCGCTGCCGAGCCGGCGCAGCGGATACACGCAGAAGGCCATCGTCGGCGGACATAAGCTCTACCTCCGTACCGGCGAGTATGAGGATGGGACGGTCGGGGAGATCTTCCTGGACATGCACAAGGAAGGAGCGGCATTCCGCAGCCTGATGAATTGTTTTGCCATCGCCATTTCATTGGGACTACAGCACGGGGTACCGCTGGAAGAGTTTGTCGAGGCCTTTGTGTTTACCCGATTCGAGCCCAATGGCCCGGTCAAGTTGAACGACCGCATCAAAATGTCTACGTCCATTATCGACTACATCTTCCGGGAACTGGCCGTAACGTATCTTGACCGTTATGACCTGGCGCAGGTCAAGGAAGAGGATCTGCGGATGGATTCGATGAAGAAAGACGAGTTGGACCCGGAATGTGTCGAGGAGGAGGCCGATCTGGACGCGCTGGCTAAGTCCTCGGTGCTCACGGAGCATCTCCCTATCCGTCGGAACGGTGGGAAAGGCAACGGTCATGGAAACGGGCACAGCCTGGCACGGCAGGTCGAAATCATGCGCGAGACGCTCACCTTGACCGAGGTGCAAAGCGCCAAGGTGAAAGGCTACGAGGGGGATCCCTGTCCTGAGTGCAAGCAATTCACGATGGTTCGGAACGGGACCTGCCTCAAGTGCGTCAGTTGCGGCGCTACCAGTGGATGTTCGTGAACATGTGAAGGATGCTATGAGTACGAGTCTACGAGAACAGGGAATTCGGACGGTTCATGATCAGGTGGTGAGTGAAGTGGCGCAGCGGTGGGCCAAGGCCTTTCGATGCAAGGTAACCATCAGGACCAGCCTTGATCAGAATCCCTGGGCCGATCCCAGGCAGATTTCCGACATTGTCGGATGGTACTTCAGTCCGCAAGGAAACCGCATGGAATGGATGGCCGAAGTCGAGACGGAGGATACACTATCAGATCCGGCCACTCTCGGAAGATGGCAGCGGGCCGCCGTCCCCGGTATTCCAATGTACCTCTTGATTCCACGAGGCAATATGTCCGTTGCGCAGAGGATGGCCGAGGCAGCCGGCGCCCAGTTTTCCGGCATCTATCAGTATTGCTTTGTTAATGGAGTCGTCCAGATTCTGTGAATGATGCCGCGCCTGTTCTGGTGCCGTTCCGAAACGACCGGAATGATCCTTTGCAGAACCATCAGGTGGTAGAGGTAGTGGGATGAGCTTTTTGGATTTGCTTCCTCAGATCAGCATTCCTCCCATGGAGGCGAGGGGCGTGGATGACCCTGCGCTCGCCTGGCAGTTTGCCGATCGTCTGAAGAATCGATTGGCAGAAATGCAGCGAGGCCTGCTGGATGATGAACAACTGGAGGTCGTTTCCTTTTTGCCGTCAGGGGCGGCGATCACGGTGGAAGGGATGGGATACCAGAGCCCGGCTCT
>DASPGL010000015.1:0-24045 GCA_035620635.1 Nitrospira sp. | reverse complement strand
ACCAGATTGAGCGAGGCAAGGATGAAATCGACCGTAGGAAGCGCTTGTGTGATCTGCCGTTCCCCCGTGCCGCTCCGGCTGGCTCCTGCCAGCTTCATCGCTTCGGTCGCCGCTTCATTGGTACCAAGCACGATAAGCTCGTCCGCCTCCCTGACGTGAGGCAGCAGCCCTTGAACCAACCGTCTTCCAAGCCCGCCGCCCCGACCGTCGATGACACACAGGCGCATGGTCTACACAAGCCCCTTGGCAGTCGTCGTCATCGTCAACTTACCGTGCTTCACACCCTTCACGCTCACCAAGGCATCGGCCACTTTCCGAATCTCTGATCCTTTCCCTTTCACCACCAGCACCTCAAGGCAGTGGTCGTGATCCAGATGCACATGCATACCCGCCATGATGTGGCCCTGGAAATCGTGCTGTATATGGATGAGCTTTCGGGTGAGATCACGCACATGGTGGTCGTAGACGAAGGTAATAGTCCCGACAGTTTCTTTGTTCTGATCCCATTCCTGCCCGACGAGGTTGTCGCGAATCAGGTCACGCAGGGCTTCCGACCGATTGGTATATTTGCGCCGCTCGATGTGATGGTCGAACTCCTCCAGCAGGTGATCATCGAGGGAGACACCGAAGCGAACAAGTTTGCCCATACCTCACCAGTGCTACGAATTATAGAAACGTAGCACAGTCATGGGAGCCGGGTCAACGGGGAAGGTTGCGTCCCGGCGACGGGCGGTGGTCTACTCGCTTTGTATGGGGATGTAGATGGCGTTTCCCTGCCGGTTGACCAGCAGGAGGGCAAGATCGGTGGGCTTCAGCGGATCGGCCAGGCGCTGGAGAGTCATGAAGTTGCTCACCTGCTGGCGGTTGAGTTCCAGCACGACATCACCCGGCTGCAGTCCCGATACTTCCGCGAGGCTGCCTTCTTCGATATCGGTGACCACGACGCCCGTCGTGACCGGAAGATCCATCTGCCGGGCCAGCGGCGGCGTGACGTCATCGAAGACCACCCCGGTGAGAGGATGGGAGGTGGATACCGCGGTAGAGGCGGCCTGATTCTTCTTCGCGCGCTCGCGCGGAGCCTCCTGGATCACCAGTTCGGCCTGATATGCCTTCCCCTCCCTGATGAGATCCAGACGGTGTTTGCTTCCGATCGGCGACTGTGCCACCAGATTCCTGAGATGGCCGCTGTCCATCACGTCTCGGCCGTCAAACCGCACGACGACATCGCCCCGCCTGAGGCCGGCTCGCTCCGCCGACCCCTTGGCCTGCAGATCGGTCACGATCGCACCCTTCACATCCGGCAACCGAAAGATCTTGCCCAGCGACGGGCTGACATCCTGCGTGGAGGCTCCCAGGAACCCTCGCACGACACGACCGGTCTTGATCAGGCTCTGCATCGCGGCCCTCGCCATATTGCTAGGGATGGCGAACCCGACCCCCACACTCCCGCCGGTCGGGCTGGCGATGGCCGTGTTAATGCCGACCAGTTCACCATTGATATTGACGAGCGCCCCACCAGAATTCCCAGGATTGATCGGGGCATCCGTCTGAATGAAATCCTCGAAGTCAGCCACCCCCACGTCGGCACGGCCGACTGCACTCACGATTCCGAAGGTTACTGTCCGGCTTAATCCCAACGGATTTCCGATGGCAAGCACGAAGTCGCCGACGGCCAGATTGCTCGAATCGCCCCAGACCGCGGCAGGCAGATTCGTCGCCTGAATCTTGACGACGGCGACGTCCGTCTTCGGATCGGTGGCCACCACTTTGCCTTTGTACTGTCGGCGATCGGCCAAAATCACTTCGACATCCACCGCATCGGCAACGACGTGATTGTTGGTCACGATGTAGCCGTCCGGTGAGACAATCACGCCGGACCCCTGTCCATATTGCCGACGGGTCGGGGGCTCCTTGAACAGTCCGAAGGGGAGCGCCTCGTCACTGAACGCCTGATCCCGTACCATCACGGTCGAGGCGATGCTCACCACCGCAGGAATCACCCTGGTCGCAGTGGCCTTCACCTGGCTTTGCAAATCGTGCGGCCCCGCTGAAAGCACGAGGTGCACCCCCGCCAGCCCCGGTGCCGGAACCGTCAGGCTCCCCGTCATCCACCACACGACAAGGGTCGTGATGAATTTCCTGCTGCCCATGGGATGCACCGCTTTCACAAACTCTTCTCAGAATTCAGAAGAAATGCCGTGGCCAGCGTACCATGCAATACATGCCCGCGCATCCATAATCCGATATGGAACGGGAGATAGCTCGAATGATCGAATCTCTACCTCTGGCGGCATGATAACAATGACGAACGATGGTACCCAGTATTGAGTAGACTGTAAATACACGGCTTCGATGATCCAAGGCGATCGCGCTATTCCTGTACCGACCTCCGACGCCAATTTATGTAGAGCACCGGAATTACCAAGAGCGTCAGCACCGTGGACGACACCATGCCGCCAATCATGGGCGCGGCAATCCGCTTCATGACATCGGCACCGGCCCCCGTGGTCCACATGATAGGCAGCAAGCCGCCCATGATCGCCGCGACCGTCATCATCTTGGGCCGTACACGCTGAACCGCGCCTTCCATGACAGCGTCTCGTAGGTCTTGAACTGAGGCCATGCGACCTTCCCGCACCCGCCGCTCATAGGCTTCATCGAGATAGACGAGCATCACGACGCCGGTCTCCGCCGCGACTCCGGCCAACGCAATGATCCCTACCCATACGGCCACACTGAGGTTGTAGCCCAAATAGTCCAGATACCAGACGGCCCCGATCGCCGCGAAGGGGATGGACAAGAGCACGATCAGCGATTTCGCGAGCGATCGGAAGTTGAGATAGAGGAGCAGTAGGATCACCACCAGAGTCACAGGGACCACCAACTTCAACCGTTCTTCAGCCCGCACCAGATGCTCATATTGACCGGTCCAAATAAGCCGGTACCCGGACGGGAGTGTCACCGATTCGCGGACTGCTCGTTGGGCGTCTTGGACATAGCCGCGCAAATCACGCCCGCCGACCGACACCGATACCAAACCGGCCAATGCTCCCGCCTCGTCCGCGATTGACGGTGGCCCCTGCGTGATCACGATGTCTGCCAGTTGTCCGAGCGGAACCTGGGCGCCGCTCGGCGTAGGAATCAGCACCCGTCTGAGTCGATCTGGGTCATCTCGAAGCTCGCGCTTGTAGCGGACATTCACCGGATACCGTTCACGTCCCTCGACTGTGGTCGTCACCGTTTCTCCCCCGATGGCCGACGTGATCACTGCTTGCACGTCGCCCACTGTCAGGCCGTAGCGGGCCACCTCGCGCCGGTTCACAACCAGGTCTAAGTAATAGCCCTCGTTGAGCCGTTCGGCGAAGGCGCTCTTCGTCCCTGGCACGGTCGCCAAGGCCTGCTCGATCTCCACGCCGATTCGCTCGATCGTCTTTAAGTCCGGCCCCAACACCTTGATTCCGACCGGACTCCTGACGCCGGTTGTAATCATCTCCGTGCGGGTCTGGATGGGCATCCACCAAATATTCGGGAAGCCTGGGATGCGCAGTTTCTCATCCATCTCGTCCAGTAGCCGGTCCCAGGTCATTCCTGGTCGCCACTGGGTTTCCGGCTTGAGGGTCACCGTGATCTCAGCCATTCCCACGAAGGCCGGGTCAGTCGCGGTGGGGGCCTTGCCCATTTTGCCGAAGACCCGTTCCACTTCCGGAAAGGTCGTGAGCAATTGATCCTGGACCTGCAAGACCTTGGCCGCTTCGGGGATCGAGAGGCCCGGAACCGTGGTCGGCATATAGAGGATGGTGCCTTCGTTCAACGGCGGCATGAACTCTGCGCCGAGCTGCATGAAGACCGGCACTGTGACCGTCACCGCTGTCACCGCCAGCCCCACGGTCAGCCACCGGCCTCGAAGCGCCCCTGAAAGGATGGGCCGATACAGAACAATGAGCCACCGATTCAGCGGATTCTTGGCTTCAGGTCGAACCTCCCCACGAATCAACAGCACCATCAATACGGGAACCAACGTCACTGAGAGCGCAGTGGCAAAGAGCATCGCAAAGGTCTTGGTATAAGCCAAAGGCGTAAACAGCCGCCCTTCCTGCGCTTCCAGCGCAAAGATCGGCAGGAAGGAGACGGCAATCACCAACAGCGAAAAGAACAGCGGACGACCGACTTCCTTTGCTGCACTGATGATGACCTCAGTCCGAGGAGCGGATGGATGGTGTTCGAGGTGCTTATGCGCGTTCTCGACCATGACAATGGCCGCATCGACCATGGCTCCAATGGCGATGGCGATGCCGCCAAGCGACATGATGTTGGAGGTAATCTTCAAGTAGGCCATCGGGATGAATGCGAGCAGCACGGCCACCGGCAAGATAAGGATGGCCACTAAAGCGCTGCGTATATGAAACAAGAAGACGATTGCGACCAGACTGACAATCACGCTCTCTTCGACCAGCTTTTCTCGGAGCACCGCAATAGCCCGAAGGATCAGATCGGATCGATCATAGGTCGCCACAACGTGCACGCCCTTTGGCAAGGCCGCGTTGATCTCAGCAAGCCGCGTCTTGACTCGCTCGATGACAGCCAGGGCATTTTCCCCAGCCCGCATGATCACGATGCCGCCGACCGTCTGGCCCTTGCCATCCAACTCGGCAATGCCCCGCCGTTGATCCGGCCCGAGTTGAACACGCCCGATGTCCCGCACCAGGATTGGCGTCCCTCGTCCATCGGTACCGACCGAGATCAGCTCTATCTCATCAATCGACTGGAGGTAGCCTCGTCCTCGGATGACGTACTCGGTGCCAGCCATTTCCAACACACGACCGCTCACCTCCGCATTACTGTTGCGGACCGCCTCGATCACGGTGTGAATCGAGAGCCGAAACGCCGCCAACGTGTTGGGGTCCACTTCGATTTGGTATTGTTTGGCGAACCCACCGATCGAGGAAACTTCCGCCACGCCAGGGACACTCTCGATCTGGTACCGTAAGTACCAGTCCTGAAGGCTTCTCAGCTGAGCCAGGTCGTGCGCGCCAGACTCATCCACCAACGCATACTGATACACCCAGCCCACTCCTGTCGCATCCGGTCCGAGGGTTGGCGTGACTCCGATGGGTAACCGACCGGTCAATTTTTGCAAATATTCGAGAACGCGGCTTCTTGCCCAGTAGAGATCGGTTCGGTCTTCAAAAATCACATAGACATAGGAGACGCCGTATTCCGACACTCCACGGACTCGTTTGACTCTGGGTCCCGCCAGCAGGGAGGTGACGACCGGATAGGTGATCTGGTCTTCGATGAGGGTGGGGCTTCGTCCCGGCCACTCCGTATAGACGATGACCTGCGTATCTGAAAGATCCGGGATCGCATCCAGCGGAACTTGAAACAACGCCCACAGACCCCAGCCCGTCACGAGTAATACACAGAGGATGACGAGGATCGGATTGCGGGCGCTGGCTTCGATGAGTCGCGCGATCATGATGAGCTACATGCCTCCGCCTGCAACCTGGAATTGAAATTGTTCGACAACCGGTGGCTTGCTTGGTACCGCCATGTTGACGGTCACCACCCAGGTGCCGCCCATGCCGAACATCGCCTTTCCTTCGTAGACTCCGTCCTTTGTATGAGACGCCGTGGCCTTCGAATCGGCCATGCCAGGCATCGGCATGGTGTAGACGAGCGTGACTTGTGCATCGGTCACTGGCTTGCCGGTTTGATCCGTCACCTTCAGCCTAAGGAGAACCTCTCCGGCCTTGGGCGTTTCGGGAAAGGTTGTAACGGCCAGCTCATATCCGCCTGTGTTGCGCCTTTCAGAGACGGCTTTGGCTGAGCTTGAAGCCGTACCCTGCATTCCGCTCATGCCCTCCGTCTTTTTCATCCCGTCCATTCCCTTCATGCCTTGCATGCCCTGCATATCTCCCTTTCCCATGTCCATGCCTTCCATTTTGCCCTCGTATGCACCGCGCATCTGCCAATCGGCCATGCCGATTCGCCCCATCATGGCTTGCATGCTGGACGTGGAGGCTAATTTGCTCTCCGCGTCCAACAGGAAATTGGCCGAGGTCACGATCCGATCCCCTTCCTTGAGTCCTTCCATCACTTCCACGACATCCTGGCTCCGGCGACCCAGTTTGACGGGAGCCGGCTCGTAGCGGCCATCCCCTCGATCCATAAACACGATTTGACGCAGTCCAGTGTCCAACACGGCTTCCTTTGGCACCAACAAGGTCTTGACCGCATCCCTCTGCAAGGTCACATTTCCGTACATGCCTGGTTTCAACTTCAGCTCGGGATTGGGCAATTCCAGCCGGACTCGCACCGTACGGGTCTCAGTATTCATCGTGGGGTAGATATAGGCCACCGTGCCTCGAAATGTTTCTCCTGCGTAGGCGACAAAGCTCACCGCTGCCGGCTGGCCGACTCTTGTGGCCGCCACCTCCGATTCATAGATATCGGCATGGATCCAGACCGTAGACAGATCCGCGATCTCGTACAGTGTCGTGCCCGGCTCCACATACTTCCCCGGCAGGGCCTCACGTTTCAGCACGATCCCGGAGGAAGGGGCGTAGACCGTGAGCACCGGCTCTGCCTTGCCACGGCGCTCCAGAGCCGCGATCTGTGCATCAGTCACATCCCAGAGTCGAAGCCGCTCGCGCGCGCTCGTCACCAAGGCGGCCGCATTGACTATTGCGTCCTCGAGAGGACTGGCCGCCAATTGGACCTGCGTCTTGACCGCCAACAGATATTCATCCTGGGTGGTCAGGAGGTCGGGCGAGTAGAGAGTGAAGAGCGGTTCACCCTTGCGCACCGGGCGGCCGATCGAATCAACGAAGACCGCCCTTATCCATCCAGGAATTTTCAGTGTGACTTGGCTGAACCCCCGCTCATCGTAATCAACCCTCCCGACCGTGCGAATCTCTTGCTCCAGCATCGCATGGGTGACCGAGGCGCTGCGGATACCGATCAACTGCCTCGCCACAGCCGGAACCGCGACAGCTCCGGACGGAGCAGCGGACATGCCTGGCATTGGCTCCATGTCCTTCACAGGCATCGTGCTCTCCATCGGCATCCCTTTCATATCCATCTGTTTCATATCTCTCATCGCATCCGTCAGCTCCGAAGATCTCGGGTCACCCCTCTTTCCCACGGTCATCTCGGACATGTCACCCATCGTGCGATGCACAGCAAAGAACCCGGTGATGACTCCGACCAACAGGCTGGCTGCTGCGACGCTGACGAGAAGACTTGTTTTAGTTGTGTTGTGATTCATGGCTTCTTCCTCCCTGCTCAGTGCACTTCGCTCATTCATTCAAATCAACGCCAATCACCTGCTCGAGTTCGGCCAAGCGGTGTTCTCGCTCCACGAGCGCCCGGTAATATTCAAGTTGAAACCCTCGCCAGGCCCGGCCAGCCTCGATGAGATCCAAAAAGCCGCTTCTCCCCGCGCGATAACCGACTCGCGCAGCAGCCACACTTTGTTCCGCTTGCGGTAAGACGGTGGTCTTGTACAGCACGGCCACCTCCCAATTGGCTCGAACTTTCGCCAGCAGATCACGAATCTGGAAGCGGGTCATATTTTCAAGCGCATGGAGATCCGCTCGCGCCGCCGCGATCCCAGCCGCAGTCTCGTGAACGGCGGCGTCGTACTTCGGCTTCGTCCAGAATGCGAAGGGGAGATTCATCGACAGCACCGCGCCGAACCCGTCGTTCCTCTGAAAGTTCTGGAAGCGCTGAAAAGCGACGTTGAAGTCCGGGTAGTACTGACGCTGCGCCAGCGCGTGAGACTGCGCGTTTTGTTGAACCGCCAGATCGGCGGCCTTCAGTTCGGGTCTGGCGGTCGATGCCACCCCAAAGAGGTCTTCCAGGTCCCGATCAAATCGCCTCTCGCGTGGCGGCTGCGGAGGTGCCAATGGAAACCGTGGATCCCGATCCAGAAGCTGGTTCAGCTTGGCCTGGGCCGTGTCACGCTGTTGTTCCAGGACGGGGAGGTCCTGGTGGAGGGTGGACAGCTCAACCTGGGCCTTGAGCACATCGACTTGGCTGCCTCTCCCTGCCCTGAACTTTGCGGTGGCGATCTCGACAAACTGCTTGAGCAGGTCGATCTGCTCGTGGTGGATCTGGATGGCTTTCTGGTCGAGAAACAGGTCGTAATAAGCCCGCTTGACGCGGGCGATCAGGTCCCGTCCCTTGGCCTGAAACGCCTGTTCAGTCATCTCGGCCGAACGGCTGGCAACCTCCTCCTTCAAGGCGAGTTTCCCGGGGAAGGGAAACTTTTGGGAAAGCCCAATAATGGTGTTCCCTGATTGTCCAAGGTTGAAGGATTCAGGGAAGTTCCACCACTGGACTGACAGAGTCGGATCGTCCAGCGACCGTGCCTGTGCAATTCGCTGCGAGGAGGCTTCCCATTGCTGCCGCGCCGCCACGATCTCCGGATTCCGAGCCAACGCCTCCCGGATCAGCTCCGATAAGGACAGAATTGGACCGGTGGAGAAATTTTCCGCGTTAGTGTGTACGGGTAATGTCACTATGGCAGTTATGAGCATCGCTCCAACGGTCAAATGCCAAATTTTTGAGTGACTCTTCATGTGAAAATCCTCCTCAGCAACCTCACGGCTCGGTGGCGATTCGACGATGGATGCCTCGCTCCGTGTGAAAAACAGGAGCGACCGGACCGTTTTAGTTCAGCCGGAAACAGGTGGCGCTATGATTAGGGGGAGAGAGGACCGATGAGATCAGATGCGAAGCACGGTGCTTGTAAGGGGCTGGCGCAGAGGGGGGCCCGAGTCATGAGGACGATACCGGTGAAACAACCAAGAGAAATGATGACTCATGGCCGGCAGCAAAGCCGGTCCATGGTCAGCCAGAAGATGGTGGTCACTGATCAACGATACCGACTGGGAGCCAGACTCTAATCCCAGAGTTTTGAAGGCGTCGCACAATTGCCGAGATGGCTGCTCACTGGGAGTTGAGCAACCATTTGCCATCGAGGTCTCAGTTGTTCCGGACAGCGGCAGCAGACAGGCATGCGCATTGAAACTGAACGTCAGCAGGAATACCACGATGGTTCCAGCAAGCAATGACCCAGTGCGAGAGAACCGAATTCGCATGGCGTCAGTCTATCCTTCGTCTATCCCAACCGTCAACGGCATTCCTCATACAGAATCATTCGGTCCTATGCAACTCCTCATCAGCCTGACCCTTCACCGCAGTCTTACAGCAAGCAGACATATCTTCCGTGACCCCGCCCCCAAGACCATCCTTGTATGCCGCATAGGCTTTTAAGGCCCATTCTTCGCCGGGGCAGCCTTGCATGGTCATGGCCACTTCGAGGAACTCGATCAATTCCTCCTGGGTGATTCCCTTATCGCAGGCCATCCGCACATAGGCGTGAATACATGGCTCGCAACGAATCGCGATTGAAATGGTCATGGCGGTGAGCAGTTTGTATTTCGCGGCGACGACCCCATCGCGATAAGCTTCCTGCCGCATGCGCAACAGCCCGCCGGTGACTTTCGGAGTCAACTTTCTGAGCTCCGCAAATAAACCGGTCTCAACGTTGGTTGCCTGGTTCATGCCGTTGCCTACCTCCTCTCTTTGGCCTTGTTGCTCTTGCTCCTTACCTACTTTTCGAGCACTCGCGCCTTGTATGCCGACAGCGGGCCGCTCGCCGCTTCGACGGCCTTGACCAACACGTCCACTCCCGCTTTCTCTGGGGCGAAGCTCACTAACGCACGGGCGGCCGTGTAATCAGAGAAGAAGACCCATTTCTTCCCCACCGTGACCTCGACCGAACTGACACCGGGCACCTTGGCCAGGAAGGCTTTCACGTCCTTCGCGCAAGCCCCACAGGTCATTCCGTCTATATCTAAGGTCACCGTCTGCAACCCTTGACTGTCCGCTGCAACATCATGAGCGTTGGTCGGGCCAAGCATGATCATGGCCGCCATTATCAGAACCGACCTTCCGATCCATTCCCGCATGACCGATCACCTCCTCCATAACAATTTTTCGGCACCTCATGATCATGTCCTTTCAGCGACCATCAAAGTCTTCGCTCCCGCTATCTCGTCAGGATCTCCAGCCAGTACGGTGCCAAGACCAGGACGATCGCGAAGATTGCGATACTCCAAAGCAGTGCTCGATTCACGCGAGAATCTGCACGAGGAGCGCACATTGCTCCCCAAGTACAAAAGGCTCTCGGCTTCCGATAGGCCAGATAAAGGCTGCGGCCCAGCAAAAGCACCATCAGGACAATGAAGACCGGCCGATACGGCAAGAGGCCCTTGAGGACACCGGCCGTGTCGGCCAGAAAACCCGTGGCTCCGACGCCGACACCCAAGGCCGCAAACACCAACGGACCAATGCAGCAGAGCGAGGCGAAAAACGCCGTCACGAGCCCGCCGACCGCCGTTGTTTTCTCACCCTTATTCATAAACGACCATGATCCTTCGCCTTGCGAGTGGCGAGGAATCCTACACAGTGCCTCTACGGTTTTCCAACGCTACCGTCCACTCGTCATCGTCGCGCTTTTGCGTGCCTACTCGCGGTCAGCCGGTGCTCGTCCTGACCGCTTGTCCTCCTCTTCCAGGCTCGTGAGAATCGGGCAGTGTCCGGTCGGCTGTCCGGCACGACAACTCCGGATCAACCCCTGTAGCGCACGGGCGAGCGCCTGCAACTCCCGAACCTTCGTCTCCACGTGCGCCAGCTTCGCCTCTGCTTTCCTCCGGACATCCCCGCATCTGGCTGTCGAGCTCACCCGCAGGTTCAACAGCTCCGCGATCTCATGAAGCGTGAAGCCCAGCGCTTGGGCGTTCTTGATGAACCGGAGGCGTCTAAGCGCATCCTCGCCGTAGAGCCGATACCCAGATGGCTTTCGGGCTGCGGGTGTCAGCAGCTTCAGCCGTTCGTAGTACCTGACTGTCTGTTTATTCACACCAGCTGCTTTCGCAAGTTGCCCGATCGTCAATGCTGATTCCATGGCATCACCTTGTCAGGAGACGACTTTACACCTTGTACTATGGGACCGAGTCAAGGGAGGCATACACCCTTCACGCCTGTCCAACTTCCAGGAGATGCTCTCACAGGGTGTTCAGATCAAGGGAGTGGAAAAGATCGACGATGAAACCGGGGAAGTCTTGCCGAGCAGACCTTGCGGCAAACCGAACATGGAACGATCGGAAAAGAGGGCTGCTGTAAGCCGTCCCCGATCAGCTCTTATACAACGTCATAGGATCACTCTCCGCAGCCGGAGCGCGTTCGAGATCACGGAGACCGAACTGAAGGTCATCGCCGCACTTGCGATCATCGGACTGAGGAGCAGTCCCAAGAACGGATACAGCACGCCGGCGGCCACCGGCACTCCAACTATATTGTAGATGAACGCGAAGAACAGATTCTGGCGGATGTTTCTCATCGTCGCCCTGCTCAACCTCCGGGCACGCACCAAGGCGCGGAGATCACCTTTGACCAGGGTCATCCCAGCGCTTTCGATAGCGATGTCCGCACCCGTTCCCATCGCGATGCCGACATCGGCAAGGGCCAGCGCCGGCGCATCGTTGACTCCGTCTCCGGCCATCGCCACCGTACGGCCTTCGGCCTTCAGCCGCGTGACAATCTCGCCTTTCTGGTTCGGTAACACCCCGGCCATCACCTCGTCGAGCCCCAGCTGCCGGCCTACGGCCTGAGCGGTTTGTTGATGATCGCCGGTGAGCATCACCAGCCTCAAACGCTCTTCTTTGAGCAGGCGAACCGCCTCCGGAGTCGACGGCTTGATCGGATCTGCAATCCCCAAGAGCCCTCCCGCTGTTCCATCAATCGCGACAAAGACGACCGTGTGGCCGTCCCGCCGCAGTCGCTCGGCTTCCCCATCGAGGCCAGCCAGCGTGTTGTCGGCCACTCCGATCGTCTCCCGCAGAAAAGAGAGCGTCCCAACGGCGATCGATCGCCCCTTGACCAGACCCGACACTCCCCGTCCGGTCATGGACCGGAACTGCGAGGCGATTGTCAGCGTCACCCCTCTCTCCACTGCCCCGACCACAATCGCTTCAGCCAACGGGTGCTCGCTCCCCTGTTCAAGACTCGCCGCGAGACCGAGGAGCTCCTTGTCGCTCCATGGCGGGACCACACGAATAGCCGTCAAGGCCGGTTTGCCTTCGGTCAATGTCCCGGTTTTATCGAAGACGATCGTGTCGACCTTGCCCAACACTTCGAGCGCCTCTGCGTTCCTTATCAACACACCCGCCGTCGCTCCTCGACCGGTTCCGACCATGATCGACATAGGTGTCGCCAGCCCCAGCGCGCAGGGGCAGGCGATGATGAGTACGGCGACGGCATTCACCAGCGCATAGGCCAGCTTCGGCTCAGGCCCCCACACCACCCAGGCAAGGGCCGTAAGGACGGCCGTCGCCACGACAAGCGGCACAAAAAATCCGGCTGCTACATCCGCCACCCGTTGAATCGGGGCGCGGGTCCGCTGTGCCTCGCTGACCATCTGGACAATCCTGGCCAACAGCGTGTCTCGTCCCACACGCTGCGCCTCCATGAGAATGCTGCCGGTGCCGTTCATCGTCCCGCCTGTCACAGCTGCGCCCACTTCTTTTGCGACAGGAATCGACTCTCCGGTGATCATCGACTCATCCACCGAGGTCTGTCCGTCCACCACCAGTCCGTCCACCGGCACCCGTTCCCCCGGTCGCACCCGCAACCGGTCGCCGACATGCACCTGTTCCAGTGGAATGTCCACCTCATTTCCGTCAGGGCTCACCCGTCTTGCTGTAGCCGGAGCGAGCCTTAAGAGAGCTTTGATGGCAGAACTGGTTTGGCTGCGCGCGCGCAATTCCAGCACCTGCCCCAGAAGTACGAGCACCGTAATCACCGCGGCTGCTTCGAAATAGACCGCGACAGTGCCATCCGCTCGATGAAACGAGGTGGGCAATAAAGTCGGAGCCACCGTGGCAATCACACTGTATCCATAGGCCGCTCCGGTTCCAATCGCGATTAGCGTGAACATGTTCGGCGCCCGGTTGACGACCGACGCCCACCCCCGCTCAAAGAACGGCGCGCCCCCCCAGAGCACTACCGGCGTGGCCAGCACCAGCTGCCCCCAATTGAGCATCGCACCTCCCAACCATTGATGGAGCGGCAGTCCGGGAATCATGTCGGACATCGCGAGCACCATCACCAGCGCTGCCGGGCCCAGACAGATCCAGAAACGCCGGCTCATCTCCTCAAGCTCGGGATTCCCGAGATCTTCGGCCGACACGACCTTGGGTTCCAGCGCCATTCCGCAAATCCGGCAGACCCCCGGCTTGTGTTCTAGGACCTCCGGGTCCATCGGACACACGTACTCGACCACCCCTCCGGCCGGAACCGGCGTCGCACGGAGCGCTCGCTGTTCGGGAGGAATGAGGTAGTAGTCCGGGTCCTCACGAAACTTGGTGAGGCAGCGGGTGGCGCAGAAATAGTACGTCTTCCCCCGGTACTCATACGAGCCGGCCGCGCTAGCCGGCTGAACGGTCATGCCGCAGACAGGGTCGATCTCCCCTTGCGATGGCGGCATCATCATGGGGAGGGGGGTCTTCTTCCCCAACGAAATTAGAGCGGTCGGCGCAGGCTGTAAGGCTTTTCCCGGGTCAGCTTTGAACGTATTGAGACAGGAGACGGAGCAGAAATAGTAGGTCCTGCCCTGATAGTCATGGTGCCCGGCTGCAGTGGCCGGATCGACGGTCATGCCGCAAATGGGATCGATCGCCATAGAGACCCCATCAATCGTGATAGGTGATGTAAAATGCGCCGGCGCTGACAAGAGTAAATCAACATGTCTCACATAAATTTCTGACCTGTCAGCTTGTCACCTGAACCCTCTCAGCTCATTTATGGTCATCCGTCACTTCTTTGCGTCGTTTTCCAGGATGCTCCGGATGATCGTGATGACATTGTCAGGGGTCATGTTCGCACCATCGACTTTGATATTGCCGTCCAGCAGGATCGACGGAGTGGAGGACACCTTAATCCGCTCTCCCCATCGCCGCCCCTCCTCAAAAGCCCGGGCGGGTTTACCGCTCTCGAGGCCGGCTTCGAAGGCCGCGGGGTCCAAGCCGACCTCCTTGACCAACAGGGATCGAATCGAGCGATCGAGCACACCGTCGACCTTGTCCTTATGGATCGTGCGGAACAAGACGGCCTTCATTTCATTCCCCTTCCCCATCACCTTGGCTTGTTCATACATGTCGAATGCCGTGGGGAGTTTGCCGCGAATGACGGGAAACCCGACCATCGTGATGTCCAGCTTATTGCCGAACTCCTTCACGAGCAGCGGCACGCCAGTCTCTTCGAAGTGATGACAGTGCGGGCAATAGAAATCGGCGAACTCGATCACTTTCACCTTCCCCGGCTGATGGAGCGACGGTTCATCCTTCAACAACTCGAACTTTCCCTTCAACTCCGGCTTTGCCGCTTCCGCGCCGGAGAGCAGACTGAAGAAGCACACCGTCCCCGCAATCAGGACAGCCAGCGACCAGTACGGCGTTCTCCGAAGATTCATGTCCCACTCCTTTCAAGGGTAGTCTTCCGACGCCCATTATATCGAATGAGGCACGACTCTGCTCTCTGATATAATGTTCGCATGGCCAAGTCGCTCTATGTGCTCGCTGTGCTGGCGTTGTTCCTCACGACCGGATGCGCGTTTTCCGATTCACTGGAGGGAACCAGTCCGTCCGGTTCGAGTCAGCTCACCTTTGCTCAGGTGAACGCGGCACCGGATACCTACAGGGGACAGGCCGTCACCTTTGGAGGCAAGGTCTTGACTGCACGCCGATTGAAGGAAGGGACCAGAATCGAAATCCTCCAATTGCCGCTCAGTTCGTCTCTCCAGCCTTCCTTCGACCTCAGCAAATCACAAGGCCGCTTTGTCGCCCAGCAGAAAGAGTTCCTCGATCCGGCCACCATACCGGCCGACACTTTCGTCACCGTGACCGGAGAAGTGGCCGGTGCGGTCACAATGCCGCTCGACGAAACGGAATATACAAGCCCCTTGGTCGAGATCAAGAACCTCCGCGTCTGGCAGCGAGACGAGGACACCTATTCCCGAACCCGCCCCTACATCGGCCCGTCCTTCTATTGGGGCCCCTATTGGTCTCCCTATTGGCGGCCCTGGCCTTACTGGTAGCCAAGTCGCGCGGGACTGGCGGAAAAGGCGTCGCCAGGGAATCGCCGAGTCTCGCCCGTTACAAGCGTCCCATCCAGCAATTGATCCGATACCTTCCGCCTCTCCCCCCAAAGAGACGTTAGACATTGTAGGCAGGAGTGTATACAATGCTCCCTGCCATCCGAACCGGCGTTCGTGACCCGCCCGTCCCCACGTCAGCTCGGCAGAGGCAGGTGCTCAGACTCCTCAACCGCCGGTTTCCGCGGAAGGGGGCGCGCCTGGTGAGGAGCAATTCCGAGTCGAGCAAGATGCGACTCATGGCTGATCGGACAGGGGACAGAGAATCCTCAAACCTGAGCGCCACCATCGTTGCGACGCTGAAGGAACGAATCCTTCACTGGCAATACCCGCCTGAACACCGGCTCACCGAAGCCGAGCTCTGCAAGAACTTCGACGTCAGCCGCAGTCCGGTGCGGGAAGCTCTCCGGATCCTGGCGACGGATGGCTTCGTCAAGAAGATGCCCAACCGGGGCTACGCGGTCAAGCAATACAACCTGCGCGAGATCGAGGAGCTCTATGAGGTCCGCCTAGCCTTGGAACTCTTTGTCGTCGAAAGCCTGGCGAACCGGGGCAGCTCGAAGAATGACGACATTGATGCCCTCAAACGGACCTGGACGTCGCTGTTGAACGGTTCTTCAAAGAAGGACGAGGAACTCGCCAGGCTGGACACGCAGTTTCACGAAACCCTCGCTCATGCCGTCGGCAACAAGTCTTTGTTGAGGCAGCTTCGCGCCATTAACGAGCGGCTAATGCTGTTTCGCGTGATTGATTTCGGCAAGGCCCACCGGGCTGAGAGCACGTGCCGTCAACATTTGGACATCCTCAGATGCATCGCAGCCAGGGATGTCCCCGGCGCCCGCAAGGCCATGCAGCGGAATATCGAAGAGGGGCAGGACAACGTCCATACCGCGATCAAGGATGCACTGGCAAGGGCCTATTCTCTCTAGGACCTTCCCGATCGCTCTTCGCGTCCGGACGTTTCGGGCATCCTCGTCTTGAACTGACATCCGTGCTTCACCACGCGTAGGAACAGGTTCGGAGTTTGTCCCTGCGCAGGAGTGCTTCCCATGCCCTTTCCTGCCCTGTCGGTCGGGGTCGAAGTCCCGACCCGGTGCTTCAGCGGAACCGTGCACAGCCTCTTCAGTGGTGCGTGCAATCTTGGAATCGGACTCGACACGCTACTAACCCTGCTTCCGTCAGAGAAGGGCAATGTTCCCTGCGGAATCCGCCTGGATGACGATTCCTTCCATACCATTCTGGACCGGGTCAGGGCCGGACAACCGGTGGCCTGCCGGAGCGGTCTCCTTCGTTTCGGTGGCCCTGATCTGACCATTGACCTTCGACGCACAAACCGATGGCATCTCGATCTCACGTCGTTGCAGCTCGACCTCCGTCGCCTCGACAGGCGTCATGCCTGGACGGCCGCCTGGACCGAGTTGATCACGCACCGGTGCAGTGACGGACTGTCAGTGATGATCGGGACTCGCGCAACGACAGCCGGGGAAGCCTCCGCTCCGGTGATCCGGGCGACGCTTGGTCAGCGGGGAGGCCAAGCCGTCGTAGTCTTGCTGGATGGAACCGCTACCTTGCGGCTCGACCACGCTGTCACCGCCATCCAGTCGATGATCGGGCTTGGCCCGGGCTTGACACCCTCGGGCGACGATTTCCTCGTCGGGTATCTGGCGGGATTGTGGAGCACCGCAGGCGATGACCTAGCACGCTGGCGGTTCCTCACAACCCTGGGATCTTGGCTGTCTGCAGCAGCGGCAAATACCAATGCGATCAGCGGAGCCTATCTCCATTCTGCGGTCAGAGGGAATGTTTCTGAACCGATCGCGATCTTGGCTCGGCAATTGGCCTGCGCGCGTGACCCGGAACCTATCCGGGCGGCAACGAGAGCCGCCTTGTCCGTCGGCCACACCTCAGGGACGGACGGCGTTCTTGGTCTGCTGCTCGGCTGTATCGCCTGGGCACCAGAAATGAAGTTGCATGATTTGTGTCCGGGCTTCCACGCATAGTTTCTTCTTGACTTGGTATACAATCTTGTGTTCAAGTGAGCGCCCTGGAAAAATCCGACTCCGCGGTCCAGCACTCCGGGAGCCGACACCTTGTTGTGACGGTTCGTACCAACATTCGGATGAGGCATCACTCTGCAGAATTTGACGTTCGCCAGGTAAGCCACCGGCGGGAATGTTTTCGACCCGCCTAACATTGCGCGCCGCCAGCCGACCAAGGCGACGGCGTCAATGCGGAGGCCGCATATATGGCCAGGGCGACCAAAATAATCCGCAATTTCTACCGCGACTCAGTCTCGCTGATGCAGCTCTCCGCCACGTTTGCCAAGCTGCCAGGCGTGGAACAAGCCTCGGCCGTCATGGCCTCTCCGAACAACGTCAGTCTGCTCCAGGAAGCCGGCCTGTTGACCGAACCGGTCGACGCCTCCGCCAACGATTTGCTGATCGCGCTCCAAGGAGACGCCGACGCGCTCGAAGCCGCGCTCGCCGCAGCGGAGTCGGCGCTGAAGCAACCGCCTCCATCGTCGTCCGGCAACGGCGTGTCGCGCAGCATCCTTCCCCGAAGTATCGAAATGGGACTCGGGAACATGGTCGGAGCCAATCTCGCGCTGATTTCTACACCCGGCGAGTACGCTGCCGCAGAGGCGTTCAAGGCGCTGAGTCTCGGCCTCAACGTGATGCTCTTCAGCGACAATGTCGAGTTGAAGGACGAAATCGCCCTCAAACGCTTCGCCCAGGCCCGCAACCTCATCGTGATGGGACCGGATTGCGGGACAGCGATCATCAATGGCATCCCCCTCGCCTTTGCGAATGTCGTACGTCGCGGAGTCATCGGAGTCGTCGGAGCATCCGGCACGGGCCTGCAACAGGTGACCTGCCTGATTGATCGTTGGGGTGGAGGCATTTCGCAGGCGATCGGAACCGGCGGGCACGACTTGCACCGTGACGTGGGCGGCATTTCCATGCTCCAGGGGCTGACGGCTCTGGCGGCCGATTCCTCCACCTCGGTTATCGTGCTGATCTCCAAACCCCCCTCGCCGGAGGTAGCCGGACGCGTGCTGGACGCGGCAGTCCGCGCAGGGAAACCGGTGGTGGTGAATTTTCTGGGTGCCGATCCTGCGCAGGTCAGGCGCGGGAATGTGTTCGCAGCCGCCACTCTGGAAGATGCCGCAGCAGCGGCGGTCGCATTGGCCGAAGGCAGGAATCCCGGCGATGGCGGACCGGCACGGCCTCCGTTCCCCCTCACATCCTTTCTGGCACCCGGCCAACGATACATTCGCGGTCTGTACAGCGGAGGTACGTTTTGTTATGAAGCCTCGCTCCTGCTAAAAAAGGAATTGGGACAAGTCTATTCCAACACGCCAGTGGAGCCTGGAGACCGTTTGAGCGATGTCTGGACGAGCCGGCAACACACCGTCGTTGATCTGGGCGACGATCTCTTCACCCGAGGACGTCCGCATCCCATGATCGATCACCGGCTGAGAAATGAACGTCTCCTCAAGGAAGCAGCCGATCCCGAAGTGGCGGTCATTCTGCTGGACGTGGTCCTCGGCTACGGTGCTCATCCCGACCCGGCCGGTGAAATGGTCCCGGTGATTCAGAAAGTGCGTGATCTCGCAGGCAAGACCGGGAAACATCCGGCCATCGTCGGATTCGTCTGTGGCACGGCCGCCGACCCGCAAAATCTCTCCCGGCAGGAGGCAGCTCTGCGGGAAGCCGGCGTGATTCTCGCCGAGAGCAACGCCAAGGCGGTGCGCATAGCAGCCACAGCAGTGCTAGAGGCAGGCGTCGTCGGAGGGCGGTCGTGATACAGGCTCTCTTCCAGGAGAAGTTGCAAGTGTTGAACGTCGGCCTCTCCTCCTTCGCCGATTCGATCGCCCAAGCCGGAGGTTCGGCCCTCCAAATCGAATGGGCCCCGCCCGCGCAGGGTCGACAGGAGGTCGGGCGCGAACTGGCCCGACTGGTAAACCTGTCTGCCGTGGAAATCGCCAACCGAACGGCCTTCGACGCCTACCAGTCAGCCCAACCGGTGCTCCGTGGAGTGGGCCTCGCCGGTCAGGTACTCCCCAACATGGCGGAACGGATGATCCTGCATAGCGGTCCTCCCATCGCCTGGAACGACATGTGCGGCCCTATGAAAGGGGCCATTGTCGGCGCCATCCTCTATGAAGGATGGGCGGAGAACCCGGCCAAGGCGGAGGCGCTGGCCTCCCGAGGCGAGATTACCTTCGAGCCATGCCACCATCATAGCGCGGTCGGCCCGATGGCCGGAGCCATCAGCCCCTCGATGCCCGTCTGGATGGTGACCAATACCACTCAGGGCAATCAGGCATTCAGCAACTTCAACGAAGGTCTCGGCAAGGCGCTCCGGTTCGGCGCCAACGGCCCGGAAGTGATTGCCCGCCTCAAATGGATGGGACAGGTGCTCGCCCCGGCGTTACGGGCCGGTGTGGAGACGCTGGGCGGGCTTGAACTCAAGACTTTGATGGCCCAGGCGTTGCATATGGGCGACGAGGTGCACAACCGCAACGTCGCGGCGTCCTCCCTGTTCCTAAAGCGGCTGATCTCGGCGCTCTTGAAGACGCGCACGCCGGCAGCCAATATCGCCGCGGTCGTCGACTTCATCGCCGGCAACGACCACTTCTTCCTGAATCTTTCCATGGCGGCCTGTAAAGCTATGCTCGATGCGGCGCACGGCGTGTCCGGCAGCAGTATGGTCACAGCCATGGCCCGCAACGGCGTCGAATTCGGTATCCGGGTCAGCGGTACGGGGGGGCAGTGGTTTACCACAGCGGCGCCGGTCGTCGATGGACTCTTTTTCCCCGGTTACACGACGGCGGACGCCGCGCCGGATCTGGGTGACAGCGCGATTACGGAGACGGCAGGTGTGGGCGGTTTCGCCATGGCCGCGTCTCCGGCGATCGTCAAGTTTGTCGGCGGCACGCCGCAGGACGCGATCGACAACACAACCACCATGACGCACATCACGCTCGGCCGCAATAACGCATTCACGCTGCCGTCGATGAATTTTGCGGGCTCGCCGGCCGGCATCGACATCCGCAAAGTGGTAGATACCGGCATTCAACCGATCATCAATACGGGCATTGCACATCGTGACGCCGGAGTTGGCCAGATCGGAGCCGGCATTACGCACGCCCCGCTGGGCTGTTTCACGCAGGCGGTCTCCGCGCTGGCGCATGCCGTTGGTGGAAGCGAATAGGGGGAGAGGACGCGTCTCGTGAGCGCTACGAACAAATTGGCCGTGGTTGCGGTCGGCGGCAACGCCTTGATCCGGGACAAGCATCACGAATCGATCCCGGACCAGAGTCAGGAAGCGGCCGTCACTTCACACCATATCGCCGAAATGATCGCGGCCGGATGGAATGTAGTCATCACTCATGGGACCGGTCCTCAAGTCGGATTCATTCTGCGCCGCTCCGAGCTGGCGCTGGAGGAGGTCCCCCCCGTGCCGATGGATTATGCCGATGCCGACTTGCAGGGAGGCATCGGCTACATGTTCCTCAAGGCCCTGTATAACGAATTCCGCAAGCGCCGGCTGGATCGAAAAGCCGTGGCCATCATCACGCAGACGCTGGTGGACCGCAACGACCCGGCCTTTGCCGATCCATCCAAACCCATCGGGTCTCACATGGACGAACAGACCGCGCAACGGCTCGCGCGGCGGCAGGGCTGGATCGTCAAGGAGGATGCAGGACGCGGGTGGCGGCGGGTGGTGCCCTCTCCCCTGCCTCAGACCATCGTCGAGCTTACGGCGATCAAGGCACTGGCGCACGCAGGCTTCGTGGTCATCGCATGCGGAGGCGGAGGCATCCCCGTAGTGGAGGATGCGGAAGGGAACTTGAACGGCGTGGAAGCCGTGATCGATAAAGACCTGGCGTCGAGCCTGCTGGCACGCGGTATCGGCGCCGACCTGCTGATGGTTTCGACCGGCGTGGAGAAAGTGGCCATTAACTTCAACAAACCCACGCAGCAATGGCTGGATCGCATGACGGTGGCGGAAGCGAAGCACCACTATGCAGACAATCAATTCGACAAGGGTAGTATGGGGCCGAAGATTCAAGCCGTGATCGAATTTCTGGAAGGAGGAGGACAGGCAGGGTTGATCACCAATCCTGAGAACATCGGTCGCGCTCTGGCCGGCAAGACCGGCACGTTCATCGTGCGGGAAGGGAACCCACCATTCACATCTCAGCATTAAGGAGGGCATATGGCTGCATCACCTAAACTGACGAGACGCCAGCTACTGAAGGGAACCGCCGCTGCCGGAGCACTGGGCATGTTGGGAGGCTTGAACTGGTCCGGCGAAGCTTGGGGCGCATCCGACAAGGTCAAGATGGGATTCATCTTCGTAGGACCACGCGATGACTACGGATATAATCAGGCCCATTTTGAAGGGAAATCCGCCGTCGCCAAGCTCGACTGGGTCAAGGCCTTCGATGAGGAAAAAGTACCGGAGACCATCGAGGTCCAGAAAACCATGGAGAGCATGGTGAAGCTGGACGGGGCCCAGGTACTCTTCCCGACCTCGTTCGGCTATTTCGACCCTCATATTCTCAAGGTAGCGCCTCAATACCCGAATATCCTCTTCCTCCATTGCGGGGGTCTCTACCAGGAAGGCAAACATCCCAAGAACGTCGGGAGCTATTTCGGCTATATCGACGAATCACAGTATGTGGCCGGTATCGTGGCGGGGGGCATGAGCAAGAGCGGAAAGCTGGGGTTTGTGGCGGCCAAGCCGATTCCGCAGGTGTTGCGGAACATCAATAACTATACCCTCGGCGCCCGCAGCGTCAGGCCGAACTGTACAACTCACGTGATTTTTACGGGAGACTGGTCACTGCCGGTCCGCGAGGCGGAAGCCACCAACAGCCTCGTCGACCAGGGAATCGACGTGGTGACCTGCCACGTCGACAGTCCCAAGGTGGTCATGACCACCTGTGAAAAGCGGGGCATCTACTGCACTGGGTATCACTGTAATCAGTCAAAACTGGCACCCCGCGGGTATCTCACGGGAGCCGAATGGAACTGGGCCAAGATTTATATGGACTACGCCGAGATGATTCGCAAAGGGGAGAAGGTCCCCAACCTGGTCCGTGGCGGTCTGAAGGAAGGCATCGTGAAAGTGTCGGATTACAACCAGGTGGTGACGGAAGCGGTTCGCAAGCAGGCTGACGCGGCCAAGGCCAAGTTCATGAGCGGCGGGATGGTCGTCTACAAGGGGCCGATGAAGGACAATACCGGCCGTGACATCATTCCCGGCGGAAAGGAATATGTCCAGACGGATATCTGGCTCGAGAGCATGGATTGGCTGGTCGAAGGTGTCGTGGGTTCGACCAAATCGTGAGCCTGATGGTGCCGAAGGGTTTCCACAAAGTACTCGAACCGCTGCTCATCATCGTCGGCTCGCTCACGGTGTCGATGATGTTGTTCGGCGCCTTTGTGGCCGCCGCCGGGGCCAACCCGTTCGAGGTCTATCAGACCATGTACCGCGCGGCCTTCGGCACCCTGTTTTCATGGCAGAACACGCTGGTCCGGGCGGCGCCGCTGATGCTCACGGCGCTCTGCACCGCCCTCCCCGGGTATCTCGGACTGATCATCATCGGGGGCGAGGGGGCCGTGGTGATCGGCGGCCTCCTCGCGGCCATTGCGGCGTTAACGATCCCCTCGGCCCCTCCCATGGTCGTACTGGCCACCATGGCGCTTGTCGGTATGATCGCCGGAGGCACCTGGCTCATGATCGGAGGGGCCTTACGGCACTACCGCGCCGTCAATGAAACGATCAGCAGCCTATTGCTGAATTACATCGCAATCGCGCTGCTGAACCATCTCGTCACCAGCACCTTTCGCGATCCGGAGAGCTTGAATCATCCCTCGACGCATCACATCGGCGAGGCTAATATGATCGGCCTCATCCCCGGAACAGACCTCCACTGGGGATTGGTCTTCGGGATCGAGGCTTGTATCCTCACCTGGTTTCTCATGCATCACACTGTCTTCGGGTTCGCGTCGCAGATCGCCGGAGGTAACGTTAGGGCGGCACAGATTGCCGGACTGCCAGTCGGACGGCTGATCCTGATCGTGTGTTTTGTGGCCGGAGCGGCGGGCGGATTGGCCGGCATGTTAGAAGTCGCGGCAATCCACGGCCGGGCCAATGATACGCTCAATGCCAATTACGGGTATGCGGGGATTCTTGTCGCCTTCGTCGCCCGCAATAATCCTCTGGCCATCGTGCCGGTAGCCGTCCTATTAGGAGGAATCCGCGCGAGCAGCGGCTTGCTACAGCGCGCTCACGAGCTGCCCGATGCGACCGTACTCGTCATGCAGGGGATCATCTTCCTGGTCATCCTGTTCAGCGAGACCCTCTACGGTCGATTTTCGAGGCTGCAGAAACAAGGGGTGTCGTGATGGAAGTCGGGTGGTGGGGAGTCGTGATCGCCGTCCTGGGAGGCGCGATTCGCATCGGGACACCGTTCCTGTTCGTCTCGCTGGGTGAATGTCTGACCGAGAAAAGCGGCCGCATCAATCTGGGGTTGGAAGGCACCCTGGTGATGGGAGCGATGACCGGCTATGCGGTCTCGCTGCACAGCGAGTCTCCCTGGCTGGGAGTCTTATGTGCCGGGCTAGCCGGAGCGATGCTCGGAGCGTTACACAGCTGGCTCTGCAGTTTTCGAAGAGTCAACGATATCGCTGTGGGAATCGCCATGATGCTCTTCGGCACCGGCGTGGCCTTCTTTCTCGGGAAACCCTACATCCAGCCATCCGCGCCTCGACTGCCGTCCATCGATCTCGGGGGGTGGAGCGAAGTAC
>DASPGL010000014.1:0-4862 GCA_035620635.1 Nitrospira sp. | reverse complement strand
GGGGCGGCTCGTTGTAGCCGGGACAGGCGCGGCCGCATTTCTGCAACGTCTGACGACCAATGATATCTACGGGCTGACGGTAGGCCAGGCCCACTACTCGATGGTCTGTAACGACCAGGGGGGAATCAAGGACGACATCTTCGTCTATCGGACCGCCGGCACCGAATTCCTCCTCTGCGTGAACGCTTCGAACCGCGGAAAAATTCTCGACTGGATCGGCACGCACCATCGGACCGCCGATCAGTGCCGCATTGAGGATCGTTCCCAAGTCCTGGCCCAGCTTGCGGTCCAGGGACCGGCTTCGCGGGAAATCCTTCTTGATCTGGGTGTGGACCAGCTCAGGACGCTGACACTGCACCATGGCCTCGACAGTCACATCGCGGGCATTCCTTGTTTCATCGCACGTACAGGTTACACCGGGGAGCTGGGATATGAGCTGAATGTGAAGGCGGAGCAGGCTGCAATTCTATGGGATCGGATCATGCAGGCAGGTCGGACGAAAGGACTGAAACCGGCCGGATTAGGGGCGAGAGACCTGCTTCGTTTGGAGATGGGGTATCTGCTGTACGGGAACGACATCGGAGAGGATACGACCCCGCTGGAAGCCCATGTGGCGTGGGCCGTCAATTTCCAGAAAGGGGAGTTCGTCGGCAGTCACGCTCTCCTCGCCCAAAAGCAGGAGGGCGTACGTCGACGATTCGTGGGGTTTGAACTATTGGAAAAGGCTGTTCCCCGTCACGGATTCAAGGTCCTGTCCTCGCAGGCCCAGGAAATCGGAGAAGTCACCAGCGGTAATCTCTCTCCTCTGCTCCAAAAGGGGATCGGACTGGCCTATGTCCCCCCGCAATATGCGGAGCCGGGCACAGGTATTATGATCGACATCCGCGGGAAGGGCGTGCCTGCGAAGATCGTCAAGACGCCGTTCTACAAGCGCAAGAAGACGTGAGGGATAAGGCGACTGGACTATGAAGATGACCAGGAACATTTATACGGGTAAGGTCGTGACCCTCAACGTCGACACGGTCCAATTGCCCAACGGCATCACGGTGGAGCTGGAAACCATTCGCCATCCCGGAGCGGCTGCCGTGGTTCCCATGAAAGCCGACGGCATCGTCGTCCTGATCCGGCAATTCCGCCACGCGGCCGGCGGTTTTATCTATGAAATTCCGGCAGGCAAGCTTCATCCAGGGGAAGATCCTCTGGATTGCGCCTCGCGGGAGTTGGAAGAAGAGATCGGCTATCGAGCCTCGTCGTTCGACCTGCTCTCCAGCATCTTCACCGCTCCGGGTTTTGCGGATGAAGTGATCCACGTCTATCAGGCAAACGGCCTCACCAAAGGGCAGCAACAGCTGGATCGCGACGAAGTGCTGGACGTGATCGAAATGCCGCTCGCGGAGGCTGTGAAGAAAATCGAGGACGGGACGATTCGTGATGCGAAAACGATTGTGGGTCTACAGGCGGTCTACTTACGGAGTGTGACTCGGAGCTAGTCAATCATCATGGTTGACGCTTCACAATGATTGAGAGGACCAAGGTCGGCAGGTGTTGAATGCTCAAATGACTTGAGGGGCCTTCCACTCCAGGTGGAAGGCCCCTCAAGTTAGCTAGCCTCGCGAAGCTGACAGGATGCTTACTTCCCGCCCTTCTTCTCGTCCTTCTTCTCGTCGCCGAAGGTGTCGGCGTGGCCACCCTTCTTCTCTTCCTTCTTCTTGTCATCGCCGTAGGTGGTCTCAATCAACTTTCCGCCCTTCTTCTCTTCCTTCTTCTCACCCGCGAAAGCCGGTGCGCTGAACGTCACGGCCACCGCCACTGCCATAAGTGCCATCAGAATACGCTTCATAAAGGTATACCCCCGTAAAGAAGTGTGAGTATGAAATGTGTGCCGCTCATTCGGCACCCGCGTGAATAACAGCAAGCTTGGTGCCGGCTGCTATTCCTGGTAAGAGTCTGAGCGCTCCATAGAACAATCAGCAGGTTACAAGAACCTTCTCATGAAACATCGAAGGATTTTCCCTACTCAGCCCTGTGGCGGAATGGCCGGGCTTCTACTAAACTGCCTCAGTCAATAGGAGGGGATGTCATGACCGGATCGCGAGGGCTCTCCGACCATATTCGGCCCGGCGTAAAGGTGATGTTTGTCGGAATCAATCCAAGCCTGCGCTCGGCACGGACGGGCCATCACTTTGCCGGATATTCCAACCGGTTCTGGAAACTCCTCTACGCATCGAAACTGGTGTCCGAACCATTGACGTACGAAGACGATACACGTCTGCCGGAATGGAAACTGGGGCTCACCAACATCGTCCCAAGGCCCAGCACAGGGGTCGCCGCCCTGAGGCCGCAGGAATATGCGGTGGGACGACGGCGGCTGGAGGCGACCGTGAAGCGCTATCGTCCGCGCATCACAGCGCTGCTCGGCGTGACCATCTACCGGATGTTGTTCCGGGAAGCGCGTACCCGTCCTGTCCGTCTCGGACTACAGCGCGAACGCTTGGCGGGGTCATGCCTTTACGTGCTGCCCAATCCCAGCGGACGGAATGCCCACTATTCCTACCGGGTCATGCTCGCGGCCTTTTGCCGGCTCCGGCAAGAAGCCGGTTCACAGTAATCGCGAATCGTGCTATCTTCAGCCCCGGTTTGTCGTCATACGTCAATGGTCAAACATCAACCGTGGCGGGAAAAAGATGGCTTGTCCTGCTGGCTCAACGAATGACGAGGATCAGGCGAGAAGGCAACCGTCCCATTTCGGCAGATCGCGGTAGGGAGCGCGCATATCTATGTTGCTAGAGGGGAAAAAAGGACTGATCTTCGGAGTGGCCAACAAGCACAGCATCGCTTGGGCTATCGCGCAGTCGACGGCGAGCCAGGGGGCCCAGCTCCTGTTCAATTATCAGGGCGAGCGGCTGCGACAGAATGTTGAGGAACTGGTCGCTACCATACCGGGTGCCAAGGCCTTCCCCTGCGATGTGGGCCATGATGCCGAGATCGATGTCCTCATACAGCAGGTACAGAAGGAATTGGGGCGACTCGATTTTGTCGTCCACTCCCTGGCCTTTGCGCCGCGCGAAGAACTCGCCGGACAATTTGTGAATACCACTCGACAGGGTTTTTCAACTGCCCTCGAGGTCAGCGCGTACTCGTTAGTGGCGGTCACCAGGGCCGCCCTGCCCTTGATGGCCGAGGGTGGGTCGATCGTCACGCTCACGTACCTTGGCGCCGAGCGGGTCGTGCCCCACTACAATGTCATGGGGGTTGCCAAAGCCGCGCTGGAATGCACTGTTCGCTATCTGGCGTACGACCTTGGCCCGAAGAATATCCGGATCAATGCAATTTCTGCCGGGCCCATTAAGACACTGGCTGCACGCGGGGTGTCCGGCATCACCAAAATGGTCGACCACCATAAGGAATTCGCCCCGTTGCGCCGCGCCACCGAGCAAGGCGAAGTCGGTGACACGGCGCTGTTTCTGGTCAGCTCACTCGGCCGGGGGATCACCGGAGAAGTGATCCATGTGGATGAGGGGTATCACATCATGGGGTTAACAGCCTCAGTGGAGTAGCTGGTCCTCCATCGCTCGACCGTCAAACCCCGCGGCGGATTCCCGCCGACTTCATCATGAGGCGTGCCTTGTACGAGCCTGTCTAGGGCTCTGACGTAACGCGTCACTCAATCCTCAGGCACCTGCCGGCAGGATCTGCTTTCCTTGCCCTCACTCGCGTGATCAACGGGTTCCATCCGAGGGGATTCCTGACGAGGTTGGCACCGGCTTTGCTCGTGGAGGATTGTTGAGGACACATGTACCGAGCAGGCTTTCATCGCTCAGGAGAAACGACCGAATGAAGTGCATTACGACGGGGAGCCTCATCGCGGTGAGTTTATCGCTCCTGCCGAGCCTGGCTCTGGGAGGAGACGCGGGTCAGCGACTTGACCAAGCAGGCTCGATGGGAGTGCCTGAAAGGGCGAGCAGCCAAGGAGCGGAGTGCAAGGCTGGGACATTTCCAGCAGGGACAGGCGCTCGCTGAACGGGCGGTGGCGTCGGACGAACAGTATGCCGACGCGCACGTCGCTCTTTTCTGCAACCTGGGCGAGCAACTCCGCATCGACGGGGAACCCGTAACGTCGGTCTTCGGATTCCGCCGAATGATGAATGAACTCGACCGGACGCTCAAGCTGGAGCCCGGTCACCTCGATGCGCTCTCGGCCAAAGGAACGCTGCTCGTCAAGCTTCCCGTCATCCTGGGTGGTGATCGGGAGCAGGGAGAGGTGCTATTGCAACACGTTATCAAGAAGGAACCGAAAGCGGTCAATGCCCGACTCGCTCTTGCCAGGGTTCGCTGCGAGCATGGACAGCATGGGGAAGCGGTAACCCTCGCCTCCGATGCGTTAACCATCGCCAGGAAGCACAGGCGGATCGAGTTCATTCCCGAAGCGAAAGCCGTGCTACGGCAGATCCGGACTAACGCCGCAAAACCACATAGAACTGTTCCGCGACGTCAACCGTCAAACGGGATTCCTCCATCGAATGAAGGCAAAGTGCCCACGCTTCGCGGATGACGTGTGAAGTCCCTGCCATCCCTACTCGATCGTCTTGCGGAGCGTCTTCAATCGTCCCTGACGCTTCTTGCTTTCAATCCGGCGGTTTTGTGAACCCTTCGTCGGTTTCGTGGATTTTCGCGCCTTACGCGGAGTCGCTACGCTCAAGATCAACGAGCGTAATCGAGCGAGTGCGTCGTCACGGTTTCGCTCCTGCGTCCGGTACTGCTGGGCCTTGATCGTCACTACCCCGTCCTCCGAAATACGGTGATCCTTGAGGCCAAGCAGCTCTTCCTTGTAAGAGGACGGGAGGGAGGAGGCTCTGATATCG
>DASPGL010000013.1:0-10039 GCA_035620635.1 Nitrospira sp. | reverse complement strand
AGGTGAGAAAATGCAAGAACTCGAACTCCACGCTCAGGTGATCGAGCCGTTCATGAATATCCTTGGACAGCTCCACACCGAACGCCCGGTAGAACCCTGAAATATCCCCCATCACGTGGGACTGCGCGAAGACGTGATCGTTTCCGAAGAGTGTTTCGTAGGGCGGGCAGTCGAGAGTGATGACGTTACTGAAGACTCGGCGATGCTCCGACTGCAGGTCACCGAGCTGCCAGCCGCTGCATTCCGCGGCGATCAGCCCTTCCACCAGATCGAATTGCTTCTTGAGCGAAAGGAGCTTCTGCCCCGCACGTTCGCCTCCCTGTCCGTCGAGCATGACCTGCAGGGTCTCCAGCGCGGCCCGCCCGTCGTCCACGAATTCTCCGGACTGGAGGTAGTCGAGAAACTCTTCGTCTTCGGGATAGAGCAGGCTCCAGGAGATGAGCAAATACAGTTTGCTGCGATTGAGGGCACGTTCAACAGCGGGAGAATCCTTGATCGTCGGCGGAGCCGAGATGACGGCGGCGGCAGAGGTCGAGTTGCCCGGAAGGGGCTGTTTCCTCGTCATGCTATTCTCCGAAACACTCGATCGATTCCGAATCGACGACCGGTCGTCCGGCTCTCGACTCGAGTTTGAGTATTATGAAACGACCTAGGCGATGTCAAGCGTGAACTGCCGATACCCGGCCGCCCCGTCTGAGGCCGCCTGGTGATTGTCGATGAGGCGGGCCGGGAACAGATGCCGCTCATCATCCGGTCCTCACAAGCTGGCGCGCCGGCGTCACACGGATCGCGATGTGATCATTCACAGTTTTGCACACCGCCTCGCACATTCCACACCCGACGCAGGCCTCCGGCGTGACAACCAATTGCAACGAATCCAGATCCCTTCCCAGCGCATTCGTGGGGCACTTAGATACGCACGCATGGCAGCCGTGCCCCGCAGTGCAGAGCCGGTGCGATACCGCCGCGAGCCCCATGCGCACATGGCCGACCCCCTCGACGGGCAACAGCGCCTCCACCGAGCAGGCGGCGATACAGGGAAGGTCGTCGCACAAGAGGCAGGGCGATCGATCGGCGAAAATGATCGGCGTGCCATCCTGCACATGCGCGACAATGGCACCGGGCGGACAGACTTTGATGCAGTCGCCACATCGCGTACAGCGCTCCAGGAAGAGCGCGTCGTCCACGGCGCCGGGTGGCCGCAGCCAATCGGTACGGACCGGCGGAAGGACCGGCGCCGGGGCGGCATCCCGCTGCCAGGCAAACTCCTTCGCCGCCTTGGCCACAGACCGGACGGAGTCCTTGACGAACTCGCGTCTGCCGTATGACGGATCATTAGCCACAGGACTTCCACCATCCGTCGTTCGTCATACAGGGAAAAGGGCTGATGCATGCTTTTCGAATGACGATTGACGCATGACGCACGGTTATGCCCTCCTGCCGTTACATCACACCGTCTGCCCGGAGCTTGTACACTTCCACGCAGCGATCACAGGCCCCGAACTCAACATCCCATCCGGGATGGTTCTCCCGGATAAAGTCCAGCACATAAGGCTCCACCTTGTTGCCGAGGTCTTCCACCCAGGAATAGGTGGGGAATCGGCAGAGGGGGCAGGGAAATCCCGGCATGAGCATCACCTTGTTTTCGCTCTCCGGTACCTCGCCGCCCTCGACATCAACCGCTCGATCCATCACACGGAGCGTGTCCGTCGCCATTTCGATCAGCTCCGAATGCGTGAAATACGAGGCCTGCCAAAGCCCTTCGAACACCGATTTCAGCTGGAGCGGCGGAATCTTCCGGTACCACGACCGGAATTCCTTGAACCGATCCTCCTTGCTCAGCATCGGCTCCTTCCCCTGGGCGATCAGCCGGCTGTCCACGCTGAGGCTCCAGAGGACCCGGTACCGCTGCAGGATGAGGGTCTCCTCGCCTGGATTCTGCCCGACCTTCGTATCCGGATCGTACCCGAATCCCGGATCGATCATGTCGGAGATGTGCATCAGCTCGTGGCGGCAGTAGCGAGTCAGCGCCGGATCGTAAAACCGGCGGGGAATCAACTTGATGCCCACACCCTTCATGCCTTTTTCTTCAAACTCTCTCGCCAGTTCTTTTTCCACCGAGCCCCATTTACGCAGAATATCCACACCTTCCTGATCTTCCTTCAGCACCCCTTTCACCAGCACGATACCTACCTTCGCTTTCAACAGCGGATACTCATTGAAGGACTCGCGTATGATGTCGGAAAACCCCCATGTGCCGAAAAGGTATTGATAGAGCTTCTTGAATTCCCCCTCCCGCTCCTCGAGAATGAATTTCTCGTAGATCGGGTCGGCATACTCATGAAACTCCTTGTAATACGTGGGGTCTCCTTCCCGTTCCGTCTTCTCGACGAAGGAGTCGATCACTTCCTGAAGCAAGGCGGGCTGAAATCTGATTTCCACGACGGTTCCTCGGATCGCGAAGGTGACAGCCGGGGGATAGCCTGTCTCGGCGGATGACGACCGCAGGGGCTCCGGGAGCCGGCTTGACGCTTCGGCGATGCCGTTGAACGCGCTCAGCGTCAACCCTGAGCACATTCCCCCTCACAGGCGGGGCAATCGAAGGGTTGACTTGCCCGGAGAGCATCTCTTACGATCTCGTACGCCTGGCCGAAATTATACTGGCCAGGCTGAGCGGCAATCAAGAAGCTGGATTACAGGGCCCCAGACACGGAACCATATCGTCATGCAGGAGAACACGATCGCCCCGCAGTTCATGGGCGTACTGCCTCCCTCAACGACCGCCGGCACGCCGGCCCCTTCCATCGATTTCGCGGAGTATTGGAAAACCGACTGCCGGGAAGTCAAAACCTTCCGCGGCCATTCGCATGGCATCTGGGCAGTGGCGTTTTCGCCCGATGGATTGACCCTCGCCAGCGGTGGCGCTGACCGCCTCGTCCGCATGTGGGACATCGAAACCAGCCGGCTCTTACGCTCGTTACGTGGCCATACCAATGACATCCGGGCCGTTGTCTTCACTCCCGACGGCCAGACGCTCGCGACCGGCAGCGAAGACCGTACCATTCGCTTGTGGAATGGCAGGACGGGCGAGCCGACGAAGCTTCTCTTCACGCGCTACGATCATAACGTCTGCAGCCTGTCGCTCTCGCCGGACGGACTCATGCTCGCGCGCGGCAGCCACAACAAGGACATCAAGATTTGGGAAGTCACCACCGGTACCGAGTTGATGACGCTGCTGGGCAAAGACGCCTACGACCACCACTGGTCCGTCTGCGTTGCGTTCTCACCGGACGGTATCCACCTCGCGCACGGCACCGATATCGGCAAGATCAAAATCTGGGAAGTGTTGCCGAGCGGAGAAGAAAAAGTGCTGCACGACGGGCATTGGCGCAGAGATGCGGAGGATTCGACCGAGACGCGCGGGTATTTTGTCGAAGATGACGGCGGATTCCAGAAACCGATGGATTACTGGATCGGTGCGATGACCTTCACACCGGACGCCAAGACATTGATCACTGGTAGCCGGGATACCACCATCAAGCTCTTCGCGATGCCCGACGTGATCGAGAAGAAAACGCTCACCGGTCACACCGGCTGGGTCCGCAGCCTCGCCGTGTCACCGGACGGAAAGGTCCTGGCGAGCGCTTCGGACGACCAGACCATCAAGTTCTGGGATCTCGCCACGGGCCGTAACATCAGAATCCTCAAGGGCCACACCGGTGGAGTGCGCTGCGTTTCATTCTCACCGGACGGCCGTCGCCTCGCCAGCGCCTCCTGGGATCGGACCGTCAAACTCTGGGAAGGCGGCACCAGGACAGCTGAATAGCGCCATGACCTCGGAGCCTCGCTTTTTCGATGGTCCTGGCATGAAAATAGCCGTCCCCATCTTCTGTGGATAATCCTGTGAACAAGTGCCATTGAGCATGCGGCGCAGCACGAAGAACGCGATGACTGCTGCACAGTGCCTCATTTTTGGGCATCTGTTGTCTGAGGAAGAAGCCCCAACATATAGTGGTGCGATCAGATCATGAAGACTTTTTTCCGCATACCTAGCAGCCCCAATCTTGACAGTGATGAATCACCGCTGCTGGCGTGCCTCTCGCGCTGGTCCCCTGCGCCACTATCCACAGGCCCAAGGGTTTTCTGGGGAGAACACACGAAATGATGCGCCCACAGCGGCGTTTCACCTACGGCCGAGAGCCGCCTGCCGCTTTCGGCACGGGACGATTCGATGGCATTCCTCGAGGGGAGGCAAGGATAGAGGCGCTTAACTCGGAAGGCTGGCTTTCAATTGTCTCAGAAACTGGTCCAATCGTTCTTTGTGCGGAGACGCCACTGTGATAAACCCCACGCCCACCGACTGTCCGCGGCTCCAACGCACCGCCGCCCGATCGATCAGCAGCGGCGTGGTTTCCCCGGGCACATCCAGGCGCAGCAAGAGGTGCATACCCGCATAGACCTGACCATCCGTCTCGATGAGGCACCCACCCTTTGATAGATTCTTCACCGTTCCGGCCCATTCTCCCTGACGCGGATCGGAGAGTATGCTCCGAAACTGTATCGGGAACCGCTGCTGGCGTCGGAGGTCCATTGAGCCTCCTCACTTACGTTGTGCGTGCGGCATCTTCCCGCATATCGCGCGAAGCCGCACGGCTCGACGGCGCACCACCCTGTTAGTAACCGCGCCCTGTACTTCCTCCCCGGCCCATTCGATCCAGTGGGAGCGCCTCGTACCGCTGCTGCAGATCCGGATGCTCTGCGAGATACCGTTTCACCGCAGCGTCATCGGCGAAGATCTCCTTGCTGCGTCCGCGGTACTCCTCCACCGTCAGACCGTGTTTCGACAGAAGTGTACTGAGCTTTGATTGGATGTCGGCTCCCATCGCTTTCATCTGCTCGGAGGATGGTCGCTGCCCCTCTCCGAACCGTTCTCCGCCTTTGAAATAGTTCATCATCATTTCGCCGATTTCGATACGCGCATTCACAAACTTTCCCACTTCGGCCGGTTCAGCTGCGAAGCCGATCCCGGCAAACAGCATGATTCCCCACGACGCCGTGAGCACGGTACGAACCAGATTCATGGTCAAAGTCCCCTTCCAACAAGTAGGATGAAGTGAACGGTCTGTTGTTACGCGTCGATCATATCATTTTTCGTCATCGGTTTTTGGTTTCCATTCGTGCGCCAGCCGGCGCGCCTCATCGATCTGTGCCGCCGTCATCGACTTGGCCATGTAATCCCGCAAGAAAGTCGCCCCCTTGGCGCCTTTTGTCGCCGCCAGGCTGAACCACATATACGCCTGGACGAAGTCCTGTGATACTCCCGTGCCTTCATAGTAGATGTGCCCTAATTGAAGCTGGGCGAAACCATTGCCCTGGTCGGCGGCGAGTTGGAACCACTTCCTCGCCGCTTCATAATTCTTGTCGACACCGTACCCGTTCAGATACATGGTGCCGAGACCGGTTTGGCCCCCGCTGGCACCCTGGGCGGCAGCCATTTCAAACATCCGCAGGGCGGCCCCATAGTCTTGCGGAATGTCACGGCCTTCCCAATACATCCGGCCCAGAGCGATTTGCGATTGAGCCTCGCCGTTTTCGGCTGCCATCCGATACCACTTGTAGGCCGTCTGGGGGTTCCTCGAGACTCCGTTCTTTACACCATTGTCATAGATGTACCCGAGTAGAGCCTGGGCGTTTCTGTTGCCCTGCTCAGCCAGCGGATGAAACTCGTTCAACGCTGTGGCGTAGTCGCCCCGATCAAAGGCCTCACGGCCTTCTTGCCAACCGGCCGATGAGGGGAGTGACGGGCACCCGCCGACCAGCACACATGCGAGCACGATACGAGTTCTCATCTTCTCGCTTTCCAGGTCAATGCAAGGGAGGCCGAACGCTCAGCCAGGGGACGAACAGGATGTCCGCTCTTCGTTGTGAGCCACATTCTAAAAAAAGAGGCTCGCGACGCGCAAGCGTGGCTCGCCGATACTCTGTCACGAACGGCAGGAACTGAGCGCGGGTGGAGCGAGGGATGACACCTCCCCGAGAGACGGGATAGGAGTTCGGAGCACGAGTGTGGGAAGCCCAAACTTGCGCCACCTAATGGTGCGGCGTCTCATAGTCGGGGTCTGGAAACTCGGCATGGCATTCCAGGCAGATAAGCCGACCGGTCTTGATCCCGCTTGCGTCTCGGACTTCATCGACGACACGCCCGTGGGTACACGGTCTCACAAGTTGGGCCCGAACCCCGATGGTTCCATTGGAGGTTGAACTCGTGGGATGCATGGGGCTGCCTCCCCGACAATGGTTCGTGAAGAAGGATGCAGGAGATGGAGCAGCATGAGCTCCATCAACGGGGCAAGTCAAGGGGACGTAGGATGGCTATTGCAGCCAGTCGGACCGACCATCTCTTACGTGTGGCAGGTCAGAATATGATGACGCGCACAAACCCGGTCGTCTCCGACTAGCGCTCGTCTCCCTCTTCATCGCGCGCTGAGGGGATCCCGTAGCGCTTGCATTTCTCCCACAGTGCTTTGCGCGACAACCCCAGGATCTTCGACGCAGTCGTTCGGCTGCCTTCGACCCGCTCCAGTACGGACACGATGTAGTCTTTCTCGAAGCCCTCCCGCGCGGCAGCCAACGAGGTCAGGGCCGCCGGTTGTTTCTTCTTTCCTCCGGTCAGCCCTTCACTGCAAAACCCACACGAGTCCTGCGGAATACCGCCCAGATACGGACAGGACTGGAACCCGCAGAGATCAGCCGGTTGTATCAGCTCGCGCTCACGACCCAGCGCCACCGCCCGCTCAACCATGTTTTCCAATTCACGGACGTTCCCGGGGTAGGAATAGCGGAGCAGCAATTCACGGGCCGGTTGGGAAAATCCGCGGAGTTTCTTGTTCAGCTTGTTCGAGCAGGTTTCGAGCACATGTTCGGCGATGACCATGACGTCTTCCTGCCGCTCCCTGAGCGGAGGAATGACAACCTGCACAACATTGAGCCGGTAGAACAGATCCTCTCTGAAGCGTCCCTGAGCCACCTCCCTGCGCAGGTCCTTCTGTGTGGCACAGACCAGACGCACGTCCACTTCGATCGGCTCGTTGCTCCCGACACGTTCGAAAGTCCGTTCCTGAAGCACTCGGAGCAGTTTGACCTGCACGATGGGCGAGATTTCACCCACCTCGTCGAGGAACAGGGTGCCGCGATTCGCCATCTCGAACCGGCCCCGACGCTGGCGCAACGCCCCCGTAAACGCGCCCTTTTCATGGCCGAACAGTTCCGCTTCCAGCAGCGTCTCGGGCAACGCGGCGCAGCTCACTTTGATCAGGGGATAGTCTCGTCGTGGACTGTTCTGATGCACGGCGTTGGCGGCCAATTCCTTGCCCGTGCCACTCTCACCCACGATGAGGACTGTCGAATCAGTAGCGGCGACCAGTTTGATCTTGTCCAGGACCGCTCGCATCCGACTGTTCACGCCCCGAATGCCGCTGAAACAGAACTTGTCCTCCAACGCGGATTTGAGATCCTCATTTTCACGTCGCAAGGCCACGACGCGCCCGACTCGTTCGACAACCAGCAGCAATTCGTCCATTTGGAACGGTTTCGTGATGTAATCGAAGGCGCCGAGCTTCATCGCCCCGACCGCAGTTTCCACAGAGCCGTGCGCCGTGATCACGAGCGCTTCGGTCTGCGGTGCCTTCTCCTTGGCGGCCTTGAGCACGGTCAGCCCGTCGGCGCCGGGCAACCGAAGATCCGTGATGAGAAGGTCGAAGGTCTTCTTGCCTATCGCGTCGACCCCTTCGGTCCCGGAGGCCGCCGCATGCACGTCGTATCCGGCCGCCTCCAAGGCGTCGACCATCGAGAGTCGCATCAACGGTTCGTCGTCGACCAACAGAATGGAAAGCCCTTTCATCGGCCTTTCTCCACCAGGGATTGCTCGCGCGAGACAGGCAGCCACAACGTGAACGTCGTCCCTTTCCCCACTTCACTCTCCACCAGAATCTTTCCGCCGTGACGTTCCACGATGCCCAGATTCACCGACAGACCCAACCCTGTCCCCTCACCCTCGCCTTTGGTGGTGAAAAAGGGATCGAACACCCGCGGCAGGACCGAGGGAGGGATCCCGGAGCCCGTATCGCAGACTTCCACACGGCAAATCCCTTCGGCCACGGAGGTCCGGATCGTTAGCACCCCGCCGCTTTTCATTGCCTGGACGGCGTTCAGAATCAAATTCATCAACACCTGTTCGATCATGTGCCGATCGACCATGATACTGGGTAATCCGTGTCCCAGCTCGGTTTCCAACCGAATCTGGTTGGGAGCAAACAAATGCGTGGTCAACGTCAGCACTTGATCGACGATCCGGTTGATGTCCGCCGGGCTGAACTCAGGCTCATGCTGCTGAGAAAAATCGAGAAGCTGCCGCACGATCTTCTGCACCCGCCGGACCCCGTGCTCCATCGATGCCCAGTATTCCTCCTGTCGCACGGGCGACAGCGAGCCTTTCCTGAGGTTGTAGAGGCAATTGAGGATCCCGCCCAGCGGATTGTTGATCTCGTGTGCCACACCCGCCGCAAGTTTTCCCACCGAAGCCAGTTTTTCAGAATTCCGGATCTGCTGTTCCAGCTTCTTCGTCTCCGTCATATCGCGTGCAATCCCCAGAACGCCAAGAATCTCTCCTTCGGCACCGTGCAGCGGTGAGACGCTGATCATCGCCGCGCGGGGCTCTCCCAGGCGGGTCACGACCTCGACCTCATAGACCTGCTTCGCACCGATATCCAGCGTGTTCTTGAGCCGCCGGCCCCGGTGCCGTCGCGAGAGCAGCGAGAGGTAGGGGCGGCCGATCAGGTCTTCCTTGCGATAGCCCCAGACACTGACCTTGCTGTTGACGTATGTGAAGTGCTGGTCTGTGTCGAGGGTATAGATGACGTCGTTGGCATTTTCGAGCAGGTTTTCCAGGTACTGCTTGGTTTCCTCGATCTCCCTGGTCCGCTCCCGCACTTTGAGTTCGAGTTCTTCACGGTAGGACTGCAGCTGTCGTTCGAGCTTCTTTCGCCCCACGATATCACGAAGCTGCACCATCACGAGCGGTTGCTCGGCTCCTCCGACACGAATCAAATCCATTTCGACCGGAGTCTCCCGCCCGTCGGCATCTTTCACCATAATCTCTTGCGTCGGCACCTGCCGTTGCCCCGTACTGGTGTCGTGCAACCAGCCCGAAAATACCTGGTGATGTTCCGCCGACACGACATCGTGCATGCTCCGTCCGACCACTGCCGCTTCCGGATACCGGAGGGTCTGTTCCTCCCGCTTGTTGACGGCTACGATCCGGCCCGCCTCATCCACCATAAACACGGAATCTGCGACCAGATCGAAGAGCGCCTTGTACCGAGCCTGCGACGCCACCAGCTGCTGGGTGCGCTCGGACACCGCCTGTTCCAGCCCCGTCGTATAGCGTTGCAGCTGCCGTTCCAGTCGACGTCGTTCCGTCACATCCCGGACAAATGATCGGGAGTGCACCAGCCCGCCTCGAGCTTCATCGAACAAGGCGGTGCCATGGATCTCGACATCGATCGGATGTCCATCCTTGGCCAGGAGCACCGTTTCCATCGAGCTCTGTCCCTCAGACACCAGGCGCTCGAGATAATGTAACACCTCCGCTCCCTGTCCCCGCGGCACCACATCCCAGAGATGGAGCGACAGCATCTCGTCGAGCGTATAGCCGAGCTTGTCCAGACCCGTCTTATTCACATGCACAAACCGCCCGCCCCGGTCCAGCTGATAGATCATCTCCGGCGCATGTTCGATCAGGTCCCGATATTTCTCCTCCAGCTGCCGGACTTCCATCATCCGCTGCTCAATCTGCCCGAACGATCGCTGCAGGTTGCAGGCCATCTGATTGAACGACTGTGCCAACTGCTCGATCTCATCCCCGGTCTTCAACTCCAGCCGTTTTTCCAACCGGCCGCTCCCGATCTCCTGCACTCCCTCCTGTAGCAGCTGAATCGGCAGGGCAATCCTCCGAGCGACGACTACGCCGGTCCCCCAGAGC
>DASPGL010000012.1:0-8656 GCA_035620635.1 Nitrospira sp. | reverse complement strand
GAGGGGAGTTGCAGAGACGGGGGGCCCCGGTGTAGCGTACGCGACAGGATGTCCGCCCCGTTCTCGCAGCCGACGCTCCGGCCCGGCCCCCGCCGGCCGCCCTCCCCGTGGACCCGCTCGCTGCTCCGGCTCGGGCTGCTGGTCCTGCTCGGCGCCGCCCTCAGCGGCTGTGGCGGCAGCCCCTGGCGCGATACCTACTTCAAGAAGGGGGTGGACCGCCTGACGCAGGACGAGGTCCGGGAGAAATTAGGCCCTCCGCATCTGACCAAGACCCCGGTCCTGGGGGGCGAGAGTCTGTGGACCTATCGGTTCGCGTTGAGCGACCGCGACCTGGATCGATGGAGTCCGACGTTGCTGGTCGAGGCGTCGCAGGCGGCGAGTGCGTTCATGAGCCGGGGGCAGGACGCCCCCAAGCCGACACTCTATTGCTACCGGTATCTGCTGACGTTCAATGAGGAGAAGGTACTGACGCGCTGGAAACGGGAGGAGTGTGTACCGGGGACCCGCGACCAATTGTCCGCCCACTAGCCGGCTTAGAGCACGCCGGCGAGGCGATTCATGCCTATCGTCGTTGCCGTGAAGAACAGCTGAAAGGTCATGTAATCCTGAGGGGATGGTGGGTGGGGACGTGTGCCCCGATCGCAGTAGATCAATCCGATGGGCCTGCCCCCCACCCGCAACGGGGCCAGAATGGCGGATGCGGACTTCCACCGATCGACAAATTCCTGATTCATCTCGCCGGCTGGCTTGCAAAATTCTGAATGAGGAGTGGATCGAGCCGTTTGAGCACGCTCAGAAAGAGCGGGTGTTCGCGACTCAGCGAGCCGGATAGAGCACGGAGATAGGGAGCGATGGGGTGCGGAGCCTACGACCAGCCGGCCGACCGGCTGGTCACTGTCGCTCGGATTCAACAAGGCCAATCCCACCCGGCGGAACCCGGCGTCGCGATGCAGGGATTGCACAAAGGCCCCGAGTAGATTGTTGAGATCCCTCGCATCCCGTAGGGAGTCTTGAAAGGCTTGGAGTGTTTCGAAGGGGTATACTCGGACGGGCGCCGGCATCGGTTCCTCCTCTTGTATGACACGCTGTCTGCGGAACGGCCGGCGGAGGCCCGACCGGTGCCGGCCTGACGGACGGCTCAGTGGCATTCTGGACTTTGGCCTCTTGCTCGGGGGAAGGCACCGGGACATGGTCGGCCAGGTCAATCGCCAGTCCCATCGAACGGGTCAGTTGACGCCCCCGATCCATGGCACAGATCATCAAGTCCGCGAAGCGGTTTGAAGGCAGTCCGCTTCCTAATCAGAAGCGCACGCTTGGCTTCATCAAGGGCATCAGGGGAACTCGATCCAGTTAACGCTCAACGAGGCGGATCGCACCTGTGACAAACCCTCTGAAAGGTCTGGCGACCGCTCTGCCAGCGGGCCGGCCGCAGCTCCCTCGTGACGGCAAAGAGCTCGATCAGGCTGCCCGGAAGTTTCCACTCTTGGGCCAACGCCCGAGCGAGGGTCAGACGGGGAACGCCGATCAGGTGGATCTCTGCACTCACACGGTCCGCTGCCGCTATGGTTTCAGGGATGGTTTGCAGTGCCTGGTACAAATCCGGCTCCTGATAGGCGATCGTCAGGTCTCCGACCGAATAGAAGCAGGGCCGCGGTGAACAGCTGGCCCGCTTGCGGATACTCCAGAACTCTCCCAGCTCGCTGGCATAGGTCGCGGAGAGCAGAGACTTGGCGATCAAGGTCCTGAGCTGCTGTTGACGTTCCGGCCAATGCTTGAGCTGTTCGACGAGATGGGCGGCGGCAACCAGGGATCGCGCGGTATCCAGCTCTAACCAGCTGACAGCATGCGGAACCGAGGTGATCATCTGCTGCAGGCGGTACGCGATGCTGTTGGCCACCTGGAGGACCTTGCAGGTGAGTCCGTGATCGCGGCTGATAATCCGTGCGAGGCTGACGGCGCTGGAATCTGGACCCATGAGGGACATGATCTGTTGGCACGTTGCCTGTAAGATCGGCAAACAGCGGTTGGACTGATCGAAGAGTGGCTGCAGTTTTCTATGGAGACGGGGACGGAGGAAGTCGATCAAGGAAGATTCCGCAGCGCTCGGTGTCGGCGACATACGACATCCTTTGGGGAGGGGCCACTTCCTCTATCGGTTACGTTTGCGCCAAGCTTAAGGGCTAGACGTAAGGAGAAGCCGGTGACGAGAGATTCTTTCATCGAATAAGCGAGGTCGTCATGCAGACTAGCTGGATGGGCATCGACAGTTCAGTCGTTCTCGACGGGCTCACGTCTCTCATCATGCTGATTGCGCTCCTGGCGATACGGACGCTCGTAGTGCGCTGGATCGCCCACAATCCGGCGCTATCGATGGAATCGAAGCGGCGGTGGGTTGTGACAACCAGAAACTCGATAGTTTTCGCATTTCTGCTTGGACTCGTCATCATCTGGGCACACGAACTCCAGGCCTTTGCCGTGTCCCTGGTGGCTCTGGCGGCGGCTCTCGTCCTGGCGACGAAAGAGCTCATTCTCTGTTGGAGCGGCGCGGCGCTGCGGGTCGGAGGAAAAGTCTACGCCGTCGGCGACCGGATCCACATCGCCGGGCATCGCGGCATCGTCCTGGACCACGATGTCTTCACCACCAAACTGCTCGAAATCGGTCCCGGGCAATCCGCCCATTTATACACCGGCCGTGTCACGGTCTTCCCGAACAGCCTCCTGTTCACCAACCCGCTGATCAAAGAGAATCCGGACCAGGAGTACGGCCTGTATACGGTGGTGATTCCGGTCCCAGCTGGCCAGGATTGGCAGAAGGCCGAGCGGACCCTCCTCGATGCGGCCAGAGCCGAATGCGCCCCTTTCATGGAGGAAGCGGTGCGCCAGATGAAACTGCTGGAGAAGACCAACCTACTGGAAGCTCCGTCGCCAGAACCGCGTATCACAATTCAACTGCCGGAACCGGACAAGCTGCATCTGGTGCTCCGGTTTCCGGCTCCGGATCGCGGGCGCTCACGCATCGAGCAGGCCATTTTACGCCGCTATTTAGTCGAGATGTCCGTTCGTGATCCGTTCAGGCCTGAACATAATGAGGGACCTCTTCCGGCCGCTGGCCGGGAGAAGTCCCTCTAATTCAGCACTACAATCAGCTCTGCGCGTTACTTCGGAAATGCCGTGGGGGCCTGCACGTGCTGCCAGCCCTCGCCGTTGAGCGACTTCAGCAAAGCCACCACATCTTGCTGCTCCTGCTCCGTCAGCTCCAGAGGAATGAGCGTGTTATCCAGGTGCGGATTCTTGATCCCCCCCTGGTTATAAAACTTCACTACCTCGTCCAGGGTCTTGAACCGACCGTCATGCATATAGGGTGCCGTCCGAGCGATCTCACGCAACGTCGGCGTCTTGAACGCCCCGATGTCCTCCGGATTCTTCGTCTCCATATACCGGCCCAGGTCCACCGTATTCGTGTCCCACCCGATCCCCAGGTTGTGAAATTTCTCATCGCTGAAGTTGAACCCCGAGTGGCAGCGGGTGCAGCGGGCCTTCCCCCGGAATAATTCGAGCCCTCGTTGCGCCGACGCACTCAGGGCCGTCTCCTCCCCCCCGATATCGAACTTGTCCACGGCACTGTTGCCGGACAGGATGGTCCGCTGGAAACTCGCGATCGCCCGGCCGACATCCTGGATTATGATGTCCCGGCCGAAGACCTCCTGGAACAGCTTGCGGTAGCCCGGAATCTGTTTCATCTTGGCGACCATTTCGTCATGGGTCGCAAACCCGTGCTCCACCGGGTTGATGAAGGGCCCGATGGATTGATCTTCCAGGGTCGCGGCCCGGCCATCCCAGAACTGCGCCTGGGAGAATACACGATTGAACGCCGCTGGGGCGCTACGTCCGCCTTTGAGACCGTTGATCCCGGTTGAAACCGGCATGCCATCCGCAAACCCCTTCTCCGCCAAGTGACAGCTCATGCAGGCGATCGTGTTGTTCTTCGACAGCCGTTTATCGAACACCAGCAGCCGGCCCAGCTCGACCTTCTGCACGGTCAACGGATTGTCGGCCGGGACATACGTATTCGGATCTTCCAGCCCCTGGATCTGCGGCAGCACCACCGCCGCATTGGCGTCCGCCTTGGTGGCCGGCATGCCGCTCTCGCTGCCGAGGAGGGGCCGGAGCAGATCCATGAAGCTGCGCTCGCCTTCCGCTCCGAAGACCGGCAGCAACGGCAGGGCGAGCGCCACCCCGGCTGTCACCAGCCCGATCCGACCCAGTTGCTTCATCTTCCTGCCTCGTCTCATCACTGCTCCTCCTTTCTCAAGGTCATGGTTCGAGGTGCATGCTGCATGCGGCAAGTCTAGGCGACATGGAATTCGTAAGTCAAATTGATAATCCACATAGCGACGATTTAGAATCCCTATGGGGGGAGAAAAAGGAGGCTGTATGACGTTGACCGAACTTCGCTACATCGTGGCAGTGGCACAGGAGCGCCACTTCGGGCGCGCGTCGGACCGTTGCTGTATTTCGCAGCCGGCGCTCAGCCTTGCGATTCAGAAACTGGAGGACGAATTGGGCGCAACCATCTTCGAGCGGAGGAAGAATCGGATTACGCTCACGCCCTTGGGAGAACAGATCGTCCACCAGGCCCAACGGGTCCTGGAAGAGGCTGACCAAATCAAGATCCTGGCGGCTCAGGGGAAAGATCAGCTGGCGGGGCCGCTCCGATTCGGTGTCATCGCCACGGTGGGCCCCTATATCCTGCCGGACCTTGTGCCGCTGCTCAGCACGCGCGCCCCGAAGATGCCGCTGGAACTGGAAGAGAACCTCACCCTCAATCTGGCTGGGATGCTCAAGAGCGGAAAGCTGGATGTGATCATGATTGCCCTCCCGTTCGACGAACCGGCGATTGTGACGAACGCCTTGTACGACGAACCGTTCAAGGTCCTCGTTCCGGTCGGGCACCCCTGGCAGAAAAGGAAACTACTCGACCCCCGGCAGCTGGGGTCGGAGAAGGTACTCCTCCCACATGCAGGCCACTGTTTTCGACAGCAGGTATTGGACGCCTGTCCTGAACTCAGCCGGTCAGATGCCGAAGGGTGGCAGGGCAACTCCCTGGAAACCATCCGGCAGATGGTGGCGTCGGGTCTCGGCATCACGGTGCTGCCCTGCAGCGCGCTGACACCCAAGTACGAGAACAAGCGATTAATCGCCATCGAGCTTGCGAAACCGGTACCCGGTCGCCGGATCGGACTCGCCTGGCGACGCGGCTTCACCCGCCCGCAAGTCATCGACGTGATTCGAGATGCCGTCCACGCCCTGCGGGTACCGTGCCTGAAGATGGTGGCTGGCTGAGAACCTTCGGCGCTTGTTGCGATATCCGGCGTTTGCTACGATGCGTCGGCCCTGACATCGAGGCTTCGTCATGAAAATTGCCACCTTCAATGTGAATTCATTGCGCAAGCGCCTGCCCATCGTGCTGGCATGGATTGAAAGCCACCAGCCCGATGTCCTCTGCCTTCAGGAAACGAAGGTTCAGGACAGCGAATTCCCCCTCATGGCCCTGACGTCTTCCGGCTACGAGATTACCTTTCGCGGGATGAAGGCATACAACGGCGTGGCGGTTCTCAGCCGCAGGAAACCCGAAGCGGTGTTCTATGGGTTCGACGACGGAGGCGAGCCGGACGATGCCCGTCTCTTGAGGGTCGTGATCGACGGGATTCCCATCGTCAACACCTACGTCCCGCAGGGATTTGAAATCGATTCCCCGAAGTACGCGTACAAACTCAACTGGTACGCACGGTTGCGGGCATATTTCGACAAACACCTTTCACCGAAGATGCCGGCGATCTGGTGCGGTGACATGAACGTAGCGCCACGACCGATCGATGTGCACAGCCCGGACAAGCACCTGACTCACGTCTGTTACCACGAGGATGCCCGCAAAGCGTATGAGAAGACCGTCGCTTGGGGATTTCAGGATGTGTTCGTGAAACTCTACCCGACGCGGCAGCAATATACGTTTTGGGATTACCGGGCCCCGAGTTCGCTGGAGACCAACAAGGGCTGGCGCATTGACCACATTCTGTCAACGGCGCCGCTGGCGGAGAAGTGCGTGAAGGTGGAGGTGGATATCGAGCCGCGGCGAGCGAAAGACCCTTCAGACCATACGTTTCTTTGGGCAGAGTTTTCGATCTGACCCGTGCACGCGACACCCACCCTCCTTGATCCCGTACCGGCACCCGTCATCTCGCGCAGTGCGTGTGACTACGCCGCATGGAGGAATGAGGATTTCGCGCGCAGCCGGTTGAGGCGATTCTGCTGAATCAATGGATCAATGAGGAGCCCGCAATTGATGCAGCGATGAACGGTCGTACTCGGCGACAGTTCCGGTTGCCGTTCCTCGATCATCAGCCCTTGACATTTTTGACAGGTCATGGCGCCCCCTCCTGCTACTGTAATTGGTGACGATGAACTCAGCGTTCACGAGGGGGAACGTAACACCGTGAGATTAATCCCGTGTTAACAGGCAGTTAAAAGTGTCTAATGTACATGGGTCTGCGCAGTGCGAGATCGCGGTGGTCGGAGCCGGAGCCGCCGGGCTTTCCTCCGCGATCGCTGCGGGGGAACGAAGAAAACCAGACGGGACCACTCAGGTCGTGCTGTTGGACGGCGCCCGAACGATCGGCGCCAAGATTCTCATTTCTGGCGGCGGGCGCTGTAATGTCACCCACGAGAAGGTTGCGCCCGGCGATTTTTTCGGCAACCACCGCATCATCAAAAATGTCCTGGCGGCGTTCACCGTTCCGAACGCCATCGCCTGGTTCGCCTCGCTCGGCGTTGAACTCAAGCGGGAAGCAACCGGCAAGCTATTTCCCGTCACCGATCAAGCCAGAACCGTGCTCACCGCGCTGATGCAACGCTGTCGTGGGCTGCACGTGACGATTCACCCGAACCATCGCGTGACCAAGATTGAGTATCACGGAGGCCGCGATTACGCGTTTACCCTCCACGATCCACATGGAACTGTGCGGGCCAAGAAAGTCATACTGGCCACTGGCGGCCGGTCAGTCCCCAAATCCGGCAGCGATGGATTCGGCTACGAGCTGGCGTGCCGGTTCGGGCATCACGTGAGCCCCACGGCTCCTGCGTTGGTCCCCTTGGTGCTCAGTGACACGATGTTTCATACGACGCTTTCGGGTCTGTCACATCCCGTGGAACTCACCACGATGGTGAAGGGACAGCGGGTCGATCGACGCACCGGGAGCCTGCTCTGGACCCATTTTGGCATCAGCGGCCCCGTCGTCATGGATGCGAGTCGATTCTGGTGCCTGGCCAGGCAGGCGGGAGAATCCGTCGCGCTGTACGGAAATTTTCTGCCCGGTCAGACAGCCGAGCGGACGCAGCAGTGGCTCGTGCAGCAGGTGCAGTCCTATCCCCGGCGGTCTGTGGTGAAGACGCTCTCGCAACAACTTCCCGAGCGGTTCGCCGAAGCACTCTGCACGTATGCCGGATGCGATCCGCAGCAGCCCCTGGGGCAGGTGCCGCGAGACGATCGACATCGTCTGGCCGCAAACCTGACCAGGTTCCAATTTCCCGTCGAACGGGATCGCGGTTGGAATTACGCCGAAGTGACGGCGGGTGGAGTGCCGCTTGAAGAAATCAATTTCCGGACGATGGAATCCAGGCTCGTCCCGGGGCTCTACCTCGCGGGAGAGATTCTGGACTGCGACGGCCGCATCGGCGGATTCAATTTCCACTGGGCCTGGGCCACCGGCTTTCTGGCCGGCAAGTCGGCTGCCGAACATCGACCACAGGTTCCCCGACACGGGGGCACCGGCTTAACCGCCCTGATGACAGAAGGACACGGATGAATGACATGATGGGGTGAGTGACGGGCTTCGAACCCGCAGCCTCCTGAGCCACAGTCAGGCGCTCTACCCTTGAGCTACACCCACCGTCAGGGATGTGTGAGGAAGGCGGATCTTAACAAAGTGCGGATCGTTGCCGCAACCGACGGGATGGGATAACCCCGTCATGCGTCAATCGTCATCCGTGAGATGTTTCGGGATCGAGCGAAGTTCACGTATGACGGATGACCCTTGACATTCGTTAGCCCCGGGCATCGAAGGCGGTCTGCATCTCCGCGACGATCTCCGCGACGGTCGCGGCCGGATCGGCCGCATCGCGGATAGGGCGGCCGATCACAAGGTAATCAGCGCCTGCTGCAATCGTCTGCGTCGGGGTGGTCGCACGGGCGTGGTCGTCGACGCCTTTGCCGAGCGGCCGGACTCCCGGCGTGACGATCACGAATCTCGGACCGACTTTCTTCCGGATAGCGGCCGGCTCTTCCCCGGATGCCACCACACCATCACAGCCGACTTCCGAGGCAAGCAGCGCCCGGGCCGTCACCAGATCCTGCACGCTCCGCTGAATGCCCATCTCGCGCAAGTCGTGGCTGTCGAAGTTCGTGAGCACCGTCACGGCCAGCAGCTTGAGCGCCGAGCCTTCCCTCCCCTGCACGGCCGCGCTGAGGGCCTTGCGATTGGCGTGGACGGTGAGAAAATCGACCCCCATGGCGGCCACCCGCGCCGTGGCGCGGCGAACGGTTTCTTCAATATCGAGAAACTTGAGATCGAGAAACACCCGCATCCCCCGGGAGACGACC
>DASPGL010000011.1:0-11920 GCA_035620635.1 Nitrospira sp. | reverse complement strand
CGCCGTACAAGGCGGTTCTGACGCACGGCTTTGTGGTTGACGGGCAGGGGAAGAAGATGTCCAAGTCGGCCGGCAACGTGGTTGCGCCGCAGGACGTCATCAAACAGTCGGGGGCAGAGATTTTACGATTGTGGGTGGCGGCCCAGGACTATCGGGAGGATCTCCGGATCTCGCAGGAAATCCTGAATCACCTGATCGAGGCTTATCGGAAGATCCGCAATACCTGCCGGTTCCTGCTGAGCAACCTCTACGATTTCGATCCGGCGCAGCATCGCGTACCCTATGAGCAACTTCCGGAACTCGACCGGTGGGCGCTGACGCGTTTGGGGGGCCTAATTAATCGTGTTCGGCTCGCTTACGAGGAATTTGAATTTCACAGTGTGTTTCATGAATTGAATAATTTTTGCTCGGTAGACATGAGCGCTGTATATCTGGACATCTTAAAAGATCGCCTATACACATTTAAGAAAGAGGACCGCTATCGACGGAGTTCTCAAACCGTTTTGCATGAGATTCTGGTCGCTATGACGAAGCTGATGGCGCCAGTTCTGAGCTTTACAGCTGATGAAATCTGGCGAATGTTGCCTTCTACTGCAGCAGGGAACCAACAGATGTTCAGTGTGCATTTGGCAACTTTCCCAGAACTGAATCCGCAATGGATTGATCCTCAACTTGAACAAGATTGGAATGACTTTCTCTTGCGCATGAGAGAACTTGTTCTTGGGAAGCTCGAAGAAAAACGAAGAGACAGAGTCATTGGGGCCTCGCTAGAAGCGAGAGTGGTCTTGTATGCCCAACGTGCCAATCCGGCACAATATGACTTTTTGAAATCATATGAGGGATTACTGCAGGCTCTATTTATTGTTTCACAGGTTGAACTTATTGAGGTTGATCAGCTTCCAATGAAAGCCAATAACCTACATGACCTGGCATTGGGTTTAGAGGTGGAGGTGACAAGGGCGGTCGGTCAGAAATGCGAACGTTGCTGGAACTACCGGGAGGCCGTGGGCAGGGACGCCACGCACCCGACGCTGTGCGATCGCTGCCTAGAGGCTATTCGTTGAACCGCTCCTTGTTGCACAATCTTCTGCTGGCATCCGTCACCGGCGTGGTCATCCTGGTGGACCAGGTCACGAAGCTCTACATCATGCAGACGATGCGCCTGCATGAATCTGTCTCCGTCATTCCCAACCTGTTCAGTTTGACGTACATCAGAAATCCGGGCGCGGCATTCGGATTGCTGGCGAACAGCAGCAACGCGTTCCGCATGGTCTTCTTCGGGCTCACGTCGATTTTTGCGCTGGGGTTGCTGGGGACGATCCTGTTGCGGATGCCCGAAAAGGACTGGGTGGGCCGCCTGAGCGTCGCGGGGATTCTCGGCGGAGCGATCGGCAACCTGATCGATCGGCTGCGTTACGGAGAGGTGATCGACTTTCTCGATGTCTATGTCGAGCAGTACCACTGGCCGGCGTTCAACGTGGCGGATTCCGCCATCACCGTCGGCGTCATGTTCCTGATCGCGCACTTCGCATTCGAAAAGAAGGAAGATCCTCCTCTTGCCTCGGAAACGTCTTCAGCGCCCTGAACCGACGTAAGAAGTGTTGAGTCTTGAATTGTGCGGGTTGAGGTTAACTCACAATTCAACATTCACAACTAAGGAACTTGCCCGCGTTGCCGCGGGCAATTAGGCCGGCATCGGGACGATGAACCCGCCTTTTTCCTTGACCTGCTGCTGTTGCTCCGAGGAGAACATGAAGAGCGGTTCGCTGTGGCAGAACCGGCATTCTCTGACCGTCACCGCCACATCCGGCTCCCCGATACTCACCAGGTACTCTTTTGCCAGCTTCAGCGCGGTGGTTTCGTCTTTCGTCATCACGTCAAAGTGAATCCGGCCCTTCTTGCCGTTGACCCAGGTGTCATAGACGTGAATCGTATCCGAGGACATCGCAGCGACTCCTTTCAGCGGAAGATCAACAAGACGACGATGCCCAGCATGATACGGTAGTAGGCGAACACACGCAAGGTATGCCGCTGGACATAGGTGAGGAACGCGGCGATGACGGCCCAGGCGACGAGGAATGACACGACCATGCCGATGCCGAGCGCGAGAAAATCCTGCTCGGTAAACGTCGCTCTGGCCTTCCAGGTTTCGTAGACCGTCGCGGCGATAATGGTGGGGAGAGCAAGAAAAAACGAGTACTCTGTGGCAACTTTCCGGTCAAGCCCGGCCAACAGGCCGCCGATAATGGTCGAGCCGGAACGGGACATGCCGGGAATCAATGACGCGCATTGTGCCAGGCCGATCCAGAATGCGTGGGACGGTGAGACTTGATCGAGACTCATCGCCCGCCCGGTCCGCCTGGTGGCCTCGACAAGCAGGATGATGATCCCGCCCAGAATGGAAGTCGTGGCGACCGTGTGGGGGGTAAACAGACGGGATTTGATCCAGCCGTGCGCCAGCAGCCCGACGACGGCGGCGGGCAGAAAGGCGATACCCAGACCGAGCAGGAACCACAGGTTGGGGTGGGCCTGCATGGAGGCTTTGAGTGAGGCGGTCCACGAGGAATGCTGTCCGCTGCGGAAATAGGACGGCAGTGCGCTCTGTTCCTGCCAGGTGCCGGAGAGGAGTCGGCCGATCTTCTCGCGTTCGAAGACGATCACGGCCAGGATGGCGCCCAGCTGGATGGAGATTTCGGCGTTGGCCGCCACGTCCCCGGTGAAGCCGAGGGCGTGGCCGACCAGAATCAGGTGACCGGTGGAGGAGACGGGGAGAAACTCGGTCAAGCCTTCAACGATGCCGAGTATGACGGCGAGCGTAGCGCCCCATTCATTCATGTGTGCCTATGACCGGGGAATAGCTTCAAGTCTGATCGGCTAACGAGCGATCATCACAGAGGGGGCGACATCCGTCAAGCACCAGCCGGCTTCATGCAGTCGACCTGCTCCGGACAGAGTCAACGCAAGCGCAAATGTGTTGACAAAGACCCGGTGTTGGCATACACACAGTTTAAGACGATGCGCAAACCGAGGTTCGCAACCGCCGATGCTCAGTTTTGAAATTGCTCGAAGGATGAGTGGAAGTTCGTTCGCTATGAATGTGAGGGAGGGGAGGGTCGCATGAAACGAGAGTGGATGGCCGTCATCTTGGTCGGCGCGGTGTTGACGACAGGATGCATCTCCAATCAGAAGTATCAAGAGGCCTTGGCAGATGCTGAGAATGCCAGGATGGAGCTGGAAAAGACCCGCCAGCAGAAGAGCGCGATGGAGCAGCAGGTCCGTACCTTGAAAGAGCTGAACGTGAAGTTCGGCAACGAGGCGCAGGCAGCGCGGGACGAGCTGCAGCGTATTGAGCATGGCCGCGATAAGGAACGAGGCGCTGTCGAGGGCCGGACCAAGGAGCTGGAGGAAAAAGTCAAGGCGCTGTCCGCCCAGAATCGCAATGTGCGCCAGGAATATCAGGATGCGAAGCGCCACAATGAGACGCTGAAATCGCTGGTGGCGCGTTATCAGAAGGAACTGAAAGATAGGTCGCATACGGCCAGTGCGGCGCTGACGCCGTCGACCGCTCCCTCCGTCGCCGCTCCGTCGGCCCCGGCCGCTGGTTCCGCAGCCATGAACATCAACAGGGTATCCGCGAGCGACTTGGTGCTCTTCCTTGGCTTGAAGCAGGATGAGGCCGATCGCATCGTGAACAACCGTCCCTATCGTGTGAAGGGCGAGCTGGTGGCAAAGAATGTGGTGCCCAAGGAAACGTTCGACATGATCAAGGATCGCATTTCGGTGAGTCAATAGACTCGTCTGATAGTCTTCCGCGTCATGGGAACGGGCCGTTCTCCCGAAGGAGAACGGCCCGTTTGTTTTAGGAGAGGAGCCGCCGCAGTCCGCCGTCGATGTCTCTTTAAGGCCTGTTGAGGGGGATGGTGACCGAAAGCTCCCCAATGGAAGGGTCTTGATTCACGACGTAGGTGGTCTGTTGGGGACTGGCCCCCTTCCGGCTGGGGCCTGTCCCCATTCCGGAGTCGGAGTTCGCGTCAGCAGTGGTGGTTTCCTGGAGTTGGTGAGGGAAGGAATCGGCTGATGTAGCTGGCTCCTGTCCGGTCATAGAGTCGAAGGGTGTGCGTGCAAGGCGGATGGTAATGGTACCGGTCTCCTCCGGCAATGGAATGCTCCTGCGCTGGCCAGCGACGAGCTTGGACGAAATCTGCCCCCTCTGCTGATCAGGAAAAAGCAAGCGGGGGGATGACGAACCGTCCTCTGCCAAAATTTGAATGTAACAATCCTGATTTGCTTCAACGGTCAAGCGCGGCGGCTGGGATTGTGTCAGTGAACCCGCTGCAGTTTCTGGGTCACGGCTGCCTGTATCAGGACTAAGAACACTGTAGCGGAGCCCGAGCGGTTTGAGTGGCTGGATGAGGCCGGCTGTTTGTTCTGTTGCAGCAGCAACCCGCTCCCGTTTCCGTTCCAGTCGATCCCTCTCCTGTGCAGACTGAGCCAGCGGTTTCCTCCCACCGTCCGCTTCCTGGATGTCGGTGCGGCTTGTGTCACCATAGAATAAAGTGCGGGCGCCGCCGACCGGCGCCTGCATAGGCTTCGACTCGGGCAAGATGGCCGACGGCGCGGGGCTTGCTGCGGGTTTCTGGTCGGCCGAAGCCGTCGCTTCCTCGGCGGTCTTGCCGAGTGGTGCGGCCGGCGTTTCAGCTTTCTTCGGTAATTCGCCTCGTTCGCTTTTTACGGGTCCCCTATCGCGGGCGGCCGTTGAATATTCTTGTTCTTGCCGCGAAGGAATAGGGCCAGCGGATTTTTCCCGCGTGGCCGGCTTCTCGACGGAGATATCTTTCCTGGAAGGTAGTGCGGATGACTCGGTGTTCTCGTTGGACTTCAGTTGCGGTTCAGCTGTCTGAGAGGAGGACGGTTGCGAGGCAGGGGGCGCCGAGGCACGTGGGCTGGTCAGCTTCGCTTCTTCCGTGGCAACCGACTGTGCCGCCTGCTTCAGACTGTCCTGATAGATCTTTGTGCCCAGGACCACGGCAAAGACCGCCGCAGCGAGACCACCGGCCCAGGCTAGCCCGGAAGGGCGTCTGAACCAGCCCAGCCATCCGGCTGAGCCACCTGCGCCAGACGTGCTTGTCCGCTGCAGGGTTTGCAGCAGTCGGAGGCGTACCGCCGGATCGGTCAGCAGTTCCTTCAGTGCCTGTTCATCGGCGAGGGCGTCGAACAGATGCTGATCCTGCAGCGCGGCACTGTACAGGCGTTGTTTCTCTTCCGGTGTCAGCGTGTCTGCCGCGAAGCCGCCCAACAGTTTTTCAAGGTCGTGCTCGGACATGTTCGTTTGGTGTCAGGCTGTGTCTCTAACTCAACACGTCAACACTAAAAACTCAAAATTCAAAACTGCAAGACTATTTCCACGATCCATCCAGCAGGGCCAGGAGCTGCTTCCGGCATCGCAGGTCCCAGGTATAGATGGTATTGATCGATGTTTGTCCCATGATCTTCTGAATCTCCGGAAAGCTCTTCCCCTCCAGTTTCCACTTAAACAATTCGCGGCAGCGTTCGCCGAGCTGCGTCATCGCAGCGAGCAATCGATCCACCCGCTGTTTCTGATCAAGCTGTGTCGCCGGATCATCCGCCGGATCGGCCAGCGGCAGGTCCTCGAGCGATTGCTGATTATACTCGCGTCGACGGAGGGCCTTCCGATGGGCATCCAGCATCTTGAAGCGGAGGACTTGGAAGGCCAGCGGAACCAGCTCGGTGAGCTCCGTCACATGAGAGTATTTTTCATGCAACAGGGCCAGGACCTCTTGCGCCAGGTCCTCGGCATGGTCCCTTGATAGTCGTGATGTCGCGAAGGCCAGGATCCTTTCGCGGAGGGTGCCGAGTATCTGGTCTCGATTCATGGTATCGCGGATTGTGTGCCTGCCTATGGTGTGGGTAGGGCCAGAAGCTCACCCAACGACCGATAGCCGACTCCTAATCCATCGCACACCGCCACTTGGCGATCGAAGCGATTCTTTGTGCGGATCATCCGTCCCAGCGCGCCGACACCGACACGGCCCCAGGCCGCCAGATGGGAGACCGAGAGGGGATAGTCCGTGCCGAAGAGGAGCCGCTGATGAAGCTCCGGGTAGCGGCGCAGGTGCAGTAACATCCCAAGGCGATTCGGCAGGGTCAGCGCGGAGATGTCGGCATAGAAATTCGAATAGCGGTTGGCGAAGTCATGAAAGACTGGGAGAAACTTTTCGTAGAGCATCAGGCCGTAGCTGCAGGCATGGGCGGCAATGACGGTGACGCCTTCGTCGAGCGCCAGGCGCAGCCGACCGGGATCCCCCATCGACTGGTCTTTGCCGATCAGACTGAACTCATACCCGACGTGACTCAGAAACGGGAGCTTCCGATCAGCCAGCGTCCGATAGAAGGAAATGTATCGAGGATCGGCCGGGTTGAAGTGTTGGGCATTAGGCAGGACTTTGATCAGGACTGCACCGGCATCGGCGCAGCGATGCACTTCGTCTACGGCGTCCTCCCGCTGCGGGTTGATCGACGGGCCAGCCAGAAAGACGTCAGGATGCTCCCGCACGGTTTTGAAGACATAGTCGTTGCTAATGAGAAAGTCTGTCTGCTGTCGAATGAGCAGGCCGGTCTGGTCGTAAAACCCGTCCATGCCGAGGAGGACGGCCTTCTTCACGTGCTTAGAAGCGCGCAATTCGGTGATGAGGTGTTCGAGATACCGTTGGTTCGCTTCGCGCGGGTGGGCCGGCGAGAGCTCATGTTTCCATAGCAGAAAACGAAACAGCAGGCTTTTCAGGAGTTTAGGCGAGATGAAACAGCCGTTGTCGCCATCCGGCAGGGCGGCCAAGTGGACGTGGCAGTCGATGAGGGACTTCTCGGCCGTCATTCGTCAACCGGTACTGGTCAATGGGTATTCGGATCGGGCTCGGCACCCGCCCATCAGCAACCAGGTTTCAGCACGGAACCATACCCCGCTGCCCATTTGCGCCCGTGCCCCGTACGCCGCACCCTTTACCACTGACCCCTCACGTTTCACGCGAAGAGAGTCGTTCCACCGCGATGCGCTTGACCCCGCGCAGATCGAGCTTCCCCGTGCCGAGTACCGGCAGGGCGTCGACTTTCACGAAAGAATGCCGGGTCGGAATAAACAGGTTGGGCAGGCCCTGCGCGGCGAGCTTGTCGAGGAGGTCTGGAATTTTCGCCTCGTCCCAGGTGTGCAACACGGCGAGGCGCTCGCCCTTCTTCTCATCCGGAATGCCGGTGACGGCGAAGACCTGCACGTCGGCGCCGGCGGCCTGCTGCAAGGCCTCCTCAACCTTACCGTGCGGGACCATTTCCCCGCCGATCTTGGAGAAGCGCGACAGCCGGTCGGTGATGGTCAAGAAACCGTCCTCATCCAACGTTGCGATGTCGCCGGTGACGTACCAGCCGTCCCTCATGGCCTTCTCCGTCAGGTCCTGCCGGCTCAGATAGCCGTTCATCACGTTCGGGCCCCGGACGAGCAACATGCCGGACCGGCCCGGAGGGAGCAGGTCGAACGTATCAGGATCGACGATGCGGACGGACACGCCGGGAAATGGTTGCCCGACCGTACCCCGACGCGACGCCACCTGGTAGAAACCCGAGGCGCGGAAATCCGGACAGTTGGCCGAGACCACCGGTGCGCATTCCGTGACCCCGTAGCCTTCGACAGGCGCGATTCCAAACTTGTCCTCAAAGGCCTGAGAGAGGCGTGAGGGAAGCTTCTCGGCCCCGGTGATCACCACGCGCAGGTTGCTGAGTTGTTCGGGTGTGCAGCGTCGGTGATAGAGCTGGAGAAAGGTCGGCGTCGTGACTATGAGAGAAATCCGGTAACGGTCGCAGAGGTCTCCGATGGCGCCCGCGTCGAGCGGTGTGGGATGGAACACGATCCCGGCACGGTAGCGCGTATAGAACCAGAGCAGCATGTAGCCAAAGGAATGGAAGAACGGCAGAATGCCCAGGGCGCGATCGGCCTTGCTGAGATGGATGACCTGCGCGGCGCCTTCGACGTTGGAGTTGATGCTGAAGTGGGAGAGCATCACGCCCTTCGGCTCGCCTGTGCTGCCGCTGCTGAAGATAATCGTCGCTAGGTCGTCCATGGTGGTCCTGCGCGTTTGGCCGCAGGCACGTTCGATCAAACGTACCGGAGCAGAGAGCGCTAGGAACGCGGCCGCAAGCTTGCTTCCTGTCGTGATGGTCTTGGCGATGTCGTCAAGCCAAAGTGCCGTGACAGTCGGCGGCAGCTCCAGTTTGGCCTTTTCCACGAAGAGGCGGCTGGTGACAATCGTCTTGAGCGAAGCCAACTTGACGGCCGACTCGAGCCCGGCCCGGCCGACGGTGTAGTTGAGGTTCACGCTGGTTTTGCCGCACAGGGAGGCTGCAATGTTGACCAGCGCGCCCGCGACGCTGGGCGGTAACAGCAAACCCACGTGCGGCTGGCCTTCCCAGTGCGGCCTGAGTACCCGGGCCAACGCGATCGTGCCGATGAAGGCCTGCAGTGCCGAGACATGCGGCCGGGAGCTGTCTGCCATGGCGAACGCGAAGGGGCTCCGACGCCAGGCGCGCAGCACGGAGCGGTGCAGGGCTTCCTGATCCGCTTTCCGCAAATGCCAGGCCGCTTCGCCCAGTTCTCGCACCAGGCGGCGTAATTCAGGAGCCGGCGTGGCGGACGGCTGCGGAGCGCCGAACGAGACTGTGACGCGATAGGGAATACGTTCAGGCCATTTGCTGACGAATCGACCCCGTGAAAAACTGAAGATGCTTCCCCACACACGATCGAGGTGTACGGGGATGACGGGGACCGTGCGTCCCTTCACGATCCGCTCGAACCCTCGACGGAACGGCAGGAGCGTCCCGGTCCTGGTGATCTGCCCTTCAGGGAAGATGCAGACGAGGTCGTCTTCGTCCAGGGCCTGTCCCGCGCTCCGCAGGGCGCGAAGAATCAGGCGGGGACCGCCGGCCGAGGAAATCGGAATGACCTTCATGGCCGTCATCAGCCATTTGAACAGGGGATGCGAGGCGTAGGCGGCATCCACGACGAAGCGGATCGGCCGATCGATCGCGGCCATGAGCAGCAATCCATCCACGAACGACAGATGGTTCGGGACGAGCAGCGCGCCGCCTGTTTGCGGAACATGATGCTGGCCGACGATCCGGAGGCGATACAGGGTGTTCGTCGCGATGACCAATACCAATCGTAAGAAGGTATCGGGCAGGAGCCAGAGAGCCCACATCGTGCCGCCGAGAGTCAGCCCGGCCGTCGCGAGGAAAATGCTGCGTGTCGAGAGGCCGGCGTTGGCGAGCGAGCCGCCGGCGAGCGATCCCAACAGGATTCCGGTGAAGACGCAGGTGTTGGAGAAGGAGATGACGGCGCCCCGCCGATCGGGCGGCGATTTCCATTGCAGGATGGCGTTCAGCGGCACGAAGATGAAGGAGCAGAAGATACCCAGAAACCCCATCACAAGAAACGTTTCGACCAACGACGGTGTCAGCGTGCCCAACAGGGACAGAGCAACAAACACCCCGACAGCGCCCAGTGGAATGAGCCCGTACTCCACACGGTTTTGAGACAGTTTCCCAACCAGCATCGCTCCGACGCCAATGCCGACCGACAGCAGTGTTAATGGCACTCCGGACATCGCATCCGACAGGTGCAGGACCGCTTTGGCGTAGACGAGCACGTTCTGGGCGAAGAGGCTCGCGATCGTCCAAAAGAAGATTTCTCCCGGAATAGCCAGGCGCAACAGCCGTTCGGTGCGAATAGCGGCCCAGGCGCCGCGGATCGTCGATCCGACGCCGCCGGTCGAGCGGGCCGGCGGGACCTGGGGGACGGTGAAGGAGGCAGCCAGACCGATCACCGACAGGACGGCCAGGATGAACGGCGCCAGCCAGGTCTGGCCTCCTGCGGTTTGCAGGAGAAACCCGCCCGCGGCAGTCCCGGTCAGAATGGCCGCGAAGGTCCACATCTCTAGCAGGCCGTTGCCGGCGGCGAGCCGTTCGTGAGGAATCAACTCGGGAAGAATGCCGTATTTCGACGGGCTGAACAGCGCGCTGTGCACGCCCATTCCGCAGAGGACGATCAACGGCAGAATGCCGCCGGCGGGGTTCAGCCAGAGGGCCACGGTGCCGGCGCTCATGAGCAGGACTTCCACGACTTTGATCGAAACGATCACCGTCCGTTTGCTCATGCGATCGGCCAAGGTCCCGCCCACGAGGGACAGAAGCACCAACGGCAAGGTGAAGATCACGAACGTGATCGCCGTTTGCGTCTGCGCCGCGGTTTCCAGTTCAGGGCCCGGTGTCATCTGCGCGGTCGCTTGCCGGATGGCCAGCAGCGCCACCATGAGTTTCCAGGCGTTGTCGTTGAACGCGCCGCAGAATTGCGCGATCAAGAGGCCGCGGAGGGGGTATCGGGAGTCTGTTGCCATCGGACGTTGGATGAGCACTGGCTCCATCTGCGATCAAATATGGAGGAACAGCGACGAAAGGTCAAAGAAAAGCATGAGCCAATCGAAACCATGCAGAGGGAGATTGGGCGAGCGTTCGTGAAGAAGCCTGACATTGGAATTCGGCACCGCCCTTCGTGATCGGCAATCCTTGCCATTCCATGCCGCGCACTGTCTTGGTGGCCGGGCAGAGGCCGGAAGGCCTCGCCTTTTGACAGCCCTGTGAACCTATGTCATCATATAGGCCATTCTATAGGTTCAGGGAGGTTGTGATGGCGAGTGTGACCAGGCAGGCCAATTTTACGTTGCCCGAAGATCTGCTCGATGAATTGAAGAGGACTGTACCTAAGGGTGAACAGAGCAAGGTCGTCGGGGACGCGTTGCGCCATGAACTCAAACGGATCAGGTTCAAGAAGGCATTACAAGTCAGTTTTGGGGCTTGGAAGAAGGGTGCGCATCCGGAATTGGCCAGAGGCAGCCGCCGGTTTGTTCGGTCGCTTCGCAAGTCTACCCGTCTGACGCGCTTGGGCATCCGGTGACGAAGATCGTGCTGGATACCGATGTGCTGATCGATGTGCTCAGAGGTCGAGCAGTTGCCCGATCGTTTCTTCAGGATGCTGCGGATCGTTTCGTCCCTTGCTGTTCGGTCGTCTCGGTCGCGGAACTGTATGTGGGGATGCGGTCGGAGGAAGAGACCTCGACTCGAATCCTTCTGGACGGACTCGTGATCGTCCCTGTGACGTACGAGATTGCCGAGGTCGCCGGGCGTTTCAAGAAGAGAATCACGAGTCGCCGCCTGGAATTGGTGGATTGCCTGATCGCCGCGACTGCATTCATTGAAGGCGCCACCTTGGCGACGGGCAACGTCAAAGATTATCCAATGCAGGAGATCACGGTGCTGAACGCAAGACGATAGGCACGCAGCCGCAATCCATTTCATCTTGTTTCAAAACAGTCTGCCACCGTTTCTCAATATTCACGCACCTTCGTCCTGGGCTGCTTTCGGCACCGGCAATCCCTCCAGTTCCATGATCCGCAGCGCGTTGGTGGTCGGACAGGGGCCTGGGCGAAGCCGGTAGTCGAACTTGAGCGCGCCGGCGGCGACAGTTTCCTGAAAATGCGCATTCGTCAGCCCGGGAATTGACCGGTCCAGGTCGGTCAATTCCAAGTCGTGGGTCGTGACGAGGCCGAAGCCATGGCCGCAGGCCAATGAAGCGATGTATGCCCGACTGCCGATGAGCCGTTCACGGTTGTTCGTTCCCTTAAAGATCTCGTCGATCAGAAACAGCACCGGTACCCCTGCGCGGTCTTCCGTGGCCTCCAGGATCGATTTCAGCCGCTTCACCTCTGCATAGAAGAAGGACAGCCCCGCCTCCAATGAATCGTCGATGCGGATACAACAGGCGAGGCGACTCCAACTCCATTCGAAGGCGGTCGCGCACACCGGC
>DASPGL010000010.1:0-20752 GCA_035620635.1 Nitrospira sp. | reverse complement strand
GATCTCCCTGAACATTCGTCCAGATGTACTGCACCCGCCGATCGAGTCGGGGCGTCTCCGATTCTGTACAACAGTTTTCCGTGCATGCTATAGATACCAGCCTTCACGAGATTTTTCCAGGATTCACTATGACCCAGGTCCGTGTGCGCTTCGCTCCCAGTCCCACGGGGTTCCTCCACATCGGCGGCGTGCGCACGGCTCTGTTCAACTGGCTGTTCGCGCGCCAGCAAAAGGGCGTCTTCATTCTCCGCATCGAAGATACGGATCAGAGTCGGTCAACGGACGAATCGATTCAAGCCATCATCGACGGGATGCAATGGGTCGGGCTGGACTGGGATGAAGGCCCATTCCGGCAGACCGAACGGATGGAGCTCTATCGCCGTCATGCGATGCAGCTGCTTGAGAACGGTCAGGCCTATTGGTGTGTCTGCAAGGCCGAAGAGTTGGAGGCCCGGAGAAAAGAAGCGGAAGCGAAAGGTCTGTCACCTCGCTATGACGGTCGCTGTCGCAGTCTGGGCGTCACGACTCCGTCGGGGGAGGCAGCGCTCCGCTTCAAGGCACCGCAAGAAGGCCAGACGGTGGTTGACGATCTGATCAAGGGGAAGATCGTCTTTGACAACAACGTGCTGGACGATCTGATCATTCTCCGTTCCAACGGCTATCCGACCTATAACTTTTCGGTGGTGGTGGACGACGCGTTGATGAGTATCACGCATGTGGTGCGCGGGGATGATCACCTGACCAATACGCCGCGTCAGATCCCGATTTTTGCAGCGCTCGGGTTTCCGGTGCCTCGCTTCGGCCACCTGCCGATGATACTCGGGTCCGACAAGACCCGACTATCGAAGCGGCACGGCGCCACCTCGATCATGGCGTACAAAGCTATGGGATACCTCCCTGAGGCGATGGTGAACTACCTGGTCCGACTCGGCTGGTCGCACGGCGATCAGGAACTCTTCACCCGTCAGGAATTGATCGAAAAGTTCTCGTGGGATCATGTGCAGAAATCACCGGCCGTCTTCAATCCGGACAAGCTGTTGTGGCTGAACGCCGAATACATCAAGGCGAGCCCCCCAAACCAGGTGGCTCAGGCACTCATGCCGCTCTTAGAACAGGCTGGCCTGGGAGAAGAGGTCCGTGCGGTGTCGGCGGAGTGGCTGGCGCAACTGGTGGTCCTGGTAAAAGAGCGGACGAAGACGCTTGTGGATATGGTCGATTGGGTCCAACCCTATTTCGGCCCCGTTCCGGCATTCGACGAAGCGGCGGCCACGAAGTTCCTGACGCCGGAGATCGCGCCGCTGCTCGGCAAGCTCGTGGAGCGATTCGAGCGCGTCCCCTCCTTCTCGAAGCAGGAATGGGAAGAGAGTTTCAAGACCCTGGCGAAAGTAGAGGGCCTGAAGATGGGCCAGCTGGCTCAGCCGGTCCGTGTCGCCTTGACCGGGCGAACCGCGAGTCCGGGACTCTTTGACGTGATGGAAGTGCTCGGGCGGGAACGGACTCTGTTGCGGCTTCGTAAGGGGATTGAGCGGGCCAAAGGAGAGAAGGGGTGACCGACCTCCCGCGCTCGCCACAGGGGAATAGTGGGCCTCCAGTGGGCGGAACCCGCGCATGCTTCGTTGACCTTGACGGAATTGCAAGCTGTATATTACTGTGAGCGTCGGTTGGGGGATCGTCTAGCGGTAGGACGTCAGTCTCTGGATCTGACTACCTAGGTTCGATTCCTAGTCCCCCAGCCAATTATTTTTCCAGCCCATGACCGTCCGGTTTTGCTCCACTCATACCGCGCTGGGGGATCGTCTAGCGGTAGGACGCCGGTCTTTGGAGCCGGCTACCTAGGTTCGATTCCTAGTCCCCCAGCCACATTTCCCGCAGACAGATCTGCTCACCTCTCAGGTATCTCACAGGGGCCGGGTCATCGATGAACCGGAACCCACGGTGCATCACGAAATTGTTGCACCTGAGGCACTCGTGTTCGCGGCAATGAAGCCGAAGGATTGGGCGACGCACGCTTCCGTCTCGAGAAGATGCAGGAGCGTACCGTCGTATTAGAACCGTACGCCGAATGTGAGCCCGGTCATCACGTTGGTGTGGGTCCCCGGTCCCGTGTCAAGATCGGTGAAGTTGAGCAAGAATGTCCCGGTAAGTCTGACGGTCTTGGTCAGCGCATAGTCGATTCCCATACCGAACGGGAGCAACCATGACGTGTCGTCTCGACGAAATTCCGCGTGCACGAACCCGATCCCAGTTTGCAGCACCAGCTTGGCTCGGTTGTCGCTATACGGAAGATCGATCCAATACTTTCCTTGACCGGAGAACCCGACCTGGGTCAGATCGCCCGTAAACCCGAGTTGCAGAAGCGGGCCGAACGACACATTCCGATGCACGAATCGGTCGACGTGCAAATTGAGCGCGAAGGCAGTCTCGTCCGGTGTGTTGCTCAGGAACCCGATTGCCGCGCCACCCGACCATGTTGGAGTCGCTGACGAGATGTTCTGAGATCTTTCTTCGGTCTGTTCAGCGGCTTGCACGAAGGTTTCTGCAGGATTTCCCATATGTCCGATGGTCATCGCCACGACGAGCGTCCACAGGTGAATCCTTCGTGCTGATTTCATAGTCAGCCCTTCTTGATCGGATAACAGATCCTTCGCCGGATCCTGTGAGTGTATATCGGTCTTTGGAATGATCCTGTTCACGAGAACTCCCTCTCTGAACCTTGTTCCACTTGAGACGGGGAAGCCGCAAGTTCGTGCCGTAATTGAGCCAGTCGGTTGTGAAGAACATTGTCATGTACAGGAGCCAGGATCTCGGCATTTTCCAAGGCTGTACATGCCTCACGGTAGCATCCTAGTCGGACATAGATGTGGGCGATCGTATTCAGCACGCATGGCTGGAGTGGCCGAATGCAAATGCCATGGCCGCGATGAGAGCGATGATGAGCTTCATGATGTTTTTCTCCTTTCCGTGCGGCGTTCTGGACTACCGTCTTGTCGAACTCGAGTAACAGCATCGTGCGCGACAGACCGATCGAGGCCCCTCTCGCACGCGCGACTGCTCTGCACGCCTCCACCCTATCCTCAGCGAGGCAATCCAACGAACCCGTCATTGAGGCACCGATCCGCCCAAGCATGGACGTCCTGCGCGGATAGATAGGACCTCATGCGGCGCATGCGCCGCCGACGCTCCTCACTCGGCATCTCCAGTGCCTGTTTAATGGCTTCCGCGACTCCTTCGGTTTGATACGGATTGATCACGATCGCGCCTGGTAATCCCTCTGCGGCTCCGGCCATCTGACTGACCAGTAACACGCCGGTCTCGCCAACTTGGGCGGCCACGTATTCTTTGGCGACAAGATTCATCCCGTCATACACGGAACTTACCAAGGCGAGGTCAGCCATGCGATACAAGGCCACGAGTTCGTCAAAACCGATGCGACTTTCATACAATGCAATCGGCATCCAGCCATTCTTTCCGTTCGTCGCGTCGGCAAATTCAGTCACATGGCGCTGGTTGATTTCGGTCACCGTTTCTCGAATCAGATCGCGGTAGCGCTGGTACGCTTCGAGCTCGTTGCGTGTGGGGACGGCGACTTGGAGGAACGTGAACTGTCCGCGGTATTCAGGAAACTGCGAAAAGAACGTGTCGAGAGCCCATAATCGCTTCAGCAGACCTTTCGTGTAATCCAGACGGTCGATACCAAGCCCCACCCGAATCCATGCTCGAAGACCGAACCGTTGTCGCAGGACCGTCTCCGTCTCTTCTACGGAGGGGCGACGCGCATGCTCGGAGAACATGCGGAAGTCCACACTGATGGGATGGGCCAAAACCCTAGTTTCGTGATTCTCATAGAGCACCCGGTTCCGAGAGGAATGGACGGTTGCGCAGAGGAATTCCTGTGCACACTGGAGAAACGCCTCGGCATAGCTGGGTGTCTGGAACACAATGAGATCGGATGCCAGCAATCCGATCAGGACTTCACGACGTTCGGGAAGGATGCGCCACACCTCCGGAGCGGGCCATGGTATATGCCAGAAAACAGACACCGGAGCGGTCGGTTTTATCGCCTTGACCATCGCGGGAAGAAGCGCCAGATGGAAATCATGAATCCATACCTGTCCAGTCTCTTGGTCCAGTTCCTCCAGTACCGCCTCGGCGAAGTGGAGGTTCTGCGACCGGTAGGCTGGCCAAAACGCTTTCAGATAAGTGATACGGTCCAACGTGATATGACACAGCGGCCACAGCACCTGGTTCGCATAGCCGAGGTAACCATCTTTGACTTCATCTGGTGACAGCCACACGCGACGAAGCCGATACGCCGGCGAGTTAGGAGGAACTTCGAGGGAATTGTCCGGCCCCACGACGTCGTGATCGGCCGGTCCGCTCCCCCAGGCGATCCAGGTCCCACCGCATCGACGAAGCACTGGATCCAGAGCGGACGTCAATCCACCGTCCGTCCGTAGACAGACGAGCTGGCTGTTCTCGCGATGGTGCTCGTAGGGCTGCCGATTCGAGACGACAATAAGTCGATCCATGCGACAACCTCCTCGGTGTAGCTTCATGCCCCGGACTTTACGAGAAGGCTCCCCCACCACCGCCGCCTCGATTTCGCGGGGGCGCTCGCTGCTGACTTGTGATGGCGCACAATGATGGGGTCGGTGATATCTCCGCAATTCAGGCAGCGCCACCCTCTGAAATCCATCTGGCCGCCCACGTTCAACACGTCCATAAAATGATCGGTGATCATCCAGCCCTGGCACCGTTGGCATCGCATACAGTGTTCCCTCCTCTGCATCGTGGGCCGACCCCATTAGACCGTTGAGTTCTTCCGATCTTCTCACCTCACTGAGACACCTTCCCGGTGCCAACGAAGATCACAGCCATGATCACGATCAGCAATAGGTCGGTCCAGCCGAATATTCCGAACATGTGTCGATCACTGACTCCTCTCCAACGCGTCGGGACCGCATGTCTACAACCTGGTGCGTCGGTCGCACCACCGTTTATCCAACCAATCCTTTGCCATGTTCGATCAACTTGCCTATGGACGTCTTCGCATCACAGACGAAGTGATCGGTCTGCTCCTCGAGATTTTGTGCTAAATTGTGAAGTTGCCGGCGCGTCCGAGCACCGGATTGAGGAGCCAGTAACAGGCCGGCACTGATTCCCGTCACGAGACCAGCGAAGAAAGTTGTTATACGCATCCACAAGGAACTGTTTCCATTTGTCATGGTTCTCTCCTCTCGAAATCTGTGTCAGTCGGTTCGCAATTCAGGTGGACATTCCGGCTCTATGTCACTCGGCGCCCACTCTTTGGGTTCACGGCAACGGGTACAGCGGGCTGCGAGTATACCGCTCCGGCCGTCCCCGCTCGTACGGAAGACGAGAAAGTAGCGAAGACTTCCACAGTTGGTGCACATATGACCTTCCAGTTCACGCAGGACTGGCATTTCTCCGAAGCTCCGGTTTCTCTCCGCATCTGTCACTGAGCGGTCGCGATACTTCTGATTCATTGAGCCCTCCTTTTCTCAACATCAATAGTGAATGGGTCCTGCCGCAGCAACACACAGTCCATCCTCGTGCCTCGTGATGACATGCTAATTTGCAAGACTGAGACCGTTTCAGCGGATTCGCACATCAGCCTCGGATAACTCTCAAGGATTACAATGAATAAAGACGTGCGGCTTCATCGCCGCGAGTCAGATCATCAATAATGACCATCGATCTGCAGGCGGACTCGTTTGGCGAAACTGAGTGACAGACTCCACGTAAGTCGTGATCATGTAAGGCGTTTGAGTGTGGAAGGAACATCTTGTCCATCAGGAACAAGATGTCTTGATGAAAGCACGGTCATGAGAACTTAAAGGAAGCCTCGCGCTCGGTTATTTCATGACGACGATATCGCCCCGGCCTTCCCGCCGTCGCCTTGTTTCAGGACCTTGAAGTGATCATCCGTCATCGCGGAGGGGACGACGATGTAGCATTGATCATTCGGACGCATGACGGTTTTCACAGTCCCTTTTCATCGGTCTCGGATTGACCGGCTCAGCCCGCTTCCCAGGGAGGCGGTGAGGACAAAGATCCCAGCGATACCTGCCACCCCTGCCGCTTCGCCAAAATGTTCAGTAACCCAGCCGAACGTACTGATGCCACTGATGGCGGCCGTCATTACGCCCGTGCTATAGAGGCCTAATACGCGTCCTATCATCGCTTGAGGCGTCAGTTCTTGCATGACACCCCAGGCGATCGGGGTGAAGGCTCCCATCCCTCCTCCAATCACCATCATGAGAAGACCGACCCAAAAGAGGTTCCTCGTCCAGACGAGGGCGCCGATGGCCAGCGCGCTTGCCGTGCTCGCTCCGACGATAAGTTTGGTGCGGTCTGGAAGGTTCCACTCGGTGAACCGTAGCAGGATCATCGACATGAGCAGCAACCCTACTCCCAGGGCGGACCACAGATAGCCCACCTCGACCGGTCCCGCGCCCAGCATCTTCCTCGCGAAGACGGGAAACAATGTTGTCAGCGCGCTGGCGCCGAATCCGTAACACCCTGCGGTCACGACCAGCAGCGAGATCACGCGTTGCTTGACCACGACAAACATGAGCCCTTCCATGAGATCGCGCCGCACCGATTGGCCGGTCTTCTCCTGACCTTTGGACGAATGTGGGATTCCCAGCCGCACTATCCCAAGACACAGGGCTGACACGAGGTAGGTCACCGCGTTCAGGCATAAGACTTCCTGGGAACCGAACAGGGCGATCCCCACCCCGCTGACCGCCGGGCCGAGAATAATGCCCAAGCTGGTCGTGCTCTGGATGAGGGCATTGGCCGCCGTGAATTGTGTGCGTGGCACGATCAAAGGCACCGACGATGTCAATGCCGGATTGAACATGGCCATGGCCACTGCATCGAGAAGCACCAGGGTATACAGAAAATTGACGGTGAAGATATCGGTGGAAATCACACACGGAATGATGCCGATCAGCACCGCCCGCAGCATGTTCGACCCGATCAGAAAGAGTTTTTTCGGCAACCGGTCCACATAAACGCCGATGAAAGGGCCGAGCACGATGGGTGGAATTGTGTGCAGAAGTCCGATGATGGTCGTTTTTACCGGCGACCCGGTGATGGAGTACACGAACCACAGCAGGGCGAGGTTTGAGATGCCGTCGCCGACTTGGGACACCAGCTGACTGAACCAGATCAATCCGAAGTCTCTGGTGAAGAGGAGACGGCGCCGGACCACGACGGGATCCGTGTTGTGTGCGGCCTCGCGTGCAGCGGTTTGGCGTGGGATAAGAATGGGCCAAGGTTTCATCCCTCGCTCTCGATTCTGACCTTGTCTGTTTTCACGGCTTTCACTCCCGGAACATTCCTGGCTGCTTCGGCCGCCTCCAGCACAATGACTTGGAATCTCACGGCGCCACTGAGGGAGACCACTCCCTGTTCCGTCTTCACATCGAAGTTTGCGGCTGTCACTGTGGCACTTTTGGCGAATTGCTCTTTCACATGGTGCGTGATGATGTCGTCCTGTTTCTGTACCAGGACCTCGGGCAGTTCTTTCGTCACTTCCAACTTGTTGGTGACCGACTTCACGGTCGGCACCGCACTGGCAACGGTCGCCGCCGCGGCCTTCTCTGTCTCGGCGGGCACCTTCCCGAGGAGCGTGATGTCGTTCGATGCGGCCTCCACATCGATCTCATAAGGAAACAACCGGGGGTCTGCCAGCAAGGCAAGTTTCACGGTCAGGATCAACGAGGAGACGGTTTTCTTGACCGGATCATTCTTCTCCGTCCCGTCGTCTCCTTTCGGTGTCGACTCTCCGCTCTTGGGCGTTTGATTTTTAGCCTGAGGCAGATTCGATTCCTGTGGAAACGATTGTGCGGGAACGGAGTCTTTCTGTGGCTTCATGGATGGCTTGACCACAGGTGTGGTGCCTTGCTTGCCAGAAGGGTAGGGCGGGGCAGCTGACGATTGGGCTCCCTGTGCGAACAGCGGTCTCGTCAACAGGGGTACGAGCAGAGCGCAGACGCAGAGTGTCTGGAACAGGTGGCCCGTCCCCGCACTCTTGGACCGGAGGTCAAGCCGTAGGATCTCCCTCGCCTCTGTATCCATCGAGATCAGCCTCGGCAATGAAACACGATGCACCCGTCGTTTTACGCTGCCATAAGGTCGTGAGCCGTCGGTTCAGGGTGAGGGTGTCGTCGTCCGAGGGCGATCGCCACGGTGGCCGTGCTCAACAGCACCACTCCGATACCTGCGAGACTCGCTGCTGGACCGATGGCATCCGCGGCCCAACCAAACCCCGCCATTCCGGCCATGGCCGTAGCCATGGCGCCGGTGCTGAACGTTGTGAAGACGCGGCCCAGCAGGTGTTCAGGCGTCAATTCTTGCAGCATCGCCCACACAACCGGCGTAAACACAGCCGTGCTGCTGCCGAACACGATGATAAACGTGGCTGCCATGACCGTGGATTCCAGCATTCCGAGTGCACACACCGCGACGGCTCCGACGGCCAAAGTCGCGGAGATCAGCCGTAAGCGGCTCCGGATATCACCCTGATTGGCCCAAGCGAGACAAGTGGATGCGATCAACATGCCCACTCCGAGCGATGACCAGAGCCAGCCAAGCTCAATGGAGGTTGCACCGAGGAGTTGCGTCGCAAACACGGGCAGCAAGAATACGAAGGCGCTGGCACCCAAGCTATAGAGGGTGGCGGTGAGCATAAGAAGCAAGACGATCCGATGCTGGACGAAGATGAACCGAAACCCGACCAGAAGGTCTTCAACGATGCCCGGTGCGGTTGCCGGCCGCTCGATTCCTTGTTGAGCGTCACGGAGACGAAGCGGCATTAAACACAGGGCGGAAACCAAAAACGTGGCCGCGTCGAGGTACAGCACGTTGTGCGCTCCCATCAGCGAGACTCCTACGCCGCTGATCACTGGCCCGATCAGCAGGCCGATATTGGCGGTCCCTTGGATCATTGCATTTGCGGCGGTCAGTTGAGCGCGCGACACCAGCAGCGGGACGGCCGAAGCCAACGCCGGACCGAAAATCGTGGAGACCACCGACGTCAAGAACACGAGGACGTAGAGCCGTTCGAGGGTCAGGGCCTCCATGGCGTAACAGAGCGGAATGAGCATGACCAACACGGAACGAATGAGGTCCACCCAAATCATGACCGGTTTTTTTCTCATCCGATCGAGATAGACGCCGATGAGCGGACCGAAGACCAACGGCGGTATCGTTTGGAGTAATCCGATCACCGCCATCTTGAAGGCCGACCCTGTGAGTTCGTACACAAACCACAGCAGGGCCACTTTATTCATACTGTCGCCGATTTGAGAAATGACTTGGCCGCTAAACAACAGACCGAAATCGCGGGTCGCCAGGAGCCGGCGTCCGGTATCGGCCTGTGTTGCCGGTTGCTCGATCGGCGTCTGCGGGCGTATTTCACGCATGGAAGTCACGCCTTGAAGTTGGTCTCACCACGCCCGTGATTGTTATGATCGTCCTCTGAACGACCGCCAGGCGTCGCAAGCCCGTTGTCCGGTCTACCACCACGACTATTCCAGTCGCGTCACCGAGAGCGTATGGCCTTCTGGTGAGATTTTGGCCTCGATCCTATCTCCCGGATTGACCCTATTCCTGACTTTGGTGTCATCATCGAGTGTGAGGCGCCTTTCGTTGCCGGATTGATCCATGATGACGTAGAACTTGTCCACGATTTCGAGTGTGTCCGTGCCTTGGATATCCTTGGCCATCTGAAATTCACCCACAACTTTGGACACTTTGCCTGTCACGGTCTTAGAAGATGAGACGTCCTGGTGCGATTGGGCTCCTGTCGTCACGGCGGTCAGCATAAGACTCGCAAGACTGAGACTGACCAAGGTCGCGGTAAGAGAGCCTGACTGTAATGATTTCATCGTGTCCTCCTCTCGCATGAAGAGAGGGGTTTCTTGCCACCTCATCCCAGAGGCCAGACGTTCGTCTGGATCCATAGAAATCTGTGTCCATGCGAGCCTTCACGCTCATGCCCTGGCTGCAAAGCTCGGCCAGGAAGCAAGATTCTCGGCCTCTGTTTCGCACATGTCGCGGGCCTCGCCGAGCAGCTGTTCGTACACCTGTAGATAGTCTTTCGCCATCCGCTCCACGCTGAAGGTTTCTTCAAACGCCCGACGACATCGGCGACGGTCGATCTCAGGAATACGTTGGACGGCTGTCGTCATGTCGTCGAGTCCCTCGCATACGAAACCGGTGATTCCATCCTCGATGATTTCAGGAATAGACCCTCGCCGATAGGCTAATACGGGCGTCCCGCAAGCCATCGCTTCAATCAGCACGAGTCCGAAAGGCTCCGGCCAATCGTAAGGACAGACCAAGGCCATGGCATCTCCCAGAAACGCGTCTTTCTCGGCGTCTGTGATCTCACCGAGATATTCAATCAACGGATGGGACAGCATCGGCTCAATGTGGGATTGAAAATATTCCCGATCCAGGGGATCAACTTTCGCGGCGATCCGAAGCGGGAGCCCGACTCGCTTCGCGATTTCGATCGCATGATCTGGCCGCTTCTCGGGCGCGATGCGTCCCAGGTAGGCGAGATATCCTCCGGGCTTCGAGTGGAAGGTATAGAGCGTACGCGGCAAGCCGTGGTAGACCGTGGCCTGCCAATTTGCCCAGACCAACGGGCGGCGTTGAGCCCCGGAGATCGAGACCAGCGGCATCTCCGCATATTCACGGAAAACCGGCTCCAGTTCGGGCAGGTCGAGCCGACCATGGAGTGTCGTGACCACTGGTGTGTGGCTGCGTCGCGCGAGAGGGAATCCCAAGAAATCGAGATGAGAGTGAACGATGTCAAAATCACCGGGTTTCCCCAGTGCCTGCTCCATCAACATCGTCATAGGGGCGTCGCGATTGAAAATTCCTCTGTTCAAGCGCAGCGCTTGGGTGCAAATCGGGTGGAGTTGGGCTCGTGTAACCGAATCTCCGCTCGCGAACAGCGTAACGTCGTGGCCAAGCCGAACCAGTTCTTCGGTGAGATAAGATACGATCCGCTCCGTTCCTCCATAGAGTTTCGGCGGAACGCTCTCCCACAAAGGCGCAACCTGAGCAATTCTCATCGGACCGCTCCTTTCACAAGCTAACGTTGGCGAACGGTCTTGTTATTGAGCTGGTTTCAAAGCAACGACTCGTACGCCGGGAATCACCTCAGCTTCGATTTTTTCACCTGGAACCAGCAGTCGTTCTCTCTTCGTATTCTTATCGATGCGCAGGAACACGAGCCTTCCAAAGATGTCTTTGACGACATAGATGTCGCCTTTGATGGTAAGAAGATCTCCCTTGATCGTTTGAGAAACTATCTCAGGCTGAGCCCAAGGAGCGGGAACGCCGAAGGTCAGGCTGAACAACAGAACAATCAAGAACCACATGGTTCGGGCCACGGCGCACCTCCAATCACAATCTGCAAGGTTCACCTTGCTTCATCCCCGATGTGACTCAGTTCCTTCTCCGATCGGTTGCGATGAACCCATTCTTTGCGCACGTCGAACGGCCACGAGGAATTCTTCATTCCGGAATGGTTTCTGTACCCAGACCAAATGCGTAGCCTGCTGTCGGTCGAGATATGGGTGCAGTCGTTGATAGAGGTTTTTGGGTACCTGCGTCCCCATCAGGACAATCGGCAGAGACCCGGTATACGGCTGGAGCAAGCTCAATCGAGGCAACTCACTGTCGAGAGGGATCGTGTCAACGTCAAGGAGCACAGCGCTCACAGGATGAACGCAAATCCGTTCAACCTCCGCTCCTTTCAAGGTCCTCACGACGATCACCTCATATCTGCTGCGGCGTAGAATCTCTACAACGACAGCACCCAACACCATATCGGCTTCGACAAGGAGAATGTGTTCATCCACGTTGAGGCACTCCTGATGCGCGGGCAGGCCTCGAAATAAATACAATGGTGAGCAAGCTGGATGCCTGAGAAAGACCCACCTTCCCCTGCGGCTGCAAGAGCGCGAAAGATCCGACGTTTTATCTCGATGGCCGGTGCGGGCACGGAATGAAAAGACGGAGAGAGCTCACCAACATGAGAGACAACTTATTCCGCTGTAGACATCTTGTCTCGAAATCGGATTGAACAAGGACACATGGAGGACTACCATGGAGTCATGATGATCTGGTGGCACCGACTGAGTCTTCAGGTCAAGATCACGGTCATCATCGTCCTTATCTTCTCGATCTCCGCGGCGATGACCGAATGGATTGAGACCCGTTTGATTCAACAAACGGTGGAAAACAATGTCCGGGAGACGGCGCTCGCCGTCGGACGATCCGTCAACCAGAATGTAACCAGTCTTGGCCGGCTGTTGAATCGGGAGGCTCGTACCGAAGAACTGGACAAGATTCTGGCTAATCTGCCGTATCTGCTCAACATCGTACTGTACGAGGTTCCGGCTGAACCCGGGGCCGATCCCCTGCCAATCACCAGTGCTGGTCCCACGGAGTTACCTCGACATGAAGGCGTGCCTGTCCTTGTTCAAAGGGTGCGCGAGGAACGGCGACCCGTGATTGATTACGCCGATCGTAAGAACAACCATCAGGTCTTGCTGGCCGCCCCGATATTTTTGAGAAATGCCGTCGTGGGGGCTATCTATGCCGAGTTTTCGACCCTGCAAATGGACGAAGCCCTCGATGCCTTGCAGCGTGCTTCGCGAAACAGGCGACTGCTGACGTGGCTGGCGATCGTGATTGCCATCAACCTGTTTCTGTACTTCAAGGTTCATCGTCCTGTGAAACGGGTGCTTTCGGCGATCGAAGCGGTCTCCGGAGGAACCATGACCTCAGCGGTTCCTGTCGAAGAACAGGATGAGCTGGGAGAACTCGCAGGTACATTCAATGACATGGTGAAGAAGATTCGGGAAACGACTGAAGACAACGCAAAGTTGACGGAATCATTGAGGGCGATGAACGACAACCTGCAGAGGAAAGTCATCGAGGCGACGGCCGAAGTGTTGGAGAAGAATCGAGCGCTTGTCCGCACGAATGAACTGCTCTCGGCGGCGCAACGCGACGCGGCGCGGGCGCAACGCCTATCGGCCATCGGTCAAGTCGCGGCGACCGTGGCGCACAAGATCGGCACTCCCTTGACCGCGCTGTTCGGTCATATCCAGCTCATGGCCGAAGATCCGGCTCTGAGCATGGACTCCCGACAACGGCTGGCGACAGTGGAGGCTCAGATCGAACGAACATCGAAAACTATTCAAGACATGTTGTTATACGCGAGGAGACCTGAGCCGGTTCGATCTCCGCTCGATCTGAGTGCATGCGTTGCAGAATGCATCTCCCTCTTCAGACCTGAATTCGAGTACAGACAGGTCGCAATCGTCACCGAGTGGAGCGGTCGGATAGAGAAAGTCAACGCCGATGCCCAACAACTGCAAGAGGTATTCAACAGTCTAATCGAGAACGCCCTCGACGCCATGCCGGCCGGAGGAACGCTGGCCGTGAAGGTCTTTCCCGACGCCGTCGTGGAGCAATCCAACCATAGAGCGTGGGTGGCAGTTGAGTTTCACGATACCGGTTGCGGGATGGATGCCAAGCAGCTCGCGCAGATCTTCCAGCCATTTTTTACGACGAAGAAAGCCGGGCGCGGGACGGGACTGGGTCTGGCGATTGCCCTGGAATCGGTGCGAGCGCACGGGGGACACATCAACGTCGAGAGCGGGCCTGGGAAAGGTTCTCGGTTTACGATCCTGCTCCCAACCGACGGAGGCGCGCGCTGATGTTACGACAGTCTCGCGTGATGATTGTGGACGATGACGCCGAAACATTGGCCTTGCTGCGCGAGGTTGTGACCAAGGAGGGCTATGAGGTTGAGACGGCCGAAGACGGTGAGTCGGCGGTGCGGCGTCTGGCCGAATGGCATCCGGATCTGGTCATCACGGACATTCACATGCCTGGCATGGACGGACTTGCCCTGCTGGCCGCGATCCGCGAAAAGGCGCCGGATGTCCTGGTCATTCTGTTGACCGCGTACGGTTCCCTCAAGACGGCGGTGGATGCCATCAAGGCCGGGGCCTTTGATTATCTCAGTAAGCCGTTTGTTGTGGAAGACATTCGGCTCGTCGTTCGCCGGGCGCTCGAGCATAAGAAACTACTCCGAGAGAATCGTGCATTGCGCGAGCAATTGCGTGAACGATACCGATTCGACAATCTTGTGGGTAGCAGCCCTCGAATGGTCTCCGTGTATAAATTGGTTGCGCGCGTTGCGGAATCTGACAGCACCGTGTTGATTCAGGGAGAAAGTGGAACGGGCAAGGAGTTGATCGCGCGCGCCATCCATGCCAACAGCCCAAGGAGCAACGGCCCATTCGTCGTGATTGATATGGGGTCGGTGGCCGAAACGCTGATCGAGTCCGAGCTCTTCGGCCACGAACGAGGCGCCTTTACCGGAGCGGTCGCGAGCAAGAAGGGAATGTTGGAACAGGCGCATTTGGGCACCTGTTTTCTGGATGAGATCGCGGACATCTCACCGGTGATGCAGAGCAAGTTGCTTCGATCGCTGCAGGAACGCGAGATCCGGCGTGTCGGGGGCGAGACCTCTCGTGCAATTGACGTCAGAATTATCGCCGCCACAAAAAAAGATTTGAAGCCGCTTGTGGAAGCCGGAACCTTTCGGGAGGACCTCTATTATCGACTGGAAGTTGTGACCATCGTGCTCCCTCCTTTGCGAGATCGAGTCGAAGACATTCCGATTCTGAGCCAGTATTTCGTCGACAAGTACGGCCGGGCCAAGGGGAAGCCGGTGACCGGCCTTTCACCGGAGTCCATGCAGGTGCTCATGCGTTACGCCTGGCCTGGAAATGTGCGCGAACTTGAACACGTGATTGAGCGTGCTATCGCACTGACCCCTCATCCCATCATCACTCTAGAGGACCTGCCTGAGACGATCAGGACGGCGACGGTTCAAGACAGTGCCCGGGCGCGCGGGTGGGCGACCCTCGGGGAAATGGAAAAAGATTACATCCTGCGTGTGTTAGAAGCCCATCAACACGACCACGGTCAGGCAGCCGCTATCCTTGGCATCCATCGCAAAACGCTTCTCCGCAAACTCCGCGAATACGGTCAAGACTAACCCGATCAATGGGCAACCTGTTCCTCCCGAGACAACTTGTCTCAACTAGCGGGTAACCCGCATCTCTTCTTGCATTCCCGCTCTTCTCATCCGACCTCTGCGACAATTTGTTTCCGAGGATTTGTGGTCCTTGGTGGCTCAATAGAGAGGTCTTCAGATTGTCAATCGATTTGATTTTCCGATGAAATTCTGTCGATTGCGCGCTTCCATTTTCCTCGGACTGCTTTTTGCTCCAGTATCGTTCCATCCCTCTCGGCACTAAGACATGCTCCGATAGGTAAAGAAGGAGTGTGGCCAAGTTCTCACAGGGTGAGAGTTATTCAAGGCTGGGGGGATTCCGGAAGGCTGGCGTTGTTGCCCCCTGGGGAGGATGGGCAGAAAGGAGACGAGTGCACTATGGAGCGGAACAACAAAAGTGTATTGCTCGTCGATGATGATAGCAACGTACTCTACGCGCTCTCTATCAGACTCGTCAGCGCCGGGTACAAGGTCTATGGGGCGACGAACGGATTGGAAGCTTTGGAACAGATGGAGAAAAACTCGGTGGATGTCGTGCTGACCGACTACCGGATACCGGAGATGGACGGTTTTGAATTCTTGTCAGTTTGCCGCGTACGGTGGCCTGGAATCCCTGTCGTGATTCTCTCTGGAGAGCAGGATGACCTGGCCCACAAGGCGCTTGAACGGGGGGCATCCGCGTGGGTTCGCAAAGGAAGCGAATTCACGTTGCTCTCTGAAGTCCTTGCCCATGCGATTCAACGATCGGTCCATGCCTAACCGACTGTCATGGTGACAGCCGGTATGACGGGTTCGACTTCCAGATTCGAGATCCACAGTCTTCCGGCACGTGTTCCCGGATGGACATGCCGGCGCTCGGTTCGGTTAGGTCATTGACGCCAGATCGATCACGAACCGGAACCGCACGTCGCCCTTGAGGACGCGTTCGTAGGCGTCGTTCACCTGCTGGATCGGAATCACTTCGATGTCGGATTCAATCTTGTGCTCCGCGCAGAAATCCAGCATCTCCTGGGTCTCGCGGATGCCGCCGATGACGGACCCGGCGATCCTCCGACGATGAAGAATCAACGAAAAGGGCTCCAAGAGCGTCGGCTTGTCCGGCACGCCCACGAGAATCATGGTACCGTCTGTCTTGAGGAGATTGACGTAGGCGTTGTAGTCGTGCGGGGCGGACACCGTGTCGAGGATGTAGTCGAAGCGACGCTGAAACTTGGCGAACGTCTGCGGATCCGACGTCACCGCGAAGTCCGCGGCCCCCAGCCGCTCCGCCTCTCGCCGCTTTTTCTCCGATGTGCTCAACACCGTGACCTCGGTTCCGAAAGCGTTGGCGATTTTCACGGCCATGTGGCCGAGTCCGCCCAATCCGACGACCGCGAGTGTGTGATATTTGCCCACACCCCAATGACGAAGCGGGGAATAGGTAGTGATGCCGGCACAGAGCAGAGGGGCTGCACCGGCCGGTGACAGCATCCGTGGAATCCGCAGGACATACTTCTCGTCCACGACGATCTGTGTTGAATAGCCGCCCTGCGTGAGCTGGCCGTGCTTGTCGCGACCACTGTAGGTGAGGACCATTCCAACTTCACAGTATTGTTCGAGTCCTTCTCGGCAGGCCGTACAACTTCGGCAGGAGTCGACGAAGCAGCCGACGCCGGCTCGGTCGCCCGCCCGGAATGTGCGGACTGCCGGCCCCACCTGCGCCACAGTGCCGATGATTTCGTGGCCCGGCACCATCGGAAAAAGCGATCCGCCCCATTCGTTGCGAGCCTGGTGGATGTCCGAGTGGCAGATGCCGCAATGGGTAATCGCAATGAGAACATCGTGAGCCCCCACCTCTCTTCGCTCGAAGGAGAAGGGTTGGAGGGGAGCGTTGGCTGCAACGGCGGCATAGCCTCTTGTGGGTAGCATGAAGAGTCTCCCTCGTAGAATGAACGGCAGGCCCCGACCTTAGCAATTTCGCCGAAGCTTGCCAACAGAGAAGGTCGCTCAGTGGTCCTCCCTCGTGCTTTCGGATCGCTCGCCCTGGTGTGAGTCGATAAGAGGAGGAGCCATCGCGAGGGGCGGTCCCGGGATGCGAAATTCTCCCGTCGCCCAGGCCCCCAGGTCTATGAGCTGGCACCGTTCGGAACAGAAGGGGCGCCAGGGATTATCGTTCCACGAGGTCGGTTGACGACAGGTGGGGCAGGCCATGTCGCAAGTGTAGCGCTATCAGGAGGTGGAAAACAGCAGGTGTGGCGGTGGGAGGAGCTCAGTGCTGGGTCGTCGACCGCGGTGAGGCGGCTTGGAGAAGCCGGCGGAGCCGGCCGCGATCCAGTTCGGTAAGGTCCAGAAACTCGACCCCGAATTCACCGTGGTGTGTCCAGCGAACAGCGGCGGATTGGACAGTAATCGGCGCAGCCAGATCGAGAGAACGGATCAGGAGTTTCACTCCGGCGCCGGTCGGGACGTCTGCGGCGCTCGTGACCGCGCAGCCTCCGGCGGAAATGTCGAACATCGTCCCTTCGCGGGTATCGGGGGCGCCGATCATCGAGAAGGAGACGGGAATCTCCACGGGAATTCTGGGATCCTCTCGGCATTCGATCATGGCGATGAGCGGCGTCCGTGGGTCGATGGTGCGTTCTCGAAGAACTTCACGGTGACGGCATTCTGCTTCATTTTTTTCACCAGGCCTACATAGGTCACGTCGCGCATGATGGTCGCGAATTGCGCGCGGTAGTTACTGACGATACTGGCGCCGTCGATGACGACATCATAGACCAACCAGTCTCCGGCGACCCGCGTGAGACGGAAATCAACCTGGGTGTCGACCTTCTGGCCTTTCAGCTGGGTTTTCACCTCGGCAAACTGACCCTCTCGCTGTTCCCCCAGATAGACGACCTGTTCATCTGCATATTCGTTGATTCTTCCGGCGAACGCGTCCCGCAGCAGTTGGATAAACAGTCCCACAAACTCCCGCCGCGCCTGCCTGTCGATCCTCGACCACTGCGCGCCCAGTGTGCGCTTCGCCATTTCTTCGTAGCTGACCCGGCGCATGACGACCCGCTCGATAGCCTGCCGGCGTTGTTCGGCCCGCTGAGGGACCTTGAGACTTTCATCCTCCAGGACCCGGATCAGTTCACCGACCGTGCTCTTGACTGCGTCGGTCGCGTCCGAGGCGGCTGAGACGGACGTGAGTTCTGTCGCCCCTAGAGAGGCGGGCAGCCAGAGGCTGAGCAGGGCGCTGGTCAGCATCACGACCCGGGCAAGTCGGGGAGCAGCGGGCTGTCGAAATTGCGTCGTCATATGGTCTGTCAGTGGCACCTGGCAAGCCTAGCAGGGATGCCCCGGATGTAAAGGCGTGCTGAACCTGTGGAAATGAGGGAAGAAACCTGATGAAGAAAGTGACGAAAAATGTTCTGAAGGGATGGACCGTGAAGCGTCCGCTAACGGGACTGCTGAGATTTGTCGATCTTGGCCCAGGGGTCTTTGAGGGGTACCGTGCGATTGAAGACCATCGCGGTGGGGGAGGAATCGGGGTCGACACAAAAATACCCCTGCCGCTCGAACTGCACACGGGCTCCGGCCGGGGCTCCAGAAAGGCTCGGCTCGACCAGGCAGCCGGTGAGGCGCTCGATCGAGTGCGGGTTCAAGTGCCTGGTCCACTCATCGTCGGTGGGAATCTTGGCCGGGTCCGTGACGAAAAGCGGGTTGTAGAGTCGTACCTCGGCCTGGATCGCGTGGGAGGCGGAGACCCAGTGGATCGTGGCCTTCACCTTCCGTTGCGCCTGCGGAGATCCGCTTTTGGTGTCGGGGTCGTAGGTGCAATGCAACTCGGTAATCTCGCCCGACTCCGGATGCTTCGTGGCGCTGACGCACTTGAGGATATAGCCGTAGCGAAGCCGGACTTCCCGTCCCGGGCTCAAGCGGAAATATTGTGCAGGGGGGGTCTCCCGGAAGTCATCCTGTTCGATATAGAGGTTCCGGGAAAAGGGAACTTTCCTGGTTCCTGCGGAGGGATCTTCCGGATTGTTCACAGCCTCGAGTTCCTCGACCACCCCCTCCGGAAAGTTATCGATGGTCACTTTCAGCGGTTTGAGAACCGCCATCACGCGCGGCGACCGTTTGTTCAAATCCTCGCGGATGAAATGCTCCAGGAGTTGCATTTCCACGATCGCGTCCCGTTTGGCGACGCCGATATGTTCGCAAAACGCACGGACGGCTTCCGGGGTGACTCCGCGTCGGCGAAGCCCACGGATTGTGGGGAGGCGGGGATCATCCCAGCCGGCGACGAGTTTCTTGCCGACCAGTTCGAGCATCTTTCGCTTACTCATCACCGTGAAGGTGAGATTGAGGCGGGCGAATTCGATCTGTTGCGGGCGGTGCGGAACCTCGGATTCTGCCACGACCCAGTCATACAGCGGGCGGTGATCTTCAAACTCCAAGGTGCAGAGGGAATGGGTAATGCCCTCGAGAGCGTCGGAAAGCGGATGGGCGAAATCATAGGCGGGGTAAATACACCAGGTAGTCCCCGTCCGATAGTGGGTGGCATGCCGGATCCGGTAGAGCACAGGGTCGCGAAGATTGATGTTGGGAGAGGCCATGTCGATCTTGGCGCGCAGGACATGCGCGCCGTCGGGACACTCTCCGGCTCGCATGCGGGCGAAGAGATCGAGGTTTTCGTCGATGGAACGAGCGCGGAAGGGACTGTTGCGGCCCGGCTCGGTCAGCGTGCCGCGATACTCGCGCATCTGCTCGGCCGTCAGACTGTCGACGTAGGCCTTCTCTTTCCGGATCAAGGTCACGGCAAAGGCATGGAGCCGCTCGAAATAGTCCGAAGCGTAGAACATGTTCCCTTGCCAGTCGAATCCCAGCCACCGGACGTCATCCTGGATTGCGTGGACATACTCGGGGTCTTCCGTGGTCGGATTTGTGTCGTCAAACCGCAAATGGCAGATTCCCCCGGGATTCTCAGCAGCAATTCCGAAGTTGAGGCAGATGGCCTTCGCGTGGCCGATATGGAGGTATCCGTTGGGTTCAGGAGGAAATCGTGTGACGACCCGTCCGCCATGCCGGCCGGCGGCACGGTCCGCCGCGACGATGTCGCGAATGAAATCCGAAGAACTCGATGTCGGTGCGTTCATGACCACATAGCGTAACGGTTGGATCTCTCGACCGGCCGATGAAGACGCGGTCGCGGGGCTGTTCTACCACAGACGGGCTCGAGGGAGGAATGGGGAGGAGACTAGGGGGACGGTTCCGCGGTCTGGCGGTTCGAGATCTGCATCACATTGAAGTCCTTTTGAGCGATCAGCTGTCCTTCCATCCTTAACCGGAACTCGTAGCGACCGGGGGCGGGGAAGATCAGCGACGGGATATTGATGCCGAAATCCGAGATCTGGAGGCGGTCGCCGATGGCGATGTTCGGCAGAGTCGCCCGGCACACAAGCTGTTCGTTGTTGAGGTGGACGAGGTCGATGTCAAAATGGTACGTGCCTTCGGCGTCAGTGAGGCAGAAGTACAACCCCATTTGCTGGTGCTGGAAGGGGAACATCACGGCCTGAAGATGCGTAAAAATTCCGATCAGACTCTTCTTTTTCGTCAGACTGTCCTCAATGACCTGGTCGC
>DASPGL010000009.1:0-6183 GCA_035620635.1 Nitrospira sp. | reverse complement strand
CGTTGATCGCCTCGACTGCCACTTCCCGCTTCTTGTTCCCAACCTTCTGCGCCAGCTCTGAAATCTTAGCGACGATTTTCTTGATCTCGGCATGCGCCAGATCGAGCGCCTGGAGCATGACCGTCTCCGGCAGTTCGTTGGCTCCCGCCTCGACCATCATCACCGCATCAGCGGTGCCTGCCACGACCAGGTTCAACTCACTCTTCTCCATCGTTTCAAGATCGGGATTGACGACGAACTCCCCGTTCACTCGTCCGATCTTGACGCCGGCCACCGGCCCCTGGAATGGAATGTTCGAAATGGAGAGGGCCGCCGAGGCCGCGGTGATGCCGATGACGTCGGAGGAGCCGGTCTTGTCCGCGGACAGCACTGACGCGATCACCTGCGTCTCGAAATAGTAGCCTTCGGGAAAAAGCGGACGGAGCGGGCGATCGATCAACCGGCTCGTGAGCACTTCTTTTTCTGACGGCCGCCCTTCCCGCTTGAAATAGCCGCCCGGAATCTTGCCGGCCGCGTAGGTCTTCTCCTGATAGTCGACCGTGAGCGGGAGAAAATCCACGCCCGGCTTCGCGGTCTGCGACGCCACGGCCGTGGCCAAGACCACGGTGTCGCCGTACGAGGCCCAGATCGACCCGTCGGCCTGTTTCGCCACACGCCCGGTTTCAAGCCGGAGCGTCCGCCCGGCGATGTCGATTTCAACCGTATGTATCATCTATGGTCTCCTCTGGTTAAGTCCCACAGATGCCCACAGAGATGCGCTCACGCGGCGAGTGACAAGTTGAAAAGTGAAAGTTAAAACTGGCGATGCTTCGCTCACTTTGCACTCTTAACCAGCGCTCGCGTAAGCGCATGTCCGTGTTCACCTGTGCGACGTGTGCCGCTGTCGCGCCACCGCACGACAGCGGCCGTGAACACAATTCGACTGGCTACTTGCGAATGCCCAGTCGGTCGATGACGGCCCGATAGCGCGCATCGTCAACGCTGCGCAGATAGTCCAGCAACCGCCGTCTCCGTCCGACCAACTGCAATAGTCCACGCCGGGAGTGGTGGTCCTTCTTGTGCAGCTTGAAATGCTCGGTGAGATACGTGATGCGGTTGGTAAGCACCGCGATCTGCACCTCAGGAGATCCACAATCCGTATCGTGCTGCCGATACTGCTTGATCAATTCCGTTTTCGCCTCTTTGAGTAATGCCATGGGTACTGCCCTCCTCACTGTTCAGTCAATCACGCGACCCGATCTCCGCCAATACCTTGTCGATCCGGATCGGCCCCGCCGCTTCCCCGTCATAGGTCCCGATCGCCAGCAATCGACCTACTGCATCTTTGAGCCGGACGGAGACCGGCGCAGTCACGCACGGGAGTTGCCCGACCCCCGCGGGAACCACGGCACCACCGTGCAGAACGAGCCGAGCCTGTTTGCCGTCGACCACCAGAACCGGCAGCCGTTCCAGCACTCGGTCCATCGGAATCAGACGATCCTGCAAGGTCCCGATCGCCGACAGCGCCGCGATCTGATCGACGGTCAACGCCTGGTCAATCGACAACGTGCCAACACGACGACGCTCAAGTGCGTAGAGATACCCGCCGATACCCAGTGCCTGGCCGATATCGGCGCACAAGGTGCGGATATACGTCCCCTTCGAGCAGACAACCCGCAACGTCACGTCCCGCCCGTCGACGGCGAGAATCTCCAGCGCATGAATGACGATCGCCCGCTTGCGGCGTTCAACAGTCCTGCCCGCCCTGGCTTCTTTGTAGAGCGGCCGTCCATCCACTTTCACCGCCGAATACATCGGCGGCAACTGCTGTTGAGGCCCACGGAACCGTGCGACCGCCCCATACAGTGCTCCCTCATTGACCTGGATCGAGTCGACCTGCGTCAGAACCCTCCCCGTCGCATCCTGCGTATCGGTCGTGGCGCCGAGACGCAGGACGGCCCGATACTCCTTGTCCCACTCGACCAGATACTCCGCCACACGTGTCGCACGCCCTACCAAGACGGGTAGCACACCGGTCGCAGCAGGGTCCAGCGTGCCGGCATGCCCAACCTTCACTCCGCCAAGAATTCCGCGCAGCTTGGCCACCACATCGTGAGAGGTCCAGCCTGCCTCCTTCACCACCACGAGAACACCATCGGCCACGGCGGCCTGTCGGCGACTCTGCGTTGAGATACTCATCATGTCAGGAACCTGGCACCGCGGTATCTGGGGTGCTCGAAGCGGCCGGCGCCTCACCCTCTTTGGTGTGACGATGTAATCCGTCCAACAATTGTAAGATGCGATCTCCGCGCTGACCGCTGACGTCTTTCTTGAAGATCACCTCGGGAAGATATCGCAGCGTCAGCCGGCGGCCCAGTTCCGCACGCACGAAGCCGCTCGCTTTCGCAAGCCCGGCAAAGACCTCGCGCTCGGCCTGATCCTGCTCCATCGTCGTGACGTAGACGCGGGCAATGCGCAGATCCCCGGTCAATTCGACGTCGGTCACGGTCACGGACTGCACGCGCGGATCCTTGATTTTGCGCATCAGAATGTCCGCCACTTCCATCCGAATCTGATCGGCCACTCGATCCGCCCGCTTGTAGGTTGCCTTGGACATCGGCGCTGATCCCCGGCTCCGACTACGATGGATGACGACCATCGGGCCATCCCCGTTACAACAATTCCAAGTCAGTCCGCACGATCTCCACCGACGGTACGCTTCTGATCATATTCAACGCCTGATCCAGGACCTGATTCACATGGCCCCGTTCGTTGGCGACGCAGGCCAACCCCAACACCGCCTTCTGCCAGAGATCCTGCCCGTCGACTTCCGCGACGGAGAGATTGAATTTTCCCTGCAACCGGCTTTTCAGACTCTGCAGCGCCTGTCGTTTATCTTTGAGCGAACGGCTCTCGGAAATATACAATTCCACGGTGCACACACCGACAATCATGCCCGCTACCCGGTTTTCTCGTGCCGGTCCGTCTCAGGTCGCATCCGCGCAGGTCCAGCCCGGCCGCCGACAATGGAGGGTTCCGAGCATCCGGTTAGAGCTTCGCCGCGATCTTATCGATAGCATAGGCTTCGACGATGTCCCCGGGCTTCACATCATTGAAGTTTTCAATGCTCAGGCCGCATTCATAGCCCTGCTGCACTTCCCGCACGTCGTCTTTGAACCGCCGCAGCGACGCGAGTTTGCCCTGGTAGACCACGACATTGTCCCGGATCACACGCACACCGGCACTAGCGCGTGAAATCGTCCCATCGATGACGTAGGCTCCGGCCACGGCCCCGACCTTGGGGATCGTGAAAACCTGCCGCACCTCAGCCCGTCCCAATGACCGTTCCTTGAGCGTCGGTTCGAGCAGTCCTTCCATCGCGGCCTTGATGTCGGCAATCGCATCATAAATGATGGTGTAGAGCCGGATGTCCACTCCCTGCTGCTCGGCCAGAGCGGTGGCTTTGGGTTCCGGCCTGATGTTGAACCCGATGATGATGGCGCGCGAGGCTGCCGCAAGTAGCACATCGGACTCCACGATGCCGCCGATGCCGTTATGGATCACGCGTAGCTTGACGGCGTCCGTCGACAGTTTCTCCACCGCCCCGGCCAGCGCTTCCGACGATCCCTGCACGTCGGCCTTGATCACGATAGCCAATTCCTTGACCGACCCTTCCTGGATCTTGGCAAAGAGATCATCGAGCGAGACCTTCGTGGGGGCTGCCAATTCCAGTGCCCGACGTTTTTGAGCCCGCTCTTCGGCAATCTCACGGGCGACCCGTTCATCGGAGACGACTTGGAAGACATCGCCCGCCGACGGAGCGCCCGGCAGCCCGATCACCTCCACGGGGATGGAGGGACTCGCCTGCTGAGTCTTCACACCTCGATCATTGAGCAGGGCTCTGACACGTCCGCTGAACGTTCCGACGACATACACATCGCCCACTTTGAGCGTGCCGTTCTGCACCAGCACCGTCGCGACCGGACCGCGACCCCGTTCGATCTTGGCTTCAATGACGGTCCCTCGGGCCTGCCGATGAGGATCAGCCTTGAGCTCGAGCACTTCGGATTGGAGTAAAATCATTTCCAGGAGCGTATCGAGCCCCGTCTTCTGCTTGGCAGACACTTCCACCATGATGGTGTCGCCGCCCCAGGATTCTGAAATCAGTCCATGCTCGGCGAGGGCGTTTCGCACACGGTCCGGGTTGGCTCCTGGCTTGTCGATCTTGTTCATGGCCACAATCAGCGGCACACCGGCGGCCTTCGCGTGATGAATCGCTTCGACAGTCTGCGGCATGACCCCGTCGTCCGCAGCCACGACGAGAATGACGATATCGGTCACCTTGGCGCCGCGCGCACGCATCGCCGTAAACGCCTCATGGCCCGGCGTATCCAGGAAGGTCACCTGTTTCCCGCGCACCGACACAGTATAGGCCCCGATGTGCTGGGTGATACCGCCGGCCTCTCCTTCCGCCACTTTCGTCTGGCGGATCGCATCGAGCAACGACGTTTTCCCGTGATCGACGTGACCCATGATCGTCACCACAGGCGGACGCGGCTCGGGGCGTTCATCGCCGCCAGTTTCAACCGCTTCTTGTAGAAGGTCCTCCCCGGCCTTCTCGACCGCTACTTCGATCTTGATACCGCTTTCCTCGGCAAACATCGCCGCCGCATCCAGATTCATGGGCTGATGGAAGGTGAGCATCTGGCCCATGTCCATTAACTTGCGCACAATGTCAGCCGGCCGCTGACCGATCTGCTCTGCAAACTCCTTCACCGTCGTCCGCGGGGTCACCTTGATGCTCTTCCGGCGCGGTTTGGTAATCTCTCCTGGAGTGCTATGGTGCACGTGCTTCGCCCGGTCATCCCGCCGCTGAACCGGAATCGCACGCAGGTCTTGCCAACGGGCGGCATCCTCACGAAACTTGACGTCCTGCTGCTCATCTTTGGGACGCCCGGGTTTCCGGGCCTTCTTGAGCCGGTCTTTTTGGCCTTCGGCCTCAATCGCCTCGAACGCCATGCTCTTCTTCTTGCCCGTGACGGCCTCGATAGTCGCCGCGGCGGCGGTCTGAATCGCCGGCTGAGGCCTCGCCGGGACGGCTTCCGACGGCGGCACGACCGGAGGCGGAGTCAGCGGCCCCGTCTCGGAGACTGCCGGCGCCTCTCCCACATGAACGCGGTCGGCTTCCCCCGCGACTGGGGATCCGGCCGGAAAGGGTGGCATGTGCAAGGCGCCAACGGAAGGCGTGGCCTGGATCGTTTCTGGTTCGACAGGCGGGGTGGAACTGAGCGGCGCGCTCGTCTCGTCTTCTCTCTTCCGCTTGATCAGGATTCGTCGCTTGTCTGGCTTTGGGGATTCCTCCACCGATAGCCCCTTCGCCGTTCCGGGTTTTGCATGACCCGCGTCATGCCCCGTCCTCGCACTGAGTCCCGCCGTTCCCTCAGCCGCCTTCCCTCCGTCTTTCGTCTTCGGAGCGAGTTTGTCCAACGCCTTCTGGACGATGTCATCGTCCAGTGCGCTGCTGTGAGAGGCAACGGACACGCCCATCTTCTTCAGCTCGGGAATGAGCGCGCGATTCTCCATTCCCAGTTTCTTGGCCAGTTCATAGACACGCATTCCCATCGGACTGTTCCCGTATTCTAGCTGTTTGAGGCTTCGCCGGCTTCGGCCCTGGCGGCCTGCCGAGCCTCCTCTTGCAGCCGCTGGGCCTCGGCCTCCTCGGCAAGCGCCGCCTTGATTTCCTTGTCGCGTTCGACCTTCTCTTTTTCGTACTCGGTAGCACTGATGATGTCGATCTTCCAGCCGGTCAGGCGCGCCGCCAGTCTGACATTCTGGCCGTTCTTGCCGATGGCCAGCGACAGCTGCGAGTCGGCGGCGACCACGAGCGCCGATTTCTTTTCCTCGTCAATGCCCACTTTTTCGATCGTTGCCGGATTGAGGGCCTCCGCGATGAACACGCGGGGATCCTGGGTCCACGTGATGATATCGATTTTCTCGCCTCGCAACTCACGGACGACTGCCTGCACCCGTGACCCTTTGATGCCCACACAGGCGCCGACCGGGTCCACGGCCTTCTCACGTGATGTGACCGCGATCTTGGTGCGATCACCCGGCTCCCGGACCACCGACTTGATCTCGATGATCTTTTCCATGACCTCCGGCACTTCGAGCTCAAACAGCTTTGCGACGAATTGCGGATGGCTG
>DASPGL010000008.1:0-4402 GCA_035620635.1 Nitrospira sp. | reverse complement strand
GGTTGGTGCGACTCATTGCTGTGCCTCCTCTTGCTCGAGTGGCCTACTTACGAATACGTCGATACGTAGGGCGTGACGTAAAGGCGCAGCGCATTGCCGTCCAGCAAGGCACCTTCAAGTGCGATGACCGCGGTCAGGGCTTGGTCACTGGAGCCCATTTCCACAAATCCATAGCCGGCCGATTTCCCACTGTGTTTATGTCGGACGACGTAGGCGCGAGCTACGATACCGTAGGCCCCCAACAGGTCGCGGAGATGATTGTCGTCCGTCGTCTCGGAAAGGCCGCCGACATATAAGACGCGTTTGTTCATGGACGTTTCTTCGCTTGCGTCAAGCAAGCTGTCATGCCACGAAGTTATTCCTGGTCCCGTGGCTCAAAATCGGTATAGACGAGGACACCGATCTCTCCGATGAGATACAACACGGCTGCTGCGCGGTACTGCACGGACCATCTGTGCCACGCCACGCTGTGGACGCGCAGGTACGGCGGAGGGCGAAACGCTAGCGACCCAGGGTCGCTAGAAATGGCTTGCGATCGCCATCGTCTCGCCTGCAGCTCTGTTCAGCCATCAGACGCTGGCCGGTTGTGGCATCATTCGGAATTCTGGCCAGACAGGCCTGGAGGGAATCTTCGCTCGCGCCGGCGGCAATCGCATTGCTTGGTTTGGTTGCAGCCGGTGGCGCGGGCAGAGCCGGAACCTTGTCAGCGGCCTGTACAGCAGACGCAAGAATGCCTGACAGGAAGACCAACGTGCCTGCAAGGGTGGCGCGATAGAGTGCTGATTGAGGGAGCATGATGTGTCCTTCCAACCATGAAGGCGGTTACAGAGGGAACCCTGTCGCGGAACCCTTGACGATCAAGCGATCAAGGTCGACCGCGCCGCATTACCGGCTTGTGTGAAGCCGGACATTCGGAAGAGCGGCGAAGACGGAAGCATGGTGTTCCTGCTCTCTCGCCGCAGAGCGGCATCCACTCAGGCGCCGTCTTGCGTTTGTTCAGTGGCCCCGCGGCGCCTGCTTCTGATCGCGCCGGACTTGTGGTTCCTGCCTAACGACCTGCTCTCTTGGGCCGTAGAGCGCGAACGGGTATTCGATCCGACGCTATGTCTTGCCAGCGAGGAGACTTCCTGTCTGATGGCTTCAATCGAAGGCGTGGTGTCAACTGAACCTGGGTCAGTCAGCCCCAGCAGTTGCCAGCGGATTTTCGGTTTATGGACTGATTTTTTCTTCTTCTTTCCTGTTTTGGGATCTTTCCAGACTGAATGGAGATTCATGGAGCCTCCTTCTGAACGGGCACTAGGCGCTCGCCAGGGGGATACCTGACAGAGAGACAAGAAGCCCTATTTCGATGCCTGTTGCGGATCTTCCCCCTGGAGGAAAGGCAGCGTATGCCATTCAGCCAGATGAGCGTCAGAGCAGTGATGCTACAGAGAGCGTCGCGCAGGGACGGGGAGTGCCTATTACAGGAAGCGCGAGGAAAGGAGAATTGCTCAAACGATGGTGAACCGTAACACGTGGCCGGTTAAGGAGTCAAACTTGAGACTTGCGAGGTTGTACCGAGATGAGGAGCCCGGAGTTGGGGCGTGGGGTATAGATAGATAGTTTTGAATAAGGGGTTGACGCCATCAACGCCATGCTGTATGGTGTCTCTACATTTCACTCGTAGTAGTCCGGCGAGGGATGTGCTAATCATAACGGACTTCGCGATCGCATCGCGACCAGGTCCAGTCCGGAGTTGCACCCTTCTCGGTTGTTTCTCCCCACGGTTCTCTGATCCCGTCATAATGCGATCAAACTGAAAGGATAGTGTAGTGGATACGTCTGTTCATGCCAGTTTTCATGCCCTCGGTTTGTCCGAAGCCCTGCTCAGGGATCTCGCTGCCGCAGGGTTTTCTTCACCGACTCCCATCCAGGCACAAGCCATCCCGCCGGCGCTCGCAGGACGCGACGTCATCGGTTGTGCTCAGACCGGGACGGGTAAAACCGCGGCGTTCGTGATTCCCATGGTTGAACGGCTTGCTGTGCTGCCGAAAGGGCAGCCGCAGGCGCTCATTCTCGTACCGACGCGGGAACTCGCGCTGCAAACCCTGACGACGATTGAGAAGCTCGGACGAGGCCGCCGAGTGTCCGCCACCGTCATCGTAGGTGGCGCCGATATGCAGGCTCAGGTGCGGGGCTTGCGTCAACGCCCTGAGATTCTGGTAGCGACGCCGGGTCGGTTGCTGGACCATATGTGGAACGGCACGATTCTGTTGTCGGCCATCAAGATGCTGGTGCTGGATGAGGCCGATCGCATGTTGGACATGGGGTTTGCCCCGCAACTCAATCAGATTCTTGACGCGTTGCCGGAAGAACGGCAGACTCTGCTCTTCTCGGCCACGTTGCCGGCGAATCTGGCCCGGCTGGTTCAAGCCAGCGTCAACGATCCTGTGCGCGTCATGGTGACTCCGTCGGCCACGACGGCGGACGGGATTACGCAAGCGGTGCACCATACCTCGCACGATGCCAAGGCCGATCTCCTGCTCGCGCTCCTCGGCGCGGACAAAGAGACCGCGCTCGTCTTCACCAGGACGAAACACCGGGCCGATCGGGTCGGGCGCATGCTGGAAAAAGTCGGGCACCGGGTCGCCGTGCTGCACGGTGACCGCAGCCTGTCGCAGCGCCGGGCGGCGCTGGACGGGTTCAAGCGCGGAACGTTCCGCGTGCTCGTGGCGACGGATATCGCCGCTCGGGGGATCGACGTGGCAAATATCGGGCACGTGATCAACTTCGATCTTCCCAACTGCCCGGAGGACTATGTCCATCGCATCGGACGCACGGCTCGGATGAAGACCACCGGTCGAGCGACGAGTTTTGTGACCGGAGAAGACCATCAACAGCTCCGGGACATCGAGCGTCTCCTGGGCCATGCGGTCCCGCTGGCTTCGGGAAGCACCCGACCGGCAACGTCTTCCCATGTCCGGAGTGCGGGTCCGCATCGTAGTGCCCGTCCCTCCCCGGGTCGCCCACATGGCTTCAGAGGCCATCGCCACGCGAGCCAGGGACCTCAGTCGGCACAGACGGCGCGCGGCGTGCAATCGTACTAGCTGCATAAAACCCCAAAATAGTTCGTGAAACCTGCTTCGTGAGGTACAGTGAGCCTCACGAGGCAGGTGGACATGCGGACGGTGCATCGGGGATCGGTCCTCAACCGGTTTCGTCGATATCCAAGAGTTCGGATCCCCACGCCGTTTATCTGTTCGCTCGCCCGTCTGAAATCCACCGGGTGGTTCCGCAAGCCAAGCCAGGAGGTCGGGGTCGTGTACGACCTGTCCCTGCACGGTGTGCGGGTGAGCACGGAAGCGACGATTAAGCCAGGAGACCGGGTGGCGTTGACTTTACGGCTGCCGAAGCAGGCAGCTCCGGCAGAGATTGCGGTGGCCACGGTGCGGTGGACGAGGGATCAGATCTACGGGATGTCCTTCAGAAAACTGTCTTCCTCGTCGATGAGCCGGTTGACGAAATACATGACGATCACGACGAGGGGGAAAGCCTAGGGGACCCGTTCTGTGTTGCAATCGACCGCCACGCACCACGAAGGACAGGAGGCCCGCAGGCGTCTGCCGGCCTCAGACGCACCCTCGCCGCAATTGCGCAAGCATGCCAGGATTCGGGTCTCAGCTCCGTTCCCCTGCTCATTTGCACGCGTCGGCCTGGATAAGTGGCTCGCGATCGAACGCGGCGGGCTGGGCGTCGTCTATGACGTGTCCAGCAAGGGGGCGCGCATGATGACGGAGGCGGTGATCATTCCGGGGGACCAGATCGCCATCAGCTTGCGTCTCCCGAGACAAGCCTCGGCCATGTTTGTGGAACTGGCCACGGTGCGGTGGGGAAAAGACCAGACCTACGGAGTCGAATTCGAGGATCTCTCGCCCATTGCCGATATGCGATTGAGGAAGTTCATGAATCGGTTCTCAATCGCCGGTTGAATCAACCTGCCAGACCGGAGCCCTCCAGAACGACCAGCCCACTGATGCTAGTTCTTGTCGTTGGCGGGCGCTGAGACGAACTGCCTGCGGAAGTTCACCACTTTTGTGAGATAGTCCCGCGTCTCCCGATAGGGGAGATGTGTTCTCAGCCGGTCATACACGGCCGGAGGCTGGAGGCTGTTGATCTGGTTGACGGCGGTGCCTGCGTCAGACGAAAAGGCTTTGAAGACATTCCGTGGCCCGGTGTTATAAGCGGAAATGACGCAGTACTCTCTGGAAATGCTGTTTTCGATTGATTCCAGCTGGTTGTACGACAGCACGTTGAGATACGCCGTGCCCAGCTCAATATTGTTCTCCGGGTCGAAGAGGTAATCTCGGGACGGAATAGTGTCTCGTCCTTTGGCCTTGCGATAGGCCTCGCGTCCTCCGCTCGT
>DASPGL010000007.1:0-19094 GCA_035620635.1 Nitrospira sp. | reverse complement strand
GGGCGCGCGCTTCGTTCAGTGACCGATTTGTCCAAAATGGGTGAGCGTTCCATCTGGATCGATTGCGATGTGATACAAGCGGACGGCGGTACCAGAACGGCCTCGATTACCGGTGCGTTCATTGCCTTGGCGGATGCCTTTGCCGTATTGAAAAAGAAGGAATTGATCAAACGCATTCCACTGACGGATTATCTCGCGGCGGTCAGCGTCGGAAAAGTTGGCGGGGAAGTTATGGTTGACCTCGCCTATACGGAAGATTCGATGGCCGAAGTGGATATGAACGTGGTAATGACGGGGCGGGGCCGGTATGTCGAGGTGCAGGGCACAGCCGAACGGACGCCGTTTGCCAAGCAGGATATGGATGAATTTCTGGCCCTCGGATGGCAGGCGATTCAACGGTTGACCGCCATTCAGCAAGACCTGATCGGGGCACTGGATTAAGGAGCCGGGGGTGAGAACGATTGTCCTGGCAACCCGCAACCGGCACAAGGGGGCAGAACTGGCTGAGTTGCTCGGCGATGTGGGTATAACGATCCGCACACTGGCGGACTTTCCCGCTGCCCAGGAAGTGGAGGAAGATGGCGCCACTTGCGAAGCCAACGCGATCAAGAAAGCGACGGAGATCGCCCGCGCAACCGGCCTGACAGCGGTCGCAGACGATACGGGCCTGGAGGTGGATGCCCTCGGCGGTCGGCCCGGCGTCTATGCCGCCCGGTATGCCGGAGAGAATGCAACCTACGAGGACAACTGTCGTAAGCTGTTGCAGGAACTGACGGCAGTGCCTCTGTCAAAGCGGACGGCGAGATTTCTCACAGTGGCTGCCATGGCCACTCCTGGCGGTGAGGTCCGTACCACGCAAGGGGTTCTGGAGGGACTGATCGCCGAGGACTGCAGAGGAGATCGCGGATTCGGCTACGATCCGGTGTTCTTCGTGCCTGCACTCGGGAAGACCCTCGCCGAATTGACGCCTGAGGAAAAGAACCGTGTCAGCCACCGTGCCAAGGCGTTTGCCCAGCTGCGAACGTGGATGGAGCAATCTCAGTCGATTCAGGTTGTGTAACGGGGACGCTCAAAAAGGTTTCCAGCGAGGCCGCAGGGAGGAAAGGGTGTCGAGGCTGACGAACGACCGAGAACAAAGCCTGAAACCTTTTTCAGCGTCCACCGTGTCGGGGCGTAGCGCAGCCCGGTAGCGCGCCTGCTTTGGGAGCAGGATGTCGGAGGTTCAAATCCTCTCGCCCCGACCAAACCGAGCTTGCTCGACCTGGAGTCTCATGGGTGAGGTGAAGGGATGAGCGCCCCTTGTGTAACGCGCCCGTAGCTCAGTTGGATAGAGCATCAGCCTTCTAAGCTGAGGGTCGCTGGTTCGATTCCAGCCGGGCGCACCATGGGGCCTGTGACCTATGCGTCGGATCGTTCGCTCGCGTGTGCTCGTCGGACTGTTCCTGGGCCTGTTTTGTCTCTATGCGCTGATCGGATTCTTCCTGCTCCCCTACCTTATTGAAGCCTATGGGATTCCCGCCGTGGCGGAGGGTCTCAAGCACCCCGTGGTCGTGCGCGACGTGGCGCTCAACCCGTTCGCCCTTTCACTTCGATTGGACGGGCTGGAGGTACAGGAGCCGGACGGGACGCCGATGCTAGGGATCGAGTCGTTCTACATCGATCTGCGTGCCTCCACGCTGTTCTTTCAGACGCTGGGGTTTGACGAGATCCGCCTGATCATGCCCTTTGTGTCGGCCAAGGTGAACCGGGAGGGGAAGCTGAATGTGTTGGGCCTCGTTCCTCCGGCGGACGAGGCGGAGGTGCCCTCTCAGCAGTCGGAAGCCGAGCCCAAGGCGATGATGCCGGTGGAGATCGAGCTGCTGGAAATCAATGACGGGATTTTGGAGTACCGGGACGAGTCTAAGGCCAAACCTGTCTCCATCGATATCGTACCCGTCCATATATTGTTGCGCGATTTCAGCACGAGTCGAAACAGCGAAAACGCCTATGCCTTCACCGCTGAAATCGGAAAGGGTGAGGCAGTGGCATGGCAAGGCACAATCTCGCTGCAGCCGCTTGAGTCGGACGGTACGGTGAGCCTGTCGGGCGTGAAGCTCCGCACGCTCTATCAGGCGGTGCAGGACCGGTTTCGGTTCGATGTACAGCGGGGTGAATTCGAGTTGTTCGGGCGCTATCACTTCGATCTGCGCGCCGAGGTTCCCCGCTTGGCGGTGCAGCACGGAAAACTGTCGCTTCGGAATCTCGCGATCGGCGAACGAGGCTTCGAGGAACCGGTCGTGGAGATTCCCGCTTTCGACATCGGAGGGATCCAATTGGATCTGGAGAAACAGATGGTGAAGGTGCGGGAGGTACGATCTTCCGATGCGCGTCTCCGGGCCTGGATCGACCCAAACGGAGTCCTGAACTATCAACCGCTCTTCGCTCCCGCCGAAACCGTTGGGGGTCCCAAGACCCAGGCGGCGTCACCCGATGTCAAGCAAGAGCCTTCGCCGAAACCCTGGTCCGTTGCCGTCGATCAGATCGAAATCCGGAACTATCAGGCAAGATTCGAAGACCGTACGCTCGCCAAACCGGCCTATGCAGAGGTGGAAGCACTGGACGTGACGGTGAAGGATGTGCAGATCCCGTTCAAGAAGTCGCTGCCTGTCAACATGTCGTTGAATCTCAATCGGACAGGCCAGGTGGATGTGCGAGGGCAGGTCTCGGTGGAGCCGATGGCCGCCGAATTGGATCTCGCCATCAAGCAAGTGGAGCTCCGGCCCTTTCAACCGTACCTCGATCGATTTCTCAACGTGGACCTGCGGGACGGAGCTGTCGATCTGAACGGATCTGTTCGCTATGCCAAGGAACATCCCAAGAGCCCGTTACTCCGGTTTCAGGGCAATCTCGGGGTGAATCAGCTTTCGATCACGGATCGGACCGAATTCCAGGAGGTGGTCTCATGGAAATCGTTGGCGCTCAACCGACTGGTACTGGATGTCGAACCGACCGCGGTGAAAGTCGCTGAGATCGTCTGGGAGGAACCGGCGGTGCAGATGGTGATCGAAAAGGACGGTACGGCGAATTTGTCGCACCTTGTCGTGGCGCAGCCCGGTGAGGCGACGCCGGCTACGCCGACCGGTGATGGCAAGAGGGCACCGGCCTCGCAGGCCTCGCCGGTGCCCGTGACCGTGGATCAGGTCAAATTGGTTAAACTGGCAGCCACCTATCGTGATCTGTCCATCGAGCCATCCGTAAAGACCGGCATCACGCAACTGAGCGGGACCGTCAAGGGGCTGTCCTCCAAGCAGATCGCGAAGGCCGACGTGGATTTGACCGGAAAGATCGATAATGCGGCTCCGCTCAAAATTACCGGAAAAATCAATCCCCTCAGCGAGGATGCCTTTACCGATCTAGTCGTCACGCTGGGCGGCATGGACCTCACGCCCGCCGGTCCCTACAGCGGGAAATACGTCGGCTATGGGCTGTCGAGAGGAAAATTGTCGCTCGATCTGAAGTACAAGGTCTCCCAGAAACTGCTTGAGGCGGAGAACCTGGTGCTGGTCGATCAACTGACGTTCGGGGAGAAAACCGAGAGCCCGGACGCCACGTCGCTCCCGGTTCCCTTGGTGGTGGCGCTGCTCCAGGACCGGAAAGGGCGCATCGAGATCGATCTTCCCATTCGCGGCGATTTGAACGATCCGGATTTCAAATACGGAGGAGTGGTCATCTCGGCGCTCGTCAATCTGCTCGGGAAGGTCGTCGCGTCGCCCTTTACCCTCATCGGGAAACTCATCCCGGAAGGCGCTAATGAGGAAGACCTCCAGTTCGTCCAGTTCCAACCGGGCAGTGCGACCTTACTTGAGGACGAGGTGAAAAAGCTGGACGCTCTGGCTAAGGCGCTGGATGAGCGTCAGGGACTCCGTCTCGATGTGGCAGGGACCGCAGATGCGATGCTGGATGGGGATGCCATACGTACCCGCAAGTTACACGAGCAGCTGCTTGCCATGAAGCAGCAGGAGCGTGGGAAGGCCAAACCGGAACAGGAGGAGCTCTCCCCCGAGGATGAACAGCGGTTGGTAGAGCAACTGTTCGCCAAGCTACAGGCGGCGTTCCCAGAGCCAGCTCCAGGTCAGCTTGAGGAGGCTGAGCAGAAACCTCCGACGCTGGATGACATGAAGCAACGGCTGCTTTCCGGGATCGTCGTGCCGCAGCCCGAGTTGGAAGCCCTGGCCAGGCAGCGGGCCGAGGCCGTGCGGAATCATTTATTGGAACAGGGCAGGTTGGCGAACGAGCGGGTCTTCCTTCTGGAGTCCAACACCACCGCGTCCGGTCACGACAAAGTCCGCACCCAGCTCGGTCTGGCAGTGGCCTCGTGAAGGGACAGTCGCCAATCGGAAGGGCGCCAGTCCCCTAAGCCCTCTTGAACAGGCCCCCGGCAACACAGTATCGTAACGCCATTCCATTGGCTGATCCTAATCAATCACCAGATAGAAGGAGGGGAATATGGCACTGCGATTGGGAGATGATGCGCCGAATTTTACGGCGGAAACCACGGAAGGCACGATCAATTTTCATGAATGGCTAGGCGGGGGGTGGGGGATTCTCTTCTCCCATCCGAAGGACTTCACCCCCGTCTGCACGACGGAGTTGGGGACAGTGGCCAAGATTACGCCGGAGTTCAAGAAGCGGGGGGTGAAAGTCATTGCTGTCAGCGTCGATCCTCTGGATTCTCATAAAGGATGGATCAACGACATCAACGAGACTCAGCGCACGACGATGAACTACCCGATCATTGCCGATCCGGATAAGAAGGTCGCCACTCTGTACGATATGATCCACCCGAACGCGTTGGACAATATGACCGTACGCTCGGTCTTCATCATCGGGCCAGACAAGAAGATCAAGCTGACCCTAACCTACCCAGCTTCTTGCGGCAGGAACTTCGATGAGCTGCTGCGGGTCATCGACTCGCTCCAGCTGACCTCGAAGTACAAGGTCGCCACCCCGGCGAACTGGAAGGAGGGGGAGGATTGCATTATCAGCCCGGCCGTGACCGATGCCGAGGCTACGCAGCTCTTTCCCAAGGGGTTCACGTCCGTGAAGCCCTACCTGCGCTATACCGCACAGCCGAACCGGTAGCCGCGAAGTCCGCTGGGTATCTCTGAGAGGCGGGAAGGCCCATGGGCCTTCCCGCCTTATTATTTTCGGGAGTGGGGCCTGTTGGTCCGACCGGGCAGATTAGGGTAAAGCGTTCCCCCCTTCTAAGGAGGGGGGCTTTCAGGACAAAAAAATTTCTTGCTATATCTGGCGGACTTAGGCATACTCTCGCCGCCATGATCAGCTTGATCAGATTTTGATCGGCTCGAAGGGGGTTGGGCGTTAGATCTAATTACTCACAAGGGAGGCTGCCACGATGAAGGTAGATCAAAAGAAGTGGAACAAGTTTTTGGTTGCCGGTGCCGCGCTGGCGCTGGTGACTGGGATGGCATCCACGCCGCCCAGTGCGTACGCCGGCGGTACGATCAAGACCGATGAAGACAAGTGGATTTCGATCGGCATGGGTATGCGAGCGAGCTACAATGCCCGCGAAGCAGCGGGGCCTGGGACTGGGTCGTTCGATAATACCACGTACGACAAGGGATCGTTCAATATCGACAACGCTCGTATCTACATCAACGGGCAGATCCACAAGTACATCAAGTTCACGTTCAATACCGAATGCTTCAGCTGCGGTGTCGGCGGAAACCCCTTTGGCACTGGTACTGCCGCTGGTGCTTCGGCGTTCTTCGGTCAGAATTCGACCATTGGTCTGTTAGACGCCATCGGGAAGTTTGAGATCAACGAGAAGGTGAACTTCTGGGTTGGTCGTACCTTGCTTCCCTTTGACCGAGGCGAATTGAACGGTCCCTTCTACCATGCAACGTACAACGGCTTCCGAACACCGTTTCTTAACGCCGACAGTGGGAATGGCTTCAATGTCAACGGCAGCGGCGGACTCTTCGGCCGGGACAACGGTATTGCCTTCTTCGGAAAGGTCCATCCCATGGGGACGCACGTGTTGTACGCCTTCATGGTGTCCCAGGGCACCACGGGCGGCCCGAATACCGGATCCAATCCGGCATTCACCGGCCGTCTGCAGTGGAACCTCTTGAACGATGAAGACAACCCCGGCTACTACACCAGCGGTACTTATTACGGAACGGCCGGAGATATTGCGGCCATCGCGATGGGTTTCCACCATCAGCACAACGGGGCAGGAAGCACTGCCTTCGCAACGGATATGAACGCGATCGTGTTCGATGCACTCTTTGAGAAGCTGATGCCCGGCAACATGGGCGTTCTCACGGTCAACGGAGAGTTCAAGCGCTATTGGGGAGACCAGCTGAATTCCTACTTAGCAGGTAACCCAACCGGCCAACCGAACATCGTACCAACGGGACTCTTCAACGGAAATTCCTGGACCGTCTATGGGCTCTACCTGTTGCCGAACAAGATCGGCATCGGCCGGTTACAGCCCTACGGACGTTTCACCAGAATTTCCCCGATCAACAGCGCACAGCGTGAGGAGTGGGAAGCCGGTGCGAACTACGTCATTGATGGGCATAATGCGCGTTTTTCCGCCTACTGGACGTACGGCGACATCAATACGAAAGGCTTCTTCAACTATGGTCCAGGTGCCGCGGGCCAGCGGCAGGATGCGTTCCACTTGGCCCTGCAGTTGCAGTATTAAGAAGGTGGGTGTGATCTAACCTTCTCCCTTCGGAAAGGGCCGAGACTCCACAGGAGTCTCGGCCCTTTCTTTTTCATACCCCTCTGTTCTAGACACGGGCGTCATCCCTGACGCGTGCGACTCAGTCTCTCCGCTAAATAAGCAGAAGTCCCGCGGATCGAACTTCCTTCCAGGTCCTCGATTCGAGAAAGCGTTCAAACTCTGCTTGACCCTCAGGGAATGTGGCGCTCACTTCTTGCACGCGAGGGTAGAGATCAGGCTTGTTTCGTGGAGTGGATCGTTTGATCAGATCGGTCAGCCATAGGGCCTGGCGATCGGTGAACACGACCGTACGAGCAATGGAATTTCCCGACAGGACTAACCGCGTGGCTTTTCCTGACGGTTCACACACCGGTACTCCACCGAGCCACACACACCGCCGTTCAGCTCGCACCTCATCGACTGCTAATGGGGATTTCAAGAGACGCTGAACCCAGGTGGGAGAGATTCTCGGCTTAGGGGCTGCATGGTCAAACCATTCCCTGACGTCCATGTTCAAACCGCGCTGTTCAATAAAATTGAGCATCGATCGTCGTAGCCCTTTGCCGAGCCATTCGGGCACAGCGCTCCCGCGACCCCGGTGCAGCAGGTCGTTCTCGGCGAAACCTTGAAATTCAGGACCGAGAATGCGCAGACCATGCGAAGCGGGGTTCAGGCCGATTGGACTATGGGCGGTGGTAGTGAAACGATGCCAGAAGCCCGACTGAATCAAGCCTGCGGCGATCAGTTGACGGACCCGCTCCAGCGCGTCGATCGTGTCCTGGACCGTTTCCGAGGGAAACCCATACATCAAATAGGCATGGACCAGGATGCCTGCATCATTGAACGCCTTTGCCACCAGAGCTGTTTGGTCGACAGTGATCCCTTTCTTCATCTTCTCAAGAAGACGGTCTGAAGCCGTTTCGAGCCCTGCGGTGACTGCAATGCAGCCGGAAGCGGCCAGCAGGCGGCAGAGGTCCGGTGTGAAGGCCGCTTCAAATCGAATGTTTCCCCACCATGTCATCGCCATGTCACGTTCCAGTAAGGCCAGAGCCAGCGCCTTCAATCCGGCAGGAGGGGCTGCTTCATCGACGAAGTGGAATCCCCGTCGGCCGGTTTCTACGATCAGCTGTTCGATCTGCCCGATGAGCCGCTGTATCGGCGTCATCTCGTAGCGGCTGATGTAATTCAATCCAACATCACAAAAGGTGCATTGTTTCCAGTAGCATCCGTGGGCCACGGTGAGTTTGTTCCAATGCCCTTCCGACCAGAGGCGATGCATCGGATTGGTGCTGTCGAGGATCGTCAGGTACCGATCTAGATCTAATCCTCGGTAAGTCGGGCAGCCGATCTCATCCATCGAAAAGTCCGCGATCGACGCGTCATCTGTAAAGCACACCCGGCTGTTCTCCCGATAGAAGGTTCGGCACAGAGATTGGCGCGGGCGCCTGCCGCCGAGATGTTCGATGAGGGAGAGTAATGGTCGTTCGCCGTCATCGAGCGTGATGAAGTCGACATAGTCGAACACACGAAGATCGGCGATGCGCCGCAACTCAGTATTGGCATATCCGCCGCCCAACACAATGGAAATGTCCGGCCGGTGCTGTTTGATGCCTTGGGCGATCCGGAAAGCCCCGTAAAGATTGCCTGGAAATGGCACGGAGAGGCCGACCAGCGTCGGCTTGACGCGATCGATGTGGCCCCAGAGCGCGCCGAGCAGGAGTTCGTCCGTGAAGGTCGGCGGCTCGGCCATGGCCGAGGCTATCCCATCAAACGACGATGTGGCGTGGACGATCTGTTCGGCGTAGCGACTGAGGGAAAAGTGCGGGGCCACGGTGGCCTGGACCAGATCGGCGAGATCCTCGAGATAGAACGTAGCCCATTGCTTCGCTTGATCTTCCAAGAGCATCCCGCGCGGGAATTTCGCGCGTCCACGGAATCTCGGCCCCTGCGGCAGGATGCCGGCCCGAATCAAATGAGTGGCGGCGGAGGGGTGTTTCCCCTGCAGGAAGCTCACGACTGTACCGATCGTATCGAGATAGGCCTGTTTGTTGGCCAGCATACGACGCGCTTCCATCGGAAGATCACGCCTCTGGCTTCGGATCAGCGAGAACAGGCGCCTGAGTCCATCGCGGCTGAACAGGCGAAGCACCATCTCGATGCCAAGATCAGCCTGTTCCGAAGCAATGCCGCGCGACTGAAGAAAGCCGCTCAAATAGGCGGTGGAGGGATAGGGGGTATTTAGTTGTGTGAGCGGAGGAATCACGAGCAGGATGCGAGGGACGGTCATGCACTCCACATAGCACAACCGCAAAAGGGAATGCTATGCGGCGACCGTGCCCAGACGAAGGTTGAGCGAAGCATCTGACTCTCTTCCCGCGTAACCTCAAGGACTGACAGCGGACCTTACTCATGGGAAACAACCGGCAGTATTGAGCACAAGGCCTTCGCGTGAGCTACTTCAGTGGCCAAGAAGTGCACGAACAGCTGGGAGTTGTTCATCGGTTCTGGTGATTCCTGCTTTAGGAAATACCCTAGGTCTCCGATATAGTAGGGCCGAATGAATCTGAACTACGTGAATGCCGCCATGGTCGATCTCATGGCTCGTTTGCGGGGACGGAAGGAGAACCGGAGACGGTATTTCCCGCCAACTTGCAGACGCTGTTGCGGGCGAGCGTGGAAGCCAAGCAGCTGACTGGAATGTTGGAACACCGGGTCGGTGACAGGATCTTGGCTTGGTCCTTCTTTCCGCTGAGTAAACTCGGGCAGGTCCGCGGTTATGGAATGGATATTACGGCTGATGCCGCCCTGCGGGACGTGCGAGAAGCGGCCGAAGAGTCGGCGAAAGCGAAAAGTATCTTTCTTGCGACGATGAGTCATGAGGTGAGAACTCCTATGAACGGAGTCTTGGGATGCACGCAGCTGCTTCAGGATACCTCGCTGACGGATCAGCAGCGATCCTTGATCGAAACGATGCATCGGTCGGCAGAAGCGCTGCTGGCGTTGGTGAACGACATTCTGGACTTTTCCAAGATTGAGGCGGGGAATATGACGCTGGAGGTGGCCGCACGGACCACCTAGGATGCCGTGCTGATGGATTGTGAGATGCCCTGAGATGAACGGATATGAAGCGACCCGTGAAATCCGGCGTCGTGAGCGGACGATCGATGCCCGCCTTCCCGTTCTGGCCCTGACGGGCCATGCCTCAACGGAGGACGCCAGGAAATGTCGGCAGGCAGGGATGGATGACGTGGCGACGAAGCCGGTGACCCTGCCGATGCTGCGGGCCAAGCTCGAAGGACTGATCAAGTCTGTCGGGCAAAGCTGAAATACCGGTGGACTCTATAGGGCCGGTTGGGTATTGTGCGCGCATGAGTGACACCGGCGCTATGGGTCGCATCGTTCTGTATAGCGACTTCAACTGCCCATTTTGCTACGCGATGCATGAACGTCTGCATGCGTATGGAGTTCTGGACAGAGTCGAATGGCGAGGCGTGCAGCACGCCCCGCATCTTCCGATTCCTATGGCCCGCTGGAACGGGCATTTGTCGGAAGAGCTTCGGCACGAAGTGGCGGTGGTCGGTCGGCTGGCGCCGATGCTGCCGATCGTTGTGCCCGAAGGCAAACCGAACACCGGTCCGGCAATTCAGGTTGCAGCCAGGGTCCTGGCTTCGGGTGCGTCAAGGGGCAACGAGTTTGTCTGCCGCCTCTACTGGTCGTTCTGGCGCGAGGGGCGGGACATCTCCGATGTCTCGGTCTTGACTGAAGTTCTGGCGTCCCTAGACCTGAATCAGGAGAGATTCATGAAGAATGACGAGGATACTGTCCGTATCCTGCAGGGCTGGGTCGGTCAGTGGCACAGAACCGGGCAAGCCGGAGTGCCGCTGCTCGAACGGGCGGACGGCATGTTGCTGGTGGGGCTTGCACGAGAGGGAGATCTGAGGAAATTTCTCTCGTTATCCTAAGCGCCGTTCTCGACCCGGTTTGCCGGATGATCTCATGGCAGAGAGTCTTGTCTTTCCTTGAACATGAGTTCTGCCACTGCCGACTTGTCCAGGTCGCCTTTTCCTGATGCGATCAGACGGCGGTATTGGCCGAGCGTTGCCTGAGCGACCGGGAGTGCCAGTCCGATTCGTTCGGCCAGGGCGAGCGCGATGACGGAATCTTTCGCCGCATGGGCCGCGGAGAAGTAGCACTCGTATGCCCGTTGCTGCATATCTTCTCCGTCGGTCTCCAGCACACGCGAAGCGGCGCCGGTCTGGCCGAAAACTTCTCGTAGTAACGCCAGATCGATGCCGAGGGCCGCACCCAGCCCCAATCCTTCCGCGAGCGCCGCGGTGTTGCAGTTCATGACCATATTGACGAGAGCCTTTACCTTGGCGGCTTCCCCAGCCGGCCCGATATATCGGACCGTCTTTCCGAGAGTATCAAGCACCGGTTTTGCCATGGCGAACACTTCGGACGTGCCTCCGCACATCAGATAAAGCGTCCCCTGGCGGGCCTGGAGGATACTGCTTGCCATACAGGCCTCGAGGCAAAAGCCTCCCCGCTGTTCGATCGCGCGCGCGATAGCAATCTGCACGTGGGGTGAAATGGTCGCACAATTGATGAACAGCCGGCTCTTTCCGTGAGCCAGGAGGCTGTTTGGATCCTCTTCCGAGAAGATTTCGCACATCGCGGCATCGTCCGACACCACGGTGATGATGACAGAGGAGGATGCCGCCACCAGCGCAGGCGTGCCAACGTCCTTGATACCGAGTTCTGCGGCGAGTGTGCAGGCTGCGCGATGCTGAATGTCATACACCGCCGTCAGATGATGACCGGCCTCCTGAAGCCGGCGCGCCATGTTGGCGCCCATACGGCCCACTCCGACCAATCCGATCCGAAGGTCCTCTCTCATGATCTGGCTCCAAGAAAGTATGTTCGGAACTATCGTGCCGACAGGCGGATTCTACACGGACCAGGGCGTGCGGCGCGCTTTTGCGGACGGCAACAGGAACAATCCACGGCTGGAAGCCGGAAGGTCCCAGGGCTAGGAGGCCCTGAACTTGAGTGCCACGCCGTTGATACAGTAGCGCAGGCCGGTGGGCTTCGGGCCGTCCTTGAAGACATGACCCTGGTGCCCCTCGCAACGGGCGCAATGGACTTCCGTGCGGGGGACAAACAGCTTGAAGTCAGTCCGTGTTTCGATCACTTTCGGATCGAGCGGCTGCCAGAAGCTGGGCCAGCCTGTGTGGCTGTCGTACTTGTGCTCCGACGAAAACAACGGCAGATCGCACCCGGCGCAGTAGTAGATACCGTCTAGCTTGTTGTCATGCATGTTGTCCGAGAATGGACGCTCGGTATCCTCATGGCGGAGGACGCGATAGGCGGCCGGTGCCAGGAGCTTTTTCCATTCTTCATCCGTCTTGACGACTTTTACAATGGGACCGATCCCGACTCTAGCTGGCATGCGACGCCTCCTTCCTCTGTATGACCTGGGGCTCAGTCTGGTGTCCGGACAAATCCTTACACAGCCGCTTGTGGAAGGGCAAGTCGCAAGAAGAGACAAATTATTCTCTCGACCGGTCCATCGTGGTCGCCTATAATTCATCGGGGCAGTGAACGGAGAGCGAATACTGTGGAACAACGCAAACACCAGCGTTTCCCCGTCAGTTTCCAGGGAGTGTTTTCATCGGTGACCGTGAAGATCGAAGAGGGGGTCGTGCAGGATCTTTCCCTGGGTGGATGCCGGGTGCGAAGCCCGGTCGCCATGTCCGTCGACACGGCGATTCATCTGCAGATCAGGCCTCGGCAGGCTGCTCCCATCTATGTTCCCGTTGCGACCGTGCGTTGGATCGGGCCTTCCGCGTTCGGGGTACAGTTCAAGGAATTGGCCGGACACGAAATGAAGGCACTCACCCGGTTGTTGTGGTCCCTGCCTCCTGCAGCCCAGGAAGGACCTTCGCACGAGCGTAACGTGCCCTCCTGAACATGCTCGGAGACGGTCTACTCGGTCCCCGCCGGTCTTTTGTGGCACCCCAATTCGCTCGGTACTAGGATCTAGTGGCGTGGACGATGAGGTGCGTTCCAAAGAGCAGGTCGTCGCTCAGAATGCGCCGGTAGATCCGTTCCAACGCCACGTGATCCTTCCGCTGTGACCGTTTCTCCATATGCCTTGCATGGAGGCGGAGCAGCAGCTCCATCGGGAAGAATAGCCGCCAGCTGTATGAACGGAGGTTCGTGAAGGCGTCATCGACGGTGAGGCCCGCCTTGTAGAGGTAATATTCCAACTCGTGATAACGGATCGGGTAGGCGTGCACGTGCGGCCGGCCTTCCTTCTGGTCCCATTCGATAGGGGGATAGTTGTAAAAGAGAAAGCTGCCGTCGAGAAGAAATTTGAATCGACTGCGCAGGTTCAGAATGTTCGGCGTGGACATGATGACGGCACCGCCCGGTCGAAGCACGCGCTTGATTTCTCGGCAGAGGGCGAATGGATTCTCAACATGCTCGATGACTTCTGTGCACACCACGTAATCGAAGCTCTCGTTGTCGAACGGCAGTCCCTTTGCGATATCGCACTGCCGATACAAGATATCTTTCAGGTGCCAGTCGTTTTCGGGAATACAATCGCACGCGGCCATCGTATACCCCAATGCATGCAGATGAGAGGAGAGCCTTCCGTCGCCGGTCCCCACATCGAGGACCTTGCCCGGAGTGCGTCCGCTGAACCAGTCGGCCACCGCGTGATACAGGTCTGTTCCAACCTTTAGAAACGCCACGGCTTCTCCTGTACTTTCCGGATGTTTACAACGATGTCGCGGGGGATTGTAGTGCAGCAGGACCTGCACGATCAAATTCTTCCGTACTGCTGCCCCCGTACGCGATCTCCGATGGTCCATCCGCTTACGCGCCCGATGGTGGAGGGCTCTCATCGCGTATCGGTCAGCCTGGAAAGGGACAGCCCGACGAGGGCAATCGTACACCACAGGGCGCCAGCGGCGAAGGTCCCGGCGGCGCCCAATTGATCCCATAGGAATCCGGCCAACACGCTTGCGATGAGCATAGCGACTCCGCTCGCGAGATTGAAGAAGCCGAAGGCGGTTCCGCGCAGGTCTGCGGACACCCTGTGTGCAACCATCGTGGTCAGCAAGCCTTGCGTCATCCCGAGGTGAAGCCCCCATAGCCCCACCCCCATGAGGACCAGGCCCCAGTGGTGGCTTGCCGCCAGGACCGCATCGGCGGCAAGTAAAACCAGCAGACCGAGCGCAAGCAGCCGCCGGTGACTGACTCGATCCGAGAGCCTTCCGAACGGATAAGCTGACAAAGCATAGATCACGTTCATAGCCACCATAACGAGTGGAACCAGGGCCAGGGGAACGCCACTCTGCTGTGCGCGGAGAACCAGAAAGGCCTCGCTGAATCGAGCCAGTGTAAAGACAGCACCGAATCCTACGACCCTCCAGTAGCCGGCGCCTAAGCGGGCCAGTATTTCCCAGCGGATGGGATTCCTCCCCAGGGCTGTCTGTGGAAGTGGCGATTCCTGGATGCCAAAGAAGAGCAGGCCGACCGCCATGAGTCCAGGTAGAACTGCCACCCAGAACACTGCACGGAAATCGTTGGCCCAGAGGAGCATCAAGCCAGCCGCAATCAGCGGGCCGGCGACGGCGCCGACGGTATCGAGTGACTGTCGGAGGCCGAACGAGGCCCCACGAAGGTTCGGAGGCGCAATGTCCGTCATAAGGGCATCCCGTGGTGCTCCGCGGAGTCCTTTTCCGATTCTATCCAAGAGGCGGGCGCTCAACACTTCTCCAATGCCGGAGGCGAACGGAAAGAGCGGCTTGGTGAAGGCGCTCAGGGCGTAGCCAAAGAGGGCCAGCTCCTTTCGCCTGCCCCAATAGTCGCTCAATGTTCCTGAAAAGACCTTCAGAATCAGCGCGAGCGATTCGGCGAGCCCTTCCACAAGGCCGACCGCGACAGCGCTGGTTCCTAGAGTGGTGACCATAAAGAGGGGCAGCAGGCTATGGATCATCTCCGACGAAATATCCATCAGGAGGCTGACGAAGCCCAGCACCCAGATTCCTGAGGGGATCTGCCGTAGAGCATGGCCTGCGTTGGCTTCAGGGGGCATCGCTCAGGTCCATCATACATATATGGCCCCGATGGCCGGTGTGAGCACGGAGGCTATGGTGGAAAGCGGTGGGCAGTTATGCTATCCAGTTGTTGCTTTACGGATGGTATTTCACGAAACCTTTCATAGGTTCTCCGGTGAAATTCTGCACCCATTGTGGCGGTCCGGTCAGCCAGAAGATTCCTCCCGGGGACAACCTGCCGCGACACGTGTGCAATCAGTGCGCGCTTATTCATTACCATAACCCCAAGATCGTTGCAGGCTGTATCCCGGAGTGGGAGGATCAGATCCTCCTGTGCCGGCGCGCGATCGAACCGCGACTGGGGCTCTGGACCTTCCCCGCGGGATTTATGGAAATCGGGGAGAGTACGGAGCAGGCGGCGGTTCGAGAGACAAAAGAGGAGTCGCAGGCCGACGTCGCGATCACGGCGTTGTATGCCGTGCTGAGTCTGCCTCATATCGGGCAGGTCTACCTGGTGTTCCGTGGCCGCATGCTCGCTCCGAGGTACGGCGTGGGGTCAGAGAGTCTGGAAGCGAAGCTCTTTCCGCTTTCTGCCATCCCCTGGGATGAGATGGCTTTTCCGGTCGTATGCGATGCGCTCCGCCGTTACGTGGACGATGCCCAACGCGGACAGTTTCCGTTGCATCTTGCCAGCCTGCAGGACCGGTTCCCGGTCTAGAGAGTTCAAGAGAGAGGAGGCAAGCACGGTAGCGTCGGGGCTAGGCACGTCCAACCTGCGTTGAAAGCTGTTCGATGACGCGGTTGAGCCGCTCCTGATGCGGTGCGGCCACGGTCAGGAACTCCACTCCGATCCCGTGCGATCCTGTCCACCGAACGGCCGCATTGCTGATGGTGATCGGGAGCGCTTCACCCGGCAGCTGAATAAGCAGCTCGATCTGCATGCCGGTAAAGGGGCGAATCAAGCTCTCGACCCGACAGCCTTTGAGTGACAGGTCCCGTAATGACGCGTTGTAGCGTAACTTATCTTTTTGAATCAACGTGCTGGGGATTGCCACGGGAAAGCGCGGGAATTTCCGAACAACCATGGAGTCCCCTCTGAATCAATGTTCTCGTGGAGGCGAGGCAGCTCTGACCTGGTCCCGCGCTCCTCTCAAGCAGGCTATTGGTCCAGGGCTCTCTTGTCAACGAAAACGTCGATCCCGGCTGCGGTCGCTCGCCGGTGGAATAGGGCCCGGCAGGCTCGAATGATCGGGCTCCGTCCGGAGTGCTAAAATCGGAACCACCAGGTTCGATAAGGCCGGAGACCCCAATGGGGGTGGAAGGAATAAGCTGGTCCGTACCTCCAGGGAGGTCCGAAATGCAGCCCCAGCCCAAGCGTTGGTGGATAGGCAGAGATGTAGGGGTAAGAAGGAGCAGGGAAAATGGCCGTTGCGGGGCGTTCTGACAGTTTTTTCTCCAATTCGGATGTGACCGCAGTCTGTCGATCGATCAGCTCTTTGAGCTGGCCGACCGTACCCCGTTGAGCATGCAGTTCACCTTCGAGTTGACTGATCCGGTCGCGCTGAAATTCGATAAAGGTATTGAGACAGCGGATTTGGGCCGTGCCTTCATAGTTAGAACATTCCCAGGGAACCGGAGCGTCAGCGGCGCGGGCGGGGAGTGCTGCGAGGAAGAGAATCGCCGCCAACCCACCTGCTCTGAGCATCCGAAGGAGCGAGGACTGCAGCAGGAAAGCCGTTTCAGAGACAGCCACATGAGCATTCATCGCGACGGTCCTCCTTTCTTCCCGGCTCTTGCGGACAGCCTACCATGAGTCGGGGTGGGTTGAATAGGGCCGACCGCATATCTCCCAGAAGACGTCATGCCCGCGACGAGGTCACGCTCCCGAGGGAAAGCGCAGAGGTTTGATTTTTGAAGAGTCGGGCTCCTAGAATGCCGTCAGGCAACGTGACTCTATGGCTCGTCGTAACGCTCCTCATTCCCTCCGGCGAAGACACAGATCGCCTCGGTCGATTTTAGTTCATCCCTCGATCAAACGTCGCTTTCAGCAGCGCCTCTTGAAATGGTATCGGGAGCACGGGCGGGATCTACCCTGGCGGAAGACGTCGGACCCTTATCATATTCTGGTGTCCGAAGTGATGCTTCAACAGACTCAGGTCGACCGGGTCATTCCGAAATACCATGAATTTCTGGAACGCTACCCCAGCTTTGAGGACCTCGCTGAGGCTCCGGTCGCCGAGGTCAAGCAGACCTGGTATCCCCTCGGCTACAATATTCGCCCCGAACGGCTCCATGGCATCGCTCGCGAAACCGTGGAACGATATGGCGGCCAGCTGCCCAATGATGCGGAAGAACTACTGTCGTTCAAAGGCATCGGCCGGTACACCGCCGGCGCGATTCGTTCGTTTGCCTTCAATGAGGATGCGCCGATCCTGGATACGAACGTGATGCGCGTGCTGTACCGGGTGTTTGTAGCCGAAGGTCATCCGAAGGGACAGACGGCAGCCCTGTGGGAATTGTCGGAAATCCTGATTCCGAGAGGAAAAGGCTACAATTTCAATCAAGCCCTCATGGATTTCGGAGCGCTGGTCTGTACGGCACGCGCTCCCTACTGTCTCCTCTGTCCCATGAAATCCTTCTGTAGGGCCTATCCTTTCGATCTGGCACGCGGGCGAGGGACACGGACCCACCATGAAAGTCGTTGAGGTGGCGGCAGGTCTCATTTACCAGAACGGGCGCTATTTAATCGCGCGTCGGAGGGCGGGTGTCCACCTGGCGGGCTACTGGGAGTTCCCCGGAGGGAAACGGGAACCGGGCGAATCACTGGTGGAATGCCTGCAGCGGGAATTATACGAAGAGCTGAGAATCCGGGTGGGTCTGCCTGTTCCGTACAGGATGGTCCGGCATGATTATCCGGACAAGATCGTGGAGCTGCATTTCTTCCGTTGTGAAATCGAGCAGGGCCAGGCCACGCCGGTCGACTGCGAGGAGATCAGATGGGTGCGGCCAGAGGAACTGGCGCACTTCGAGTTCCCGCCGGCGGACGAAGTGATCATTCGGGCATTGGAACGTACTTCCTAAAGGTGTCCCCATGAAAATTGTGCTGGATATCGAAACCGTGCAGGCTACGCGTGAGGAATGGGCCCGTCTGGCAGGAAAACAACCTGGCGTCGACTCGTCTCAACCGGAGGAAAGTGGGGATCTCTTCGCAGCGGGGGAGGCCGAGGAGCGACGGCATGCGGAGGATGAGCTCTACGCGAAATCAGCTTTCGACGGGACGTTCAGCCGTATCGTGTGCATCGGGCTCCTGGAGTTCTCCGATCATATGGAGGCCCGCAGCGCGGTTGCCTGGTATGGCGCGAACGAACGGGAGTTGCTCCGTCAGTTCTGGGCCCGTCTGGCACAGGATCGGCCGACGTTGTTCATCACCCATAACGGGCTTGGATTTGATTTGCCCTTCATCCGCAAACGATCGATTATCCAACAGGTGAAGCCCAGCCTGGACATCAATCTGGCGAAGTTCCGCACCGAGCCAGTCTATGACACGATGGCGATCTGGAGTAATTGGGACACCCGTGCGTGGGTCAAATTGGATGTGCTTGCCAGGGCCCTGCAGGTCGAGACGAAATCCGGCAGCGGAGATCAGGTCGCGGAAATGTGGGAACAGGGGCAGGGGCCGGAACTTGCCCGATACTGTCTCCAGGACACGTACGTCACGTATGCCTGTTATTGCCGCATGAATTTCCGGCAACCCCTGTCGAGGGAAGTGGTCCTGCTCCAGCCCGAGATCACAGAAGTCGGCTGATCGTCGCGAAGATCAGTACGATCGCTTGGCTTCAGCCTGCTTCCTTTTCGTTGCCGAGGCCCGAGAGACCTTCTCGGTCTTCATGGCCTTCACTTCTGCTGTGCGCTCGCGCAGTTCCTGCTTCAGCCAGTCGATTTCTTTTTTGAGTAATCTGATTTCCGACTCCTTCATCTTGTTGAATTCGCGCGCCTGCCGAAGCTCATCCAGTTTGCGGTTCAGCAGTTCGTCATTGCTCATCTCCACATATGCCGGAGCGCTCGATCCTGACAGCGCAGGCGTCGTTGTTGAAACAACTTCAGGACTGTTCTGTTTCGACGGAGTCTTTGAACTTGATACGACCGGTGCCGGTGCGACGGGTAGCGGTTTTGGATCGGTGGCGACCGCCGGTATCGGAGCCCTCGCGAGTGCCTGATAATCGATGACCAGCGCCAGAGCGTCGGATGTCGCGCCAGCTGCATAGGAGGGAGCATTTTCCATCCTGGCGACA
>DASPGL010000006.1:0-3639 GCA_035620635.1 Nitrospira sp. | reverse complement strand
TGGCGTGAAGTCACCCTGGATGGCATAGGACACCCCCAGGGCTCCACCCGTCAGGGTGTCCACCACGACCCGATTGACACGCACGCCATTGTCAGCGCGGGCCACTAGCTGCCGGGCTTTCAGGAGTTCGACCTCGGCCTTGATCGATTCGAATTGCGGCGCTTCCCCGGATTTTACCCTCGCTTTGACGATACGCGCGACGCCCTCCACAATCTCGAGGTTCTGACGGGCAAGCGCGGCATCCAGTTGCGCCAACAGCAGGCCGTAGAATGCGACTTTGACTTGCGACGTCAGATTCAGCCGCGTCTCCACCATCCCGACGTTCGCGGTCGCCAATCCCAGGTCCGCCACCCGCTGTCTGGCAGCCCGCATCGACGGCCACTCAACCGGCTGCCCGACTGTCATATTGTATTCAGTGAGTGATTGCCGATCCAACAACGGGCCAATCCCCGCACGGCCGGTGTCCCGAAGTTGACCCTCTCCAAGATTCCCGCTGGCGCTTGGATTCGGGTAGGCGCCGGCTGCCGTCTGTTGACCCCGCTGCTGCTCGATCTGACCTTCGGCGAATGACACCAACGGATTCTTTTCCAGCGCCAGTTCGACGATCGAATCCAGTGTGTAGGTTTGTGCCCCGGACTCAGCCAACGCGACGGATGCACCGTACAGTATGCCCAGTTGCACGGCTGTTACGCACGTGAGCGCGAGAGCCAACCGGATCGCCATCGTCGCCGACCTTTCGCAATTCATATCCAAGAACCCCTCATAACAGGTATCCATCGCGCGTTCCCCGACCATCCCGCGACGGGACCTCAGGTTGTGGAGATTCGCCCCGAACTCTTCACTCCTCCTCCTCGGCCTATCAGAGAAGGTCCGCCCTGGAGAGGCTTTCGAATGCACGTCCGTGCATCCTTCGAATGACTCGAATGTGAGAGGAAGAACTCGCTGAGTTACGCAAGACTATAAGACGGGCGGGATGTCTTTTCAAGTATATCCGCCATTCCGCCTACACACGGAAAAAGTCAGCCTGTGAGCAGGATTTACCCTTCGATCGGGAGATCATTCAGATAGAAGGCCGCGATCGCCACGGTTGCGGCAACGTTCAGCGATTCGACGTTCTTCCCCAACGGGATGGCAAACTTGACCGCGGAGAGATTCAGGATACTCCCTGCTAATCCCGCCCCCTCATTGCCCACTGCAATCATGACCCGCCGGGGGACCGACCGGATGTCTTTCAGAGAGATCGTACCCGGCGAGGGCACGAGTGCGGAGTACAGTGCACAGTGATGATTGACCAAAGCACGAATGTCTGATGTGCGGAACACCGGAAGGGACAATAGGGTTGCCGCCGTGACTCGAACGACTTTTGGTCCGAAATGATCCGCGGAATCAGGACTCAACCAGAGTCCTGTGAGATTCAGCGCTGCGGCCGTTCGAATGATGGCCCCAACGTTCGCCGGATCCTGGAGTCGATCTCCATAGATCCCCAGGACTCTCGAACCTCCGAGTACCCCGTTCTCGTCCCATTGGGGTTGCCTGACAACAGCCAGCACCCCCTGGGGCGCTTCGACATCGGACAACTTTTGAAACGTCGATTCCGAGCAGACAAATTGTCGGACAGCCAAATTGGCACGAAGCCGACGCTCTGACTCGGACTCCCTCCGGAGATAGCGGGATGACAGAGTCAGGCTGAGAACCGTCTGGGGATGCCGGCGAATCAGATCGAGACAGGCCTTGGCGCCCTCGACGACGAAGGCTCCCTCCTCTGCCCTGGCCTTCTTCTCATGGAGCAGATCGCGAATCAAACTACTATGGGCACGCGACAGAGTTGGAAGAGCAGGTGCCGCGTCCACCGTGAGGCCAGCTACCGTCGCTTCCGCTCAGCCGCCGCCTCCGCCGCACGAATCCGTTGGGCCCTGGCCTTCGCCCGCTTCAGAGCGGTAAGCTTTCCTCTGGTTCGATTTTGCTCAACCTGGAGTTGTTCAAGCTGTGATCGCAAGTGCGCTTTCTCCCGCTTGTGGAGATTGGCACATTCTGCCTTCGAGAGCAGCGTCCAGTCCCCGCCGTTTCTCGCACGCTTGATACGTTCATCCAACGACTCCCGGAGCTGTCTTGCCCGCATCGTCACGAGAGACTTCAGGGCCTGTTGCCGACGCTGAACTTCTTCCTCTTCAGCCATGATTCCGCGAATATCGGTTCCCAACATGTTCCCCCCACCTCCTTCATGCTTAACCACACTCGGCGGTTATTTTACCCGATTTCTGGCTTCATCTTCCAGTTTGAGGAAAACGCTATAACTACTTGATTTACAATGACTGTGTGGCATCCATGTCAAGATGGTTGAAGCAGTCATTCCCTCTCTGTATGATCAGCCCATGCACATCGGGCAGAGCATTCAAGCATGGCGGCTCTCAAAAAACCTTTCCCTCAACTCATTATCAGACATGGCCGGTATTCCCTCCGCCCTACTCGATCAGATTGAATCGCAGCAGGTCGATCCCACTGTTGCCACAATCCAGACCTTGGCCGCAGCGCTCCACGTTCCACCGACCTGGTTATTTGACAATCCCCGGTCGTTCGACTGTCTCTTTCGAGACTGTGATGATGCTGAAGACCAGGCTCCATCCCATGTAGACCCCGTGACCGATCGCATCCTCACCGCAACCCGCATGAACCGTTCGCTCTATGTTCTTCTCACGGCACTCATACAAGCCGCGGACCCCAAACTCTTGCGTGCCGCCGAGATGAGCTTACGCAGCCTGGTGAAGCAATCCCGCCAGACCTCAGTCCCCTGGCAGCAACGCCCGTCGGGGCACTTCGAGCCCCCGAGCGACTAGTTATCTGGTTGAAATCGGGATGGCGGTTATTAGAAAACCTGCAGAATGAAGGACTTGAGGTAGCGCGTTTCCGGCATACTGGCCAGGATCGGGTGATCGGCACTCTGGCCTCGTTGCTCGATCAGACGTATCTCGCACTTGGCATCGCGCGCCGCCAGGCGGATCGCGGTCCAGAGGTCATCCGCCGACAAGGGATGCGAGCAGGAACTGGTAACGACGAACCCTTCCGGTTTGGCCAACTTGAGCCCTAGAAGATTAATGTCCTTGTACCCGGCGAGCGCTCCAGATAGGGCGTGCTTGCTCCTAGCAAAGGCTGGCGGATCGAGCATCACCACATCATAATGACGCCCTGCCTTCACCAACCTCCTCATTTCCTCGAATGCGTCCGCCTTTCGGTAGCTGCACCGGCTTCCGACTTGATTGAGGTCGGCGTGCTCGCGCGCCATGGCGAGTGAGTCCTCGCTGACATCGAGCCCCTCGACCGACATAGCACCGGCCAGAGCGGCATGGATCCCGAACGCGCCGGTGTGGCAGAACACCTCCAATACCTCTCCTCCCGTTGCATACTTTGCAGCAACCAGCCGGTTTTCTCTCTGGTCGCAAAACCAGCCGGTTTTCTGCCCTCGATCAATATCGACCAGAAAACGCGCCGGTCCTTCGTGGATCCCCACCCTTGTCGTGCCAGCTCCACGGAGGAACCCCCGCTCAAGGGGTAGTCCCTCAAGCTGCCGGCTCTTCACATCATTTCTGAGATAGACTGCGGCAACCGGCAATTCCTTCGCCAAGATTTCGGCCAACAAAGCTT
>DASPGL010000005.1:0-3952 GCA_035620635.1 Nitrospira sp. | reverse complement strand
CGTGAGATAGGGCGGGAGGCGTTCCAGGGTGGGTTGTCCGTGCCGTTGCCGCTCTGGTACCGCCGCCAGGGTGAAATTGCGTCGTCTCTGGGCGCGAAGAGACGGGAAGAGGCGGAGCTGTTGCGGACCCGCAACGAGCTGGCCAGGGCTGTGCATCAGCACTATCAGGATGCCAGGACCACGGCTGAGTTGATCGAGGTTTTCGACAAGGGGTTGCTGAAGCAAGCTCAGGAAGCTCTCCGGCTCGCACAGTTCAGTTTTCAGCAGGGAGCCTCTAGCCTCCTTGAAGTGTTCGACGCGCAACGTGTGCAACGGCAGATCATGCTGGATTATGCGCAGGCGCGGCATGACCTTGCGGTTTCACTGGCCCGTCTTGAGCAGGCAGTGGGTGGGACGTTATGAGCGCGGTGTCCTCAGGCCAAACATTCGGGTCGCAGCAGCGGATGAGATCGGCCATATCCGCCTCGTCGGCTGTTCGGGGGACGGCCCTCGCGCTGTTTCTCGGGTTGGCGGTCACGGAATCCGGGTGCGACGGGACCCCGAACGATGTGGTCGCGAGCAAACCGCCGGCTCCGGCTACCGCCGGAACTATCACGCTGCCCGTGGAGGAATCTTCTCGTGTCGGGGTAGTCGCCCAGCCGGTGGCACGCAGCGATTTTCGCGTCCATCGAGAGTTTCCAGCCATCGTGCAGCCGAACCAACGCAACATGGCTGAAATTACGACACTGGTGCGAGGCCGAGTTGTCGAGGTTTATGCGGACCTTGGGCAAGAGGTCAAGGCCAATGCACCCCTCGCCATCTTGTATAGCAGCGAACTGGGCCTTGCTCAGTCCGGCTATCTGAAGGCGCGGGCGAAACTGCATGTGGCAGAACAGGCCTACGGCCGCGCAAAGTTCCTGCTTCAAGAAAAAGTCATCGGCGAAGCCGAGGCGCAACGACGACAGGCGGAGCTGCTCAGTATCCAGGCTGAGACCAACGAGGCACATGACCGGCTCAAGCTGCTCGGCATGAACGACGAGGAATTCAGACGTCTGGAGCGGACCAGGGAAATTCGATCCGTAGTCCCGATCATCGCGCCATTCGCCGGACGCATCATCGGGCGCAGGCTCACCCGAGGGGAAGTCGTCGAAACCACGGAGAACCTCTTTGTACTGGCGGATCTCTCTGAAGTCTGGGTGCAGGCGAACATCCCGGAGAAGGACATCCCGTTCGTCCATGCCGTTCATGCGTCGGGAGATATGAAGGCGGAAGTGAGAATCAACGCCTACCCCAAAGAAATCTTCAAAGGCACCATTACTTACGTCGGTGATGTGCTGGATCCGGTGACACGCACGATGCAACTCCGTCTTGAACTGTCCAACTCCGATGGACGATTGAAGCCGGAGATGTTCGCGTCGATTCGCCTGTTTTCAGAAGCGCAACCGGATCGGCTTGCGGTGCCGGAGGCCGCGCTGCAACGGGATCAAGGCCGGACCTTTGTCTTCGTGCAACGGAGCGCGACCGAGTACGAGATGCGTGAAGTCCGGGTGGGGGAATCTAACGGGACTCTGATCTCTGTGCTTGACGGTCTCAACGAAGGAGAGCAGGTCGTGACCCACGGCGCCTTTGTCTTGAAGTCCGAGCTGTTGAAACAACCTGTCTGATGGTTTCCCGCCTCCTTGACATTTCTCTTCGTCAACGGATGCTCGTCCTGATCTGCGCGATCACGATCGGCGCCGGAGGCGTGTACGCGTTTCGAACCATCCCGATCGATGCCTTTCCAGACGTCACCAGCGTCTTGGTGCAGGTCGTCACCAAGGCCCCCGGTCTCTCTCCGACTGAGGTCGAACGGCTGGTCACGTATCCGATTGAGTTGCAGCTCACCGGCGTGCCTTCCCTGACGGAGATGCGCTCGCTGACGAAGGTCGGCCTGTCGCTGGTGACGATCGTGTTCGATGACACCATGGATATCAACCTGGCGCGTCAACTGGTCCTGGAGCGGTTGTTGGAAGTAGAGGAACTGCTTCCACCGGGTGCAGAACCTATGCTCGTGCCGAACAGTACGGGCCTGGGAGAAGTATTTCAGTATTACCTGGAGGGTTCACACGGGCCGCTGGGGGATGAGGAAACCGAACACCAACGATTGATCGAACAGCGCACGATTCAGGATTGGGTCATTCGCCCCCTGCTGAAGAGCACCCCGGAGGTGATCGATGTCAATTCGATGGGAGGCTACGTCAAGCAGTACCAGGTGCTCGTCGAGCCAGCCATGCTGCGGAAATATAACCTCACCCTCCATGACGTATTCGATGCAGTAGCCAGGAACAATGCGAACGCCGGCGGCAATATCCTCGAAAAGCACGCGGAGAAATATATTGTGCGAGGGGTCGGCCTGATCCGTTCGCTGGAGGACGTTGAACGAATCGTCGTCAAGGAAACCGGCGGCACCCCGGTGTTCGTCGGCGATGTGGCACAGGTCCGAATCGACCATGCGGTTCGGCACGGTGCGACGGTGCTCAACGGGGAACGGGAGGTGGTCAGTGGGATCGTCCTGATGTTACGGGGTGGGAATGCACGGGACGTCGTCGAGGGTATCAAGGCCCGGGTTGACGACATTCATGCCAAGCAGTTGTTACCGGACGGATTGCGGATCGTGCCGTTCTACGACCGGATCGAATTGATTACCGCGGCGCTGGGCACGGTGTATAAGTCCCTGGCCGAGGGGGTGGTGCTAGTTGTGGTGGTCCTCTTCCTCTTTCTCGGCAACATTCGCAGCGCCGTTATCGTGGTCGGCACCCTGGTACTGGCGCCCCTGACCACTTTCATCGTGATGGGACAGATCGGCCTGACGGCCAATCTGATGTCGTTGGGCGGACTCGCCATTGCCATCGGGATGATCGTGGATGGGTCCGTGGTCGTAGTCGAAAACGTCTACCGCCACCTCTCACATCGTTCCACTGCAATGGTTCCGAGCCTGCAGCTCATCACCACGGCTGTGAAGGAAGTAGGGCAGCCGGTCGTGTTCGGCATTCTCATCATCATTCTAGTGTTTCTGCCGCTGCTGTCCCTCCAAGGGATGGAAGGCAAGATGTTCAAACCGCTCGCCTATACCATCATGATCGCACTGATGGTGTCTCTTGTCCTGTCGCTGACACTATCGCCGGTGCTCTGTTCGCTGATGTTGACCCGCGGAAGCGAAGAGGACCCGTGGATTGTCCGTGCAACGAAGCGCCTGTATGCGCCGGTACTCCGATGGGCCATCGGGCACAGAACGGTTGTGGTGACGATAGCGCTCTGCGCCCTGATTGGCGCCTTGGCTCTGGTTCCCTCGCTTGGAAGTGAGTTTATTCCGATCCTGAACGAGGGGACGGTGGCCCCCCAAGCGATTCGACTGCCGAGTGTGTCGCTTGCTGCGTCCATCGAGATTGAGAAGCGGATCCAACAGGCGGTCATGGAATTTCCGGAAGTGGAGATGATGGTCTCGAAGATCGGACGCACGGAGCTGGGAAACGACCCTCAGGAGCCGAACGAAAGCGATCCGGTGGTCAGGCTTCGCCCGCTCGAACAGTGGACTACGGCCGCGACGATGCCGGAGTTCATGCAGAAAATTAGGGAACGTTTGACACGGGTTTCTGGCGCGACCTTCCTCATCAGCCAACCGATCCAGCAGAGAGTTGACGAGCTCATTTCCGGAGTGCGCACAGAGGCGACCGTCAAACTGTTCGGCAACGATTTGGAAATTCTCCGGAGCAAGGCCGAGGAAATTGCCGGGGTGCTCGGTACCGTGCGAGGTGTGAGTGATATCAAAGTCGAACAACTGTTCGGGCAGCCCTATCTGACGATTGATGTCGATCGTGGCAAGATCGCCCGGCACGGGATCAACGTCTCGGATGTGCGAGAGATCATTGCCACCGCGATCGGAGGACAGGTCGCAACTCGTGTCTATGAAGGGCAGCAGCGATTTGACCTGGTC
>DASPGL010000004.1:0-3243 GCA_035620635.1 Nitrospira sp. | reverse complement strand
TGGGGGCAGAGCGCGGATCGACAATTATCGAGCGGGGTAGGAGTAAGTCTCATTGCCACCCCCCCTGATGGCTCAGGAGGGCAAGGTCACGTCGCTCATGTCCAAGGATTTGAGAGAATTTTCCGGGAAGGAAGGTTTGATGATAACAGTGGAGTATGCGCCGGGCGGGTCAGACCCTGTCTATCGACACGATGCACACGTGTTTGTTTACGTGCTGGAAGGCTCCGTCGTGATGCAGGTGAAGGGCGGAAAGAAGTCACGCTGACACCAGGGCAGACCTTTTATGAAGGTCCCAAAGATGTCCATATCGTCAGCCGGAACGCAAGCAGCACCAAGCCAGCCAAATTCCTGGTTTTGTTTGTTAAGGACAAGAGCGCTCCGCTGCTACTTCCTGCGAACCAACTGCGAAATTCCGCTGCTGCCGATATCACTGACTTAAGAACGGCAACGCGCATGCAAGAGCACTTGTGTCTTTACAAACGAACAACTTAAAGAATGGAGAAAGAAATGAGAAAATTCAGCAAGGACCCCGACGCCATCTCAAGGCTCTCGCCGGAGCAGTATCGCGTAACGCAGCAAAACGGCACCGAGGCCCCCGGAACCGGGGAGTATCTGGAGAACAAGGAACCGGGCATCTACGTCGATATTGTGTCGGGCGAGCCGCTGTTCGCATCCTCCGACAAATTTGAATCGGGATGCGGCTGGCCTAGCTTCACCAAGCCCATTGAACCGGCCAACGTCAACGAGCTGCGAGACGCCACGCACGGCATGATTCGCACCGAAGCGCGTTCCGCGCACGCCGACAGCCATCTCGGGCACGTGTTTCCCGACGGTCCGAGGGACCGTGGCGGATTGCGCTATTGCATCAACTCAGCCTCCCTGCGGTTCATCCATCGGGACGATATGGAAGCCGAGGGTTATGGGGCTTACTTGAACCAAGTGGAGGATGTCCAATGACTGAGGAACGCGCTGTTCTTGCCGGAGGTTGCTTCTGGGGCGTGCAAGATCTTATTCGCCGCTACGACGGCGTTCTGTCGACACGGGTCGGCTACACCGGCGGCAACGTGTCTCACGCTACGTATCGCAATCACGGCTCACATGCCGAAGCAGTCGAGGTCATCTTTGATCCTGCCCGGATCAGCTATCGGCAGATCCTCGAATTCTTCTTCCAGATTCACGACCCAAGCACGCGCAATCGCCAGGGCAACGACGTCGGGACCAGCTACCGATCTGCGATCTTCTACACCAGTGACGAGCAGAAGCGGATTGCGGAAAACACCATCGCCGACGTCGATGCTTCAGGCCTGTGGCCGGGCAAGGTCGTTACGGAAGTCGTTCCGGCAGCCGACTTCTGGGAGGCCGAACCCGAGCATCAGGATTATCTCCAACGATATCCCGATGGCTACACCTGCCATTTCGTCCGGCCCAACTGGAGACTGCCGATTCGGACCGATAAGGTTGCAAAGCAGGCCTAACAGCAGATCGTCCAGCGAATCGCACGTTAGGAGGTGTGCAAAGCACAGCACAGCGCCGGTACGTACCACGGTACGCGTATTTGCTTCGTTGTAGCTGTGCGAGCGATTCCCTTCTGCACCGGCGTGCTTGCCGTTGGTTAGATTCCGTGGGTCACGACCAAGAGGAGCATGCAATGTCCGAAGGTATTATTGAGGCAGTGTGGGCCTTCTGCTGGGGGTTAGCTTCGGCGTCCGGCGCGCTTGTCGGGGCAATTCTGGGTCTAATAACGCACCTCCGGCACCGGGCCATCGCCGCTTTCATGTCGCTCGGGGCGGGCGTGCTGCTTTCAGCTGCCTCCTTCAAGGTCGCATCCGAGGCGCTCCTGCTGGCCGGCGCGGCATCTACTGTAGGCGGAATTGTTGCCGGTGCCGCTACGTTCAGCATCGCGAACGCAGCTCTCTCAAACGCCAACGACCGCAAGCGCTGCGGGGAATGCAAGCCGCAGCCGTCGGAAGCCGAGGCGCCCGGCAGCGGCACGTCCATCGCGCTCGGCACCGCGCTTGATGCTGTCCCGGAGGCGCTAGTCCTTGGCGTGACCCTGAGGGGCGGGGGACCCGATGTGGCACTGGTCATCGCACTTTCGCTCGCCAACGTGCCGGAGGCACTTTCCGGGACAGCCGGTATGCGTCTCGCGTTCCGCTCTTCTACTTACGTGCTGATCCTGTGGAGCGGTACTACGCTTGTCACTGCGGCGATCACGGCTCTTGCCTTCTACTTCCTGAGTGACCTTGGCCCTCACGCGATGGCAATGCTCAAGGCATACGGAGCCGGGGCGCTCATCGCCATGACGGCGGAAAGCATGATCCCGGAGGCCTTCCACAATGGGCCCCGCTATTCCGGCGTTCTCGCCGCTGCGGGGTTCGCAACCCTCATCCTTCTCGGCGAACTGGCCCGGTGAGCCTAGTGCGTATCTGATTTAAGCATATTGAAGGAGACACCCTATGAGACGGATTTTTTTCGTGCTGGTTGTAGTTGTCGCATTGGCCGGCGTGGTCGCCTACATGGCCCCCGCATCTGGACAGGCCAATAAGGGAACACGGGACGACCTGGCGGGCAAGCTTGCTCGGCGGGAGGTCCAACGCTCGCCCTTGTCGATTCCAGGTCGCGAGATGGTGCAGGTGGAGACGCTGATTCCCGCGGGAGTCGAGTCTGGATGGCACGTTCATCCAGGAGAAGAGGTCGGCTACATCATCGAAGGTGAGGTCGAGATGAGGGTACAGGGACGTGCCACCGTAGTGCTGCGCCCAGGGGAGGGATTCCTGATCCCGCCGCGGACCCCTCATAACGCGCGAGACCTCGGCCCGGAAACCGGGCGAATGCTGTCGACCTATATCGTCGAGACAGGCCAGCCGATCGCGACGTTCGTGGAGCAGCCCGTTCAGAGATAGGTCGGGCGCGCTCGACGAGGCGCATCGGCGAGCAGCATTGGCTCGCGCTAATGTTTGTCTTATTCATCAATAGTTCCATACTTCAACAGGAGGTTCACAGATGAAGATTTTTGTTGCAGGGGGAACGGGAGCGATCGGGCGTCCGCTGATCGCGGAATTGCTTGCCAAAGGGCACACTCTAGTTGCTCTGACGCGCGCCTCAGAAAAAACTCAGGCTTTAGTGAAACAGGGCGTAGAACCGGCGATCGCCGATGTATTTGATCCCGATGCGCTTAAAGCGGTTGTCAGGCGCGCTCAGCCGGAAACCGTGATTGAACAACTCACCGCCCTACCCAGAACC
>DASPGL010000003.1:0-3025 GCA_035620635.1 Nitrospira sp. | reverse complement strand
GACGTCTGGGGGGCTGATCATCATGGGTACATTCCCCGCATGCAGGCCGTCATGCAGGCCTATGGGTGTCCGAAAGAACGCCTGCAAGTGGTGCTGGTGCAGCTGGTCAAGCTGTTGCGGAACGGCGTCGAAGTGAAAATGTCGAAGCGGACCGGCGAATTCATCACGATGCGGGAAGTCATCGATGAAGTCGGCGCTGATGCGGCGAAGTTCTTTTTCTTGATGCGGGACTCCAAATCCCATCTCGAATTCGACCTCGAACTGGCGAAGCAGCGGTCGGCCGATAACCCGGTGTATTACGTGCAGTACGCCCATGCCCGTATCGCCAGCTTGTGGCGAGTCGCCGAATCACGCGGCATCGCGTGTCCCAGGCCGAGCGAGACGGATCTGACGATGCTGACCGATCCGGACGAACTGGGCTTGATCCGGAAGCTGTCCGCCTATCCGGCGGTGTTACAAGCGAGCGCGGTCGCCTACGAGCCTCACCGCCTGACGTACTATCTGCAACAGCTCGCGGCGCTGCTACACACGTTTTACAACAAGCACCGGATTCTCCCTCCGGCCGCTGACTCGGACGTATACGAACCGACACGGGAGGGGCAGACGGGGATGGAAATGCCGCCAAGAGAGTCGATCGGTCCCGAACGGACGGCTGCGAGGCTGGCGTTGATGCGGGCGGTGCAACAAGTCATCAGGAGTGGGCTGGGCCTGTTGGGAATTACCGCTCCGGAACGGATGTAGAGAGGGGGACGGAGGGAGGAGACTGTGCAGTTCTCGATCATGAGCACCGATCCTGCTACGGGGGCGAGGCTGGGGGTGCTGAGCACTGCCCACGGGCAGATTGAGACCCCGGCCTTCATGCCGGTCGGGACCCTGGGGCCGGTCAAAGGCATCGACCCTGTGGATTTGGAGCAACTGGGAGTCCGTTTGGTGCTCAACAACGCCTATCACCTCTATGTACGGCCCGGGCACAAGGTGGTGGCTGAACTGGGCGGGCTGCACCGTTTCACCGGCTGGCCGGGCGCGATCCTCACAGACAGCGGGGGGTTTCAAATCTTCAGTCTGGCAAAACTCTGCACGGTCACGGACGACGGGGTGAGTTTTCAATCGCACCTCGACGGTTCGGCGCATTTCATCACGCCGGAAGGAGTGATCGAGATTCAGGAGGCGCTGGGTGCCGACATCATCATGGCATTCGATCAATGTGTCGCGCTCCCGGCAGAGCAGGGCGTTGTGCGCGATGCCGTTCGGAGAACGACGCTCTGGGCCAAGCGGTGCCAGGCTGCCCGCCGCCGCGGCGATCAGGCGCTGTTCGGAATCGTGCAGGGCGGGCTGGATCGGTCGCTCCGCGTGGCCTCGGCCCGCGAACTGATGGGCGTCGGTTTTGACGGCTATGCGGTTGGCGGTCTTTCTGTCGGTGAGAGTTCGGACGACATGTACGACGTGCTGGGCGTCACTGTACCAGTGCTGCCGGTCTCGAAGCCGCGCTATTTGATGGGCGTGGGGATGCCGGAGAATCTCGTTGAAGGCGTGGCGCGCGGTATCGATCTCTTCGATTGCGTGGTACCGTCGCGCCATGGCAGGACGGGCTGGCTATTCACGAGTTTCGGTCGTGTCCTGATCAAACAGGCGCAGTACCGTCTTGATGAACAGCCGATCGACCCGACCTGTGGCTGTCCGGTCTGTAGGCGGTACCCCAGGGCCTATCTGCATCATCTGTATCACGTCAAGGAGATGCTGGCCTCGCGGCTGAACACGATTCACAACCTCTGGTATTTTTCAGATTTCATGCGTCGGATGCGGGGAGCGATCGCCCATGGCACGTTCGCCGAATTTCGAGCGGACTTTTATCGAGCCCAGGCGCAGGATGCACCGGATGTCGCCGCATCGGCGAGCCGAGATGCCGGAACCTTCCAGCGCACCGCTCATGACGTGTAACCGAGAGAGGGGATCTGTTGTATGTGGATGCAATCCATTGCGTGGGCCCAGGGGACGGGCGGAAGCGGATCTGGGCAGGGAGGGCTCCTGTCCCTCGTGCCGTTCCTGCTGATATTCATCATCTTCTATTTTCTGCTGATCCGGCCGCAACAGAAGCGGCAGAAGGAACAAAAAGCCCTGCTGGATGCCTTGAAGAAGGGCGACAAGGTTGTGACGGCCTCCGGGATCTGGGGCACCATTGTCAACGTGGGAAAAGAGACCGTGACGCTACAGATCGCGGATAATACCAAAATCAAGATGCAGCGGGAGCATATCGGGCGGATACGCGCGGAAGAGGATGAGAAAGACAAGGATGCATGAGCCGTCGAGGACAAAGGGGTTGAGGACGACATGAAAAAGGTGAGCGGGCGATTGTGGTTACTGCTGATGGTGATGATGGTTTCGGTGGTGTGTTTCCTTCCGTCCTATCAGCCAGCCTTTCAGTCACTTCCCTCTTGGGTCAAGACGGTTCTGCCGAACAAAGGCATCACATTGGGGCTCGACCTGCAAGGGGGAATCCACCTGGTGTTGGAAGTGGATGAAGATCGAGCGGTGGAGATCGCCATTGACCGGTCGGTCAACTCCCTCCATGACCTGCTGGTAGACAAGAAAATTCCGGCGGAGTCCGTGAAACGGACCGGGCCTCAGCACATTACGATCCAATTCCAGAACGCGGACCTTAAAGATCAAATCCTGAAATTGCTCGACGATTTTCCAAGCTTCATGGAAGCGGAGTCGTCCGGGGCTGCGAACTCAATGGTGTGGGAAGTCCGGGAGGCTGAGGTCACGCGCATCAAGGACTCGGCCATCAATCAAGCGCTGGAAACCATCCGGAACCGTATCGATCAGTTCGGAGTGGCGGAACCGGTGGTGCAGCGGCAGGGTCTGAAGCAGATTGTCGTGCAGCTGCCGGGGATCAAGGAGCCGAAGCGTGCGAAAGACCTGATCAAGGAAACCGCGCTGCTCGAGTTCAAAATGCTGGACGAAGACGGTCAGGTGAAACTGGAATTACCGGCCCGCGTGCCCAAGGAGCAGGAAGCGGAGATCG
>DASPGL010000002.1:0-10905 GCA_035620635.1 Nitrospira sp. | reverse complement strand
GACCAGCGTCGCCAGGGCGGCGTGAGCGTGATCGCCTGGCCCTGGTAGTCGAGCACCGTCGTGCCGAGGATCTCCCGGGCCAGACCGGAGATGAGGGTTTCGGTGAAGATGATCAGATCGTGGAAATCGGCGTAGGCCATGTAGAACTCGAGCATCGTAAATTCAGGATTGTGGATGGTTGAGATGCCTTCGTTCCTGAAATTTCGATTGATCTCAAAGACCCGTGGAAATCCGCCGACGATCAGCCGCTTCAGATATAATTCCGGCGCGATACGAAGATAGAGATCCATGCCGAGCGCATTGTGATGAGTGACAAAAGGTTTGGCCGCGGCGCCGCCTGGAATCGGGTGCATCATCGGAGTCTCGACTTCGAGAAAACCCTGTTCATTGAGGAAGGAACGGATACCTGCGATAATCCGGCTCCTGGTCGCAAAAATGTGGTGCACCTCGGGATTGGCGATGAGATCAACGTACCGCTGGCGGTAGCGGGTTTCAATGTCCGTGAGACCGTGCCATTTCTCAGGCAACGGACGGAGCGCTTTGCTCAGAAAGGTCAACTGATGCACTTCGACCGTGAACTCATTCGTCTTCGTGCGAAACAGCACTCCCGTCACGCCGATCCAATCACCGAGGTCGAGCTGTTCCGCCACAGTGTATGCCTGTGCGGTGAGTAAATCCTTCTTGAGATAGACTTGCAGCCGATCTGACCCATCCTGCAAGACGGCAAACCCAGCCTTCCCGAAACGGCGCAGGGCTACCACGCGGCCGGCGACCGTGCAGGAAATCTTTTCTTGTTCCAGGACCTCTTTGGTCTTCTCGCCGTGGAGTCTGAGGAGCTGCCCGGCTCTGTCCTTGACCTCGAAGCGGGCGCCGTAGGGTGAGACGCCGGCCTCCCGGAGGAGATCAAGCTTCTTGATGCGCTGGTGTCGCTGTTCGCTTGGTTCATCCATAAGACGGCAGACAGGTTCCGGCCATCATGTCGCAGCAGTTACAGAACGTCATCGGGTCTGCAGGCAGTAGACAGCTGGTCGCTTCCTTTCGTGAGCTTCATTTTCAAATAGGCTTCGATGAATCCGTCGATCCCACCGTCCATGACCGCCGAGACATTGCCAGTTTCATGCGCGGTTCGATGGTCCTTGACCATCTGATAAGGCTGGAAGACATAGGATCGGATCTGGCTGCCCCAGGCGATTTCCTTCTTTTCACCCACGATGGCATTGAACTCCGCTTCTTTTTTCTTCTGTTCGAGCTCGAAGAGGCGCGATTTGAGAATCTTCATCGCTCCGTTGCGATTCTGGAGCTGGGACCGTTCGTTTTGACATTGCACGACGATGCCGCTCGGCAGGTGCGTGATGCGGATGGCCGTCTCAACCTTGTTCACGTTCTGCCCGCCCGCACCGCCTGAGCGGAACGTGTCGATTCGGAGGTCCTTTTCTTCGACCACCACGTCGATGTCCTCGCTGACTTCGGGATAGACGAACACCGAGGCAAAGGAGGTGTGCCGCCGTTTGTTCGAATCAAAGGGAGAAATGCGCACCAGGCGGTGGACGCCGGCCTCCGCTTTCAGATAGCCGTAGGCATAGGGGCCGGTGATGGAAAGTGTCACGCTCTTGATCCCGGCTTCGTCTCCGGGCAGCAGATCCAGCGTTTCCACCTTGAAAGACTTGCCTTCAGCCCAGCGCACGTACATGCGCAGGAGCATCTGCGCCCAGTCCTGCGATTCAGTTCCGCCAGCGCCGGGGTGAATCGCCAGGATCGCGTTATTGGGATCCAGTTCGCCTGACAGCAGCAGCTCGATGCGGAGGATCGCGACCCGGGGTTCCAACTGATGCAGCTCAGCGGTCAGTTCCTGCTCAAGTCCCGTGTCGCCGCTTTCGGCCGCCAATTCCAGCAGCGCACCGAGGTCGCTCACCTTGGCCTCGATCTCACGCCACTGCTGCAGCTCGCGCTCGATAGTCGCTTTTTTCCGGCTGACTGCCGCGGCAGCCCGCGCATCGTTCCAAAATCCGGGCTGGCTCATCTGCGTTTCAAGTTGTGCCAGATCCGATGCCATACGGGCTAGGTCAAAGATGCCCCCGAAGCTCGGAAACCTGCTCGCCAATGGCGCGAACGCGAACCTGTACCTCGTCCAGCATGCATCGTCTTTCTCCCGCTATGCGGGCGTAACTGCGGTTGTCCCGTGAGCGGGTTCCTTCGTGCGGGAAAAACCGTACAGACACAAAAGCGCGCAGATTATAGCACAGACGTACGCAAACACATCGCCGTAGTAACTGTAAAACGTCCGGGACTGCCTGAGCGGAAGCCGTGCCTGCAGGGCCTCCTCGGTAAACAGGGAGCTGGCCTGTAGGATCTGGCCGAAGGGATCGATGAAGCCCGAAATCCCGGTGTTGGCCGCGCGTGCAATAGCTAAGTGGTTTTCAACCGCCCGGAACACGGCCATGGAGAAATGCTGCGCCGGAGCGGAGGATCGCCCGAACCAGCCGTCATTGGTGATCGTCACCAGGAGCTCCGCGCCATTGGCGGCGAATTGGCGTACCAAATCAGGGAAGATCACCTCGTAACAGATCGCGACCCCGAACTTGACCGGTCGCGGGGCGGATGGATTAGCTCCGTCGAGTGACCGAGGTGTGAACGAGAGGACGGTCGACCCAGGTCCTGCCTCAAAATCACCGATTCCTTCCACCAGCTTGTCGAGAAAGAACAACAGCGACGATTTCAGAGGAATGTACTCGCCGAACGGCACGAGGTGATGCTTATCGTACCGTCCGAGCACAGTCCCGTCCGGAGCAAGCAGGTAGGCGCTGTTCAACAGATAGGGTCTGCGGTCAGGGTAGAAACGCAGTGCCGGGCTACCGAGGAGAATGGGTGCTTTGGCGCGGTCCGCCCAGCCGATCAGCTGTACCTGGTATTCCTTTTCACGTTCGAGAATAAAGGGTGTCGCGGCTTCCGGCCAGACGACCAGATCCGTGCCGGTTCCCAGCTGCGCAGTCAATCGGTCGAGGCGCTGCATGGTCTCGTCGCGGTAGCCGGCGTCCCATTTTACGGCCTGATCGATGTTGGGTTGAACCAGACCGACCGCAATGGAAGCGCGAGCCTGCTTCGCGGGCCCGTCGGTGAGGACTGTCGAACTGTAGAACCACGACAACACCAGGAGCGCGGCTGCAGCGGTGAGCAATTCCCAGGGAAGCCTCGCCGGGTGAAACCTCCGGAAAAACGGCATGAGCCACAGAAGCAGCTCGGCTAACGCGAGATTGACGAGTACGATCAGAAATGACATCCCGTACACACCCGTGTGATCTGCGATCTGGATCAGATTTACCTCGCGGTATTGCGAATAGCCCAGAAGGCACCAGGGAAGCCCTGAGAGGAAGTACGTGCGGACGAGTTCCAACGCGACCCAAAAACAGGGGGCGAAGAAAATCCCGTATCGCGGGATGAGTTCGCGCAGCCAGACGACAGCAAGACAATAGAGACCGACGTAGAGTCCCAGATAGGCGGTCAGGAGCATCAGGATGGCATAGCTGGCCGGAAGCGGGACCTTTCCGTAGGTGGTCATGGCGGTCACTACCCAGGCCATTATCCCGGTAAAGCCGACGGCACCAGCCAGCCATCCCAGCCAGTAGGCGCGACGCCTGGGACACCGATCGAGGGCAAGATGCAGAGGAATCAGGACAACCCAGGCCAACAGTCCGAGATCAACGGTGGGGAAGCACAGCGGCAACAGTACCCCGCTCGCGCAGGCAAGGAAGATCTGGCGCGAACGCACTCGGTCCATTGGGCGCTACCATAGCGAAAGCCTCATCGAGATTCAAGCGAACAGGTGCTTCAGCTGAACCGGAATCCCGGTCCGACGTGATTTTCCCGCTGGAACACGGTATGGTAGCGCGTAATGGACCGACGGCAACATCGGCGGGTGCAGGCGCAAGTCAAAAGTCTCTTGCGAACGAATTCGCACGAGGTAGAAGGGGAGACGATCGATCTCTCGCTCGGCGGCGCCAAATTTGAAAGCCGCCTGGTCGTTCAACCGGGCAAGCAGATCGTCGTGAAGCTCATCCTCCCCGGAGTCGAAGAACCGATCTATATCGATCAGGCGCAGGTCCAGTGGATTCACGACCAGACCTTCGGCGTCAAGTTCCTGGAAGTTCGTCAGCAGGAAATGGACGAGCTGGAACAGTTGATCGATGAATGTATCGCCCTCGACGAAGGCGGCAACTCGTAAGGGCTGGCCTGAACAATAGTGTCAGCACCATGGTTTGAAATGGTGTTAGCCGTCTGAGGTGTCTTTGAACGGTCGCTTTCTAGGAGGAGGCGCCAGTGGGACTTCTGGCGACGAATTGTTCCGACACCCTTCTTGCTTGACTCGGTTCGGGTTGAGGCCTATCGTATCCCTGTGGGGGGAGTTAACGCCCCGAGGGAATGTGGTTCATCAGGGGGTCGAGTGTTGAGGACGGTGTGCAAGACCAGCGTGTACTGGGAAGCCTAAAGTCCTCCCAAGATCTCCACCGTACCTACTGGCTCTCGGTAGGTGCGTGCTCCTCCCACCCAAATCCTCCCCTTGTCCGTTCGCCTTTCTCCCGCACACGTCACCACTGAAGAATTATTCAGAGGGCAGGGTTCCCTCACATGCGCAATCTGTGTACAATGCCGCGCAATTTTTCGGGAGGATTCTCTAGAGGATGAATGGCTCAATCTAAGACTGCGACTGCCTCGTCAAATCCGATGTCTGCCCGCAAACCACCCTTGCCGCCAGCCGCCACGCAGAAAATCACCGGCAAGCCGGCGCAGCAGGTGACAGCGGTCGAGATGGGGGCGCGCCAGCGGGAAATCTCTGTATCGGAGTTCTTCACAAAGAACCGACACTTGCTCGGATTCGACAACCCTCGCAAGGCCCTGCTGACCTGCGTGAAGGAGGCCGTGGACAACGCGCTAGACGCCTGTGAGGAAGCGGGGATTCTGCCGGACGTGACGGTCCGGCTCGAAGTCGTTCCGGCCAGTGGGACGACGCCCCCGGCCAGCCAGGCAACCAGATTTCGCATTACCGTCCGTGACAACGGGCCCGGGATCGTCCGTCAGCAGATTCCCCGGATCTTCGCCAAGCTGCTCTACGGGTCCAAATTCCATCGCTTGCGCATGAGCCGGGGCCAGCAGGGCATCGGCATTTCCGCCGCGGGTATGTACGGACAACTCACGACCGGTAAGCCGGTGACCATCATCTCGCGCACAGGGGTGCGCGCCGCCGCCCATTTCTTTGAGGTCCAGATCGACACAAAAAAGAACGAGCCGCTCGTTCACGAGAACAAACAGATCGAGTGGGATCAGGCGCAAGGGACGCAAGTCACGCTCGAAGTCGAAGGGAAGTACCAAAAAGGCCGTACCTCTGTGGACGAATGGCTCGAACAGACGTCGATTGCTAATCCGCACGTCCGGCTCGTCTATCATGCACCGGAAGGGGAGACGAAGGAATATCCCCGGACGTACCATGAACTGCCGCCGTCACCGCGGGAAATCAAGCCGCATCCTTACGGCATCGAGTTCGGGATGCTACTCAAGATGTTGCAGGACACCAAGAGCCATTCCCTGTCCGGATTCCTGACGGGTGATTTTTGCCGTATATCCTCTCAGCTGGCCGAGGAGATCTGCAGGACTGCCAAGGTATCGCCCGGCACGAGGCCGCGCGATCTGAAGGGCCATGCGGCCGAAGTCCTCTACCAGGCGATCCAGGCAACGAAAATCATGGCGCCGCCCACGAATTGCCTTTCGCCGATCGGCGAGAAGGCCGTCCTGGCCGGGCTCTACAAACAGATCAAGGGGGAATTCTATACGGCTGTCACCCGTCCGCCTGCCGTCTATCGGGGCAACCCCTTCGTCATTGAAGCAGGACTGGCCTACGGGAATCGACTTGCTGATCAGCACACACTTCGGCACCCCGCCATGCCCAAGGCGGAAGGGGAACATGAAGAAGAGGACTCCGAGCTGGCCCGCGTGATTCGCTACGCCAACCGGGTGCCGCTGCTGTATCAGCAATCCGCCTGTTCAACCTTCAAAGCGGTGCTCAACACAACGTGGAAGAATTACGGCGTGACGCAATCGCGCGGCGCGTTGCCCGGAGGCCCGATGGTGATTTTTGTCCATATGGCCTCCGTCTGGGTTCCCTTCACCAGCGAGTCCAAAGAAGCCATTGCGGATTACGACGAGATTCAAAAAGAGATTACTCTTGCCTTGCGGGAATGCGGCAGGCGGCTGGGCCTGTTTGTACGGCGCCGCGAGCGGGCAGCCAGTGCGTATCGACGGAGGAACATCTTTGAACTCTATATCGAAGAAGTGGTTGAGGCGTGCGACCGGCTCAAGGGAGGGAAACTGTCGAAAGAGAAGCTCAAGGCGCAACTTCAGAAGATTGCGGCTTCGCGCACAGGGGGGGGCAAGACGGACGAGGCGCTCGGCAGGACCGGCGGGGGTCCGGAAGGATTACCCCATTCGATCATCGTGACGGCGGAAGGAGTGGAAGGGGAGGTGGCCCTGGCGTTCCAGGTGGAAGCGGCTCAAGTTTCGGTAGCCGAGGCGGATTCAATAGGAGAGAAGCCGCTTGAACAACCCGTGAAGGGGAAACGGGCCAGAGTGCCTGTCGACAAAGCAAAGGGATGGAAGGGTGCGAAAACAAAAGCGCATCAGATGGTCCTGTTTCACGACGCACAGGCGGCTCACAAGGGGCCGGTTCCGAGAGCCGCCGCGCGCAGAAAGAAGTAGACGTTCATGGCAGCCAAGCGGACCAGGGTGACTGCAGTCGAAAGGAAACTCGTAGGGCTTGCGGATCTCGTCATCCAAGCGGCGGAACGATCGAAAGACCCGACGTTTTCCATTCCCATTCGCGCCCTCTCGAACGTGTCGTTCAATCAGCGGAGGGGCTTGATCGAAATGGGGAACAAGAAACAGGCCCGCTCGTTCTTCAACGTCGGGATGACCAAGAAGTTCATGCAGACGGTCCTGGTCGCGGATGCGCTTTCGGAACTGCAGCGGGCCGATCTCACTACCTCGCTTCGAGAAATTTACTATCGGACGAAACATACGATTAAAAACTCGCACGAAAATACCTTCGACACGCAGGATGAATCCGATCCGGTCATCGAGGACCTGGAAGTCTCGCTTGCGGTGTTGCGCGAAGAGTTGCACGTCAGAGCGGAGAACAACGGCAGCATCGTGGGTCCGGTGGTCTTCGGTGACGACGGCGACCGGGTAGACTGTACACGGCTCGGCAAGGGGGGCTATTCGGTCCCGTCGATCGTGGAGCCGGAGTATCTGGAGATCCGGCGGTGCACCGCGGATTTCTTGCTGCTGATCGAAAAAGGCACACAGTGGAACCGGCTCTCGGAAGACAAGTTCTGGCGGCGCTATAACTGCGTGCTGCTCACGGGCAACGGGCAACCGCCGAGAGGGGTCCGGCGCCTGGCGAGACGACTGCACGAAGAATATCGACTCCCGGTCTATGTACTGGTGGATAACGACCCGTGGGGCTACTACATCTATTCGGTGGTGAAACAGGGGTCGATCAACCTGGCATTCGAAAGCCAGCGCATGGCGATTCCGAAGGCGAAGTTCATGGGTCTCTCCAGTGCTGATCCAGAGCGGTACGGACTGCCGCGGAATGTCGGGATCAAACTGAACGAGAAGGATATCGCACGTGCCAAAGAATTGATGCACTACCAGTGGTTTCAAAAACCGACCTGGCAAGCTGAGATCAAGCGCATGCTGACCAGCGGGCTAAAATTCGAGCTCGATGCCCTGGCGAACAAGGATTTCCAATACCTGACGAAGAAATATCTGCCCCGGAAGCTCAAAGAGAAGGACTGGCTCGACTGACTGGATCTCTGCCCTCTCCTTGCACCGGCTTTTCAGCCGGTGGTAACATTCGATCCGGACGGAGGTGTCCTAACCGTAGCCGTAACCTGTTTCCCATTTCACGATGCCCAACATCACCTTGCTGGTGTCACCCAGCTGCGGGGCCTGTCCCTCGGCCAAAAGCCTCTGGAAGCAGTTGCGCGTGAAGTACAGTTTTTCCTACAGGGAAGTGGATATTACCACCAAGGATGGGCAGGAATTGGCCGATCGCCATTCGGTGAGGGCTGTGCCGGCCACGATCATCGACGGGCGGCTGACGTTTGTGGGCGTCCCGAGCCGAGAGAGTGCGGAAAAAGCACTGCAGCTCAAAATGAAACCGCGAGAGGACTAATACCCGTGAATGAAGACGATATCGAACTCCCGATTCTGCCGCGGCTTGAGAAGGGGCCTCCTCCCGACTGCCCGATCTGCGGCGATCCGATGAGTTTCATCGACGGCGACTGGGCCTGCGTGGACTGCAACGGAGAGCTCTTAGGTCCGGAAACCGGGTAACGACACGTCATTCGACCTTCGTCATCGGTCAATCGAGAAGACGGTACCTCCCATCCTTGCGGGTGCAGAATGACCACTGACGAGTGACGGCCTATCCCATGCTCAAGGTCATCACCGGCCGCTTTCATCCTTCCCTCGAGACTGCCCTCATCGAACACCTCGACCGGTTGAAGTCTGAGGATCCGTTTGCGCCCCTCGCGATCCTCGTGCCTTCGCGACCACTCCTCGATCACCTTACGCGCCTGCTGTGCCTTGAGCACCGGCGTTCGTGGCTCAATGTGCACGTGCTCACATTCCATCAGCTGGCACTCCGTCTGGCCGGCGAGGTCCGCCCCCCGGAGGCATTCACCCCGGTTCGGGTGGTTGACGATCTCTTCTTTGAGCAGTTGATCCGCTATCTCGTCCACAGCCAACTCTCGGGCTTATCCCCTCTTCAACATCTCGGACATTCTTCCGGCACCTGGGCAGCCCTCTGGTCAAGTGTGCGCGATCTGAAGGATGCAGGAGTTGATCCGGCGGCGGCTATCTGCGGACTCACAGAAGGCTGCTTTGACAAGGAGGATACCGACTGGCTCCAGGCGCTCTTCTCGTTGCATGCTGCGGTGAAGGAGGTGGGCAACACTCTGAACGTAGGCACGGCCGATGATCTTGCCGAATCTCTTCTACCGCTCGTGCCCTCGTCCCCGCTTGTTACCTCGTTCAAACACATCTTCTATTACGGTTTCTACGACCTGACACAAGTACAGCTGTCCCTGTTCGCAGCGATCAGTGCCTCGGCTCCTACCACACTGTTTTTCCCGTTGGAGGAGGAACCCGCGTATGGGTTTGCGCGACGATTTCTCGATCGCCACATCCACCCGTTGCTGTCGGGGCCAGAGACACTCATCCGACTCCCGGCGCCCGGACCGTCTAAGGGTGCCCCCTCTCCGACGCTCGTCGTGTCCAGCGTGATTGGACCTGAGGAAGAACTGGCGTCGACCTGCCGCACGATCCTCGATCTGGTCGAGACGAACGGCGTCCGCTTTGACGAAATTGGCGTGGTGATTCGAACAGTGGATCCCTACTGCACCCTCATTCAGGGAGTGTTTGACCGTCATCGTGTTCCCTTGGAGACGACGGCAGTGCGACCGCTTATTCATGAACCGCTTTCGAAGCTTCTGCTCCAACTGGCCACCTTGCCGATCGACGATTTCTATCGTACATCGATGCTCGACGTCATCACATGTCCTCTCTACCGTTCCGCTACGGGCTCGGCCGGATCGGCCCAGGATCGTCCCGAACAGTGGAAGCTATTGATCTCGGCTTTCCATATCACGCATGGCCGGGATGAATGGGCACGTGTCAAACAAGCGAGTCAGACAGGGCTCGCCGTGGATGGAAAGAACGATGACACCGCGCAGGGCGTTTCGGTGAAGATCGCACCGGACGTCAGCGCGCGGTGCTGGCAGGTCGTGGCGGACTTGCTCGACGACTGTGGGACACTGCCGCCGCATGGCACGATCGGGCAGTTGGTAGACGCGTTTCAGTGGGTGGTGACCCGGCATGTCCGCCGTCCGGAGGCCGCGACGGTCAACGCGGATGATGCGGCCACCGCCCGACAGTACGCCGCCTGGCAGGTCATCGATCGGATCTGGAACACCCTCCGGCATCTTGATGTGATCGGCAAGGAACTGAGTTGGGCGGAGTTCGTGAACCTGTTTGCCCATGCGATCGAACGGGCCTCCGTGCCGGTGTACACTGGTGCTCACCGTGGTGTGCGGGTGCTCGATGCTATGGCAGCGCGTGGCCTTCCGTTCAAGGCGCTGTTCGTCCTCGGCCTGAATGACAAGACCTTTCCCCGTTACATCAGGGAAGATCCCTTCCTGCGCGATCGGCACCGTCGCGTTCTGGATGCCACGCTTGGATTCAAGGTCGACGAAAAGCTCGCTGGCTACGATGAAGAGGCGCTGCTGTTCAGGCTACTGTGCCAGGCCGCGACGCAGCGGCTCTATCTGTCGTTTCAGCGCGCCGATGACAACGGGCGGCTATTGGCTGCGTCGCCGTATATCATGGAGGCTGCCAAGCAGCTGAACCTTCGTCATGGTCCGATTGAATCGGTGCCGCGGCGGCTCACGGATCGGATCGCCCGCCGGCCGGCGATTCGGCGATTTCTTCCTCCGGCTGAGGTGACCCAGTGGATGGCGATGCAGGGGTACGATCCCGCTCCGTTGTTCATGGCGACGGGACAGGATGTCGAGCTGTTCCGCCATGCCGTCTCCGCCCTAGGTCACATCGAAGCCGATGGCCAGGCACTGACGGCATTCGACGGCCAGACCGGCCCTCTGTCCGCTCATTGGGCACGCCTCGTAGAGCGAGGTGTCGCTCCGACGCCGCTTGAGCGGTATGCGCGCTGCCCCTTCCAGTACTTTGCCGCAGATATTCTTCGGCTTGAACCGGTGCGCCGTCCCATTGCCCAGGAGCCTGATGCCCTGGTGCTGGGAACTTTGTGTCATGCGGTCTTGCGAACGTGCTACGAGTCGT
>DASPGL010000001.1:0-3676 GCA_035620635.1 Nitrospira sp. | reverse complement strand
AGGAGCGACGTATGGCGAAGGCGAAATTTGAGCGGAAGAAGCCGCACGTAAACATTGGGACGATCGGGCATGTGGACCACGGGAAGACGACGTTGACGGCGGCGTTGACGAAGGTGTGCGCCGACAAGGGGATGGCGAAGTTCATCAGCTACGACGAAGTGGCGAAGGCGAGCGAGAGCCAGGGGCGGCGCGATGCCACGAAGATCATGACCATTGCCATCAGCCACGTCGAGTACGAGACCGACAAGCGGCACTATGCGCACGTGGACTGCCCGGGGCACGCCGACTATGTGAAGAACATGATCACCGGGGCGGCGCAGATGGACGGGGCGATTCTGGTGGTGAGTGCCGCGGACGGCCCCATGCCGCAGACCCGCGAGCATATTCTTCTGGCCCGCCAGGTGGGGGTCCCCTACATCGTGGTGTTTTTGAACAAGGCCGACAAAGTCGATGACAAGGAGCTGTTGGAGCTGGTCGAGCTCGAAGTCCGCGAGCTGTTGAGCAAGTACGGGTTTCCGGGCGACAAGACCCCGATCATTCAGGGCAGTGCCTTGAAGGCGATGGAGGGGGATCAGGGCCCCCTGGGCGTGCCCAGCATCATGAAGCTGTTGGAGGCGGTGGATACCTACATTCCGACCCCGCAGCGGCCGATCGACAAGCCGTTCCTGATGCCGATCGAAGACGTCTTCACGATCAGTGGGCGCGGGACCGTGGTGACGGGGCGCTGCGAGCGCGGGATCGTGAAGGTGGGCGATGAAATCGAGATCGTGGGATTGCGGCCCACCCAGGTCACCGTGGTGACGGGGGTGGAGATGTTCCGCAAGGTGCTCGATGAGGGGCAGGCGGGGGACAACATCGGGGTGCTCTTGCGCGGGACGAAGAAAGAGGAAGTGGAGCGCGGGATGGTGCTCTCCAAGCCCAAGACGATCACGCCGCACACGAAGTTCAAGGCAGAGATCTATGTGTTGACGAAGGAAGAGGGCGGCCGGCATACCCCGTTCTTCAACGGCTATCGGCCGCAGTTCTACTTCCGGACCACCGATGTGACGGGGGTGGTGCAGTTGAATCCGGGGGTGGAGATGGTGATGCCGGGGGACAACGTGAGTGTGACGGCCGAGTTGATCAGCCCGATCGCGATGGATCAGGGCCTGCGCTTCGCCGTGCGCGAGGGCGGTAAGACCGTCGGCTCCGGCGTCGTCACCGAAATTCTGGCGTAGAGCAGCTGACAAGCTGACATGGAGCCAGACTGACAAGAGAACTCCTCAACCTGTCAGCCTGGTGCCCTGTCAGCCTGGATCGAGGAGAAAGCGATGCGCGAAATCATTGATCTGGCCTGTACGGCCTGCAAGCAGCGGAATTATTCGACGAACAAAAACAAGAAGAACGATCCGGATCGGTTGGAACGTAACAAGTTCTGCAAGTTCTGCCGGAAGCACACGCCTCATAAGGAAGTGAAATAAAGTGCTGAGTTGCGAGTCCTGAGTTTTGAGTTTGAAATCTGGCAACTCAGCACTCAGAACTCAACACTCGGGACGGTGCGGAGGGGCATAGTGTTAATGGCAGCACGTCGGTCTCCAAAACCGAAAGTCTGGGTTCAAATCCTAGTGCCCCTGCCATACAGAGCTCGCTCGACCGCGAAGCTTATGATGGTTCTGACTGAGCGGAGAAAGCACCGCTGGGGCGTGCTCGGGTGAGGTCCGAGCTTGCGCGGACCGTCGGCCTTACAATTTTGGCCGACGGATCAACATCGCGAGTGCGTTGGGAGGTCCATAAGATAGCTCGCTCGTGCCGCGCAACCTATCAATGTAGAGCTGGCGGATGCGCACTGTAAGGGTGGTTAGAGCGACAGGGGTTGCCACGTGGCGTCGATCGAAACGGTAACAAGCGGAGACGGTGATGTTTAAGCGCATGACAGAGTCGATTCGGGTGTTCATCACGGAGGTGCGGGGCGAATTGAAGAAGGTGTCCTTCCCGACCCGTGCGGAAACCCTCGGCTCGACAACGGTCGTGATCGTCTTCTGCATCCTGATGTCCTTGTATCTTTCGGTCGTGGACTCGTTTCTCGTGTGGCTGGTCGGCAAACTGATCTAAGGGAAGGTAGTTGAGCGGACATTGGGCGAGGCGGTGACCTCTAGACCTGAAGGGTGGGGCATGACGAAGAACTGGTACGTCATTCATACGTACGCGGGGTTTGAGGGACGCGTGAAGACCAGCTTGATGGAACGCGCGAATCAAATGGGCCTCGTTGAGAAACTCGGGCAGGTGTTGGTGCCGACGGAGGATGTGATTGAGATCAAGGACGGGAAGCGACGGACATCCCGACGCAAGTTTTTCCCCGGGTATGTCCTGGTCGAACTGGAGTCACCGCTGGGGGATGAAACCTTGCAGATGATCAAGGAGACCCCGAAGGTCACAGGCTTTGTCGGCGGCGGGGCGGTGCCGCTTCCATTGACCAACGAAGAAGTGGAGGCGTTGCTCAAACAGGTGGACGCGGGGCAAGCCGAGCCGCGTGAGCAGGTCAAGTTCATCAAGGGTGACAATGTGCGAATCGTCGACGGGCCCTTCCTCGGATTTAACGGGCTGGTGGACGAGGTTGATGAGGATCACAGTCGACTGAAGCTCATGGTGAGTATCTTCGGCCGGTCGACGCCGGTCGAGTTGGGGTTCTTGCAGGTGGAACGGATTTAACGCAGCAGTCGGCTTTCCATCGTCAGCGCTTGCGAGAGCTGATCGCTGAGAGCCCGGGAGTGAATCATGGCCAAAGAAGTGTCCGCACAGATCAAGTTGCAGATTCCGGCAGGGAAGGCGAATCCGGCACCTCCGGTGGGGCCGTCGCTCGGTCAACATGGCGTCAATATCATGGAGTTCTGCAAGCAGTTTAACGCCAAGACTCAGAAGGAAGGCGACAGCATCATCCCCGTGGTCATTACGGTGTACAAGGACCGGACGTTCACCTTCATTATGAAGACACCGCCGGCCTCCGACCTGTTGAAGAAGGCGGCCGGGATCATCAAGGGATCGGGGGTTCCTCAAAAGGACAAGGTCGGCAAGATCACCAGAAAACAACTGAACGAGATTGCGCAGAAGAAGATGGCTGACCTGAACGCGGCTGATCTGGAAGGGGCCGTCAGGATCATCGAGGGCACCGCCCGCAGCATGGGTGTCGTTGTGCAAGGGTAAAGGGACTGGGTTCGATGCGCACAGTGGCGGGCCATCCACTGTCCGCTCCGGAAATTCAGTAGGCAGAGGGGGAAAATGAAATGGGTAAGAAAATGAAGGCGGCGTCGGGAAAGGTCGATCCGCACGCCTACGGGTTGCGCGAAGCCGTCGAAGCCGTCAAGCAGGCAGCGTTCACGAAGTTTGATGAATCCGTCGACTTGGCGCTCAGGCTGGGGATTGATCCCAAGCGCTCCGATCAATTCGTTCGGGGAACGGCCTCGCTTCCCCATGGAACCGGGAAGAAGGTGCGCGTGCTCGTATTTGCCAAGGGTGAGAAGGAACAGGAGGCGCGTCAGGCCGGGGCCGATCATGTGGGAGCGGACGATCTGATGGAAAAGATCAAAGGGGGGTGGATGGACTTCGATTGTGCCATCGCCACGCCGGATCTGATGGCGTCCGTCGGAAAATTGGGCAAGGTGCTCGGGCCCCGCGGGTTGATGCCGAATCCCAAGACCGG